>CAZYHP010000005.1:0-43103 GCA_964647135.1 uncultured Rhodanobacteraceae bacterium
GTGCTCGACGAGCCGTCGATCGGCCTGCACCAGCGCGACAACGAACGCCTGCTCGGCACGCTGACGCGACTGCGCGACCTCGGCAACACGGTCATCGTCGTCGAACACGATGAAGACGCCATCGCACTGGCCGACCATATCGTCGACATCGGACCGGGTGCCGGCGTTCATGGCGGGCGCGTCATCGCCCAGGGTTCGCTCACGGATATCAAATCGAGCGCCGAATCGGTCACCGGCCAGTTCCTGTCCGGCCGTCGCGGCATCACCGTGCCGGAACGCCGCCATCCGGTCGATCGGGAACGCGTGTTGCGCATCGAGGACTGCCAGGGCAACAACCTCAAGAACGTCACCCTTGAGATCCCCGCCGGCCTGCTGGTCTGCGTCACCGGCGTTTCCGGCTCCGGCAAGTCGACGCTGATCAACGACACCCTGTTCCGCATCGCCTCCGCCGGGCTCAACGGCAGCAAGGAACGTGGCGCGCCGCATGGCCCGGTTCACAACCTCGACCTGTTCGACAAGGTCGTCGATATAGACCAGAGCCCGATCGGCCGCACGCCGCGCTCCAACCCGGCCACCTATACCGGCCTTTTCACGCCGCTGCGCGAGCTGTTCTCGCAGGTGCCCGAGGCGCGCGCGCGCGGTTATGCGCCCGGTCGTTTCAGCTTCAACGTGCGTGGCGGCCGGTGCGAGGCCTGCCAGGGTGACGGCCTGATCAAGGTCGAGATGCACTTCCTGCCCGACGTCTACGTGCCCTGCGACGTCTGCCACGGCAAGCGCTACAACCGCGAAACCTTGGAAGTGCTCTACAAGGGCCACACGATCTCCGACGTGCTGGAGATGACGGTCGAGGACGCCTACCACCTGTTCGCCGCCGTGCCTGCCCTCGCCCGCAAGCTGGAGACGCTGATCGACGTCGGCCTCAGCTACATCAAGCTCGGCCAGAGTGCCACGACGCTGTCCGGCGGCGAGGCGCAACGCGTGAAGCTCTCGCGTGAACTGAGCAAGCGCGACACCGGCCGCACGCTGTACATCCTCGACGAGCCGACCACCGGCCTGCACTTCCACGACATCGAACAGCTGCTGGAAGTGCTGCACCGCCTGCGCGACGACGGAAACACCGTGGTGGTGATCGAACACAACCTCGACGTCATCAAGACCGCCGACTGGATCATCGACCTGGGCCCGGACGGCGGCCACCGCGGCGGCCAGATCATTGCCACCGGCACGCCCGAGCAGGTGGCCGCGAATCCCGCCTCGCATACCGGGCGTTTCCTCTCGCGCCTGCTCGACCCGCCGGCGCCGGCAAGGCGCGCCGTGCCGGCACGGAAAGCGGCGAGCCGCAAAGCGCCGGCACGCAGCGCGTGATCGCCGACCCATGCAGCTGACGCAGCCTGCTTTGATAGACTCCCGCCATGAGTGAATCCTTCATGTTCAGTACGGAAGTGGACGTGCGCTGGGGCGACCTGGACGCGTTCAACCACGTCAACAACGCCGTCTACCTCGACTATGTCCAGGAAGCGCGCCTGCGCTGGATGATGTCGCTGGCGCCCGGCTGGTACGACGAGGACGTGCAACCGGTGGTGGTCAACATCACCAACAACTACCGTGCACCGGTCGAATGGCCCTCGCGGGTCCGTGTCGACCTCGGCGTCGGCCGCGTCAGCGAGCGCAGCTTCACGCTGACACACCGGCTGGTGGATGCGGCCGACGCCGACAAGGTCCATGGCGACGGCCACGTGGTGATGGTCTGGATTTCACGCAGGACCGGCCAGGCGGTGCCGCTGCCGGACGCGCTGCGCGCGGAGGTGGCGCCATGACCATCAGCGCCAGCGAAGCCCTCAGGCGCCTGCGCGAAGGCAACCGGCGTTTCGTTTCCGACGACCTCGACAGCGACGCCGCCATCGACCGCGCGCGGCGCACCTCGGTCGCGGCGGCGCAGAATCCGTTCGCGATCATCCTGGGCTGCTCCGATTCCCGCGTGCCCGGCGAGATCATCTTCGACCAGGGTCTGGGCGATCTCTTCGTCATCCGCGTCGCCGGCAACATCGTCGCGCCCTCGCAGGTCAGCAGCGTCGAGTTCGCCGCCGAGCGCTACAACACCAGGCTGGTCGTGGTGCTGGGCCATTCCCGTTGCGGCGCGATCCTCGCCACCGTCGAGGAACTGACGCGAACGGATGGCGGGCACTCGCGCAACCTGCACTCGATCGTCGACCGCATCCGTCCGACCGTGCAACCGCTGCTCGCCACCGAGCTGCGCCATGACCACGACGCCCTGGTCCGCAAGGCGGTACGCGCCAACATCCGCGCCTCCGCCAACCAGCTGCGGCATGGTTCCGCCGTGCTTGAAACGCTGATCCAGAACGAAGGTCTGCGGGTGGTCGGCGCCGAGTATTCGCTGGAGACCGGGGAGGTGGAGTTCTTCGACGGTGTCGACGGACTCGACTGAGCACGGCCAGCCCGGTCGCGACCCGCTGCGCCTGGCGCAGTGGCTTGTGCGGTTTCCCATCTATGCCTGGGCGGCACCGGCCAGTCTCGTTGGCCTGCTGCTTGCCGCACCCGCCCTGGTGGCCGGCGCCCGCCTGCGGCGTATCGACGGCACGCTGGAAGTGGGTGGCGGTCGACTGCCCGGCTGGTTGCAGCGGCTTCCCGGAAGCGTCGACATCGCAGCGATCACGTTCGGACACATCATTCTCGGCCGCGATACCGATACGCTGGAACGCTGCCGCCGCCATGAGCGTGTCCACGTCCGCCAGTACGAGCGCTGGGGCGTCCTGTTCTTTCCCTTGTACCTGGGATCGAGCGCCTGGCAATGGCTCCGCGGCCGCGACCCGTACTGGCACAACCGCTTCGAGGTGGAAGCCTATCGCCTGGAGCGGGAACCGCCGGCGGCCACGGAACGCTGAACCGGCAGCCCGGTCAGCGCTGCACCAGTTCGATGTCGACGCTGGAGCCGTCCACCAGGTCCAGCGTCACCGCGACCTTGTCGCCAGCCGACAGCGCGGCCTGTGGCCGAAACAGCATCAGGTGGATGCCACCCGGTTCCAGCGACACGCGCGCGCCCGCATCCACCGGCAGCGATGGCAGGCGCCGCATGCGCATCACGCCACCCTCGTCCGCCATTTCGTGGATCTCGATCGCGCCGAAGGCAGTGCTGTGCGCGCCTGACACAACGACTTCGGTATCGCCCGTGTTGAGCAGTTCGACGTAGCCGGCGCGGACCGGCGCCGCCGGCGGCGCTTCCCTGATCCAGCCGGCGCGCGCTTCCAGCCCGGAAGGCGAAGCAGCCTCGACCCCCTGCGCCAGCATGAACAGCGAGGCGACACACACGTGCACAATACGCATTCCACTCACCCGATCTGATATCAATACCGCATTGCAGATCCAAGGATAGCGCCTTATGCCCCCCTCCCAGGCCAAGGCCGCGCTGATCGCCATCCTCACGTATGCCGGCACCACCGGATCGTGGGCCATCGACAGCGGCGGGCCGCGATATGCACTGACGGTGTACAACACCGACGAGGCGACTCCGCTGTTCAGCGGACCGGTGGATTACGAGCCGCCGCCAGGTTATGCCATCGTGCATGAACGCCGCAGCAGTGAAGTCGGTGCCGGTCGCGGCACCTTGACCCTCAACGGCTTCCCCCGCTACCTCGATGCCGGCGCCCTGACCATCACGCTGGAGCACGGCCATGTCTTCAGCCAGCGCTTCGAGTCCGAACCGCTGCGCAGCGACCGCGTGCTCGAACGCAGTATCGGCAGGCAGGTCACGGTGGAACAGTACCTCGGTGATTCGCTGGTCGAGATCAGCGGCGAGCTGCTGTCTTCGGCGCTGCCACTGGCATTGCGCATGGCTGACGGCAGCATCGTCAGCATCAATGACTACAGCCGCCTGCGACTGGCCAATCCTCCGGCCGGCGTCAGCGCCGTGCCGCAACTGCGACTGGGCGTCGAAAGCCCGCGCGCCGGCATGCAGGACCTGCAACTGAGCTATCCGACCGCCGGCCTGGCCTGGCGACCTGAATACGTGGCGCGACTGAAGGGCGGTCGCGACTGTCGTGTTGACTTCGCCAGCTTTGCGCAGATCGTCAACCAGTCGGGGCACAGCTTTTCGGCGGCGCGAATCAAGCTGGTGGCCGGGCCGCCGGAGCGCGAGAATCTCGCCAGCAGTGGCAGCGGGCTGCCACCGTTCCGGCTACCCAACCCCTCCGACCTTCCGAACGGCAGCAGCCAGCAGGTGGCTCTCATTCCCGAACAACGTGGCCAGCGGTGCAATGCCGACCTCCTCTATGTCGGGCAGGCATTGCGGGCGGTTCCGAACCGCGTGCCCATGACCGACCCGACCTTTGGCGCCGGCGGCGCACGCCAGGTCCGTCGCACGCTCAGCTTCAAGCTGTCCGGCGATGCGACGATCCCCGCCGGTCGCGTCCGTGTTCTGGCCGAAGATGCCGTCGATGGAACGCTGGACATGCTCGGCGAAAAGCAGATTGCCAGCACCCGGCCGGACCAGCCGCTGGATCTCGGCATGGGCATCGCGCCCGGCCTGCGCGGTGATCGTCAGGTGTCCGACTTTGTGCAGGAGCCGGATGGCCTGGCGCTGGCCGAAACCGTCAGCGTCCGCCTGCGCAACAGCAACGACAGCCGCCAGCAGGTCCGCGTTCGCGAGCACCTCTACCGCTGGACGCGATGGGACATCGTCGAATCCAGCCAGCCTTTCGAACGGCGTGATGACGACGCCATCGAATTCCTTGTCGACGTCGCCGCCAATGCCGAGTCCACGATCAGCTATCGTGTGCGCTATCACTGGACGGAACAGTATCAATGACTCTTGGCATCACGGATCTCGACGGCGGCATCCGCGTTCTTCGACTGCAGCGCCCACCCGTCAACGCACTGGATCCGGCGCTCGTCGCTGCGCTGGACCGGGGCCTGCGCGCAGCATTCGACGAGGGCGTCGATGCGGTCGTGCTGGCGGGTGGCCCGAAGGTCTTCAGTGCCGGGCTCGACGTTCCGACGCTCCTGGGTCTGGAACGTGACGCAATGCGGACGTTCTGGCGCGATTTCCTCGGTGTCGCCGAGCGCCTGGCGCGGGCGCCGGTGCCGGTCGCCGCCGCCATCGACGGCCACAGCCCGGCGGGCGGCGCAGTGCTGGCGCTGTTCTGCGACACCCGCATCATGGCGCGCAGTCCGGATCCCGATAAGCCCTTCCAGATCGGCCTCAATGAAGTCCAGGTCGGGCTGCCGGTCCCGGTGGCGATCCAGGCCGCGCTGCGTCGCCAGGTCGGTCCACGTGTGGCCGAACGTCTGCTGGTCGCAGGCGCGATGGTCGACAGCGCCACGGCCCTGTCCATCGGTTTCGTCGATGCCCTTTGCGAGCCGGGCCAGGCGGAAGCGGAGGCCATCGCCTGGTGCCGTCGACATCTGGCGCTGCCTCGCCGTGCCATGCTCGCCACGCGTGCCGGGGCGCGCGCTGACATGGCGGCACTGTTCGACCACGCACAGGTGGATATCGACGCTGCCACCGAAGCGTGGTTCAGCGATGAAACGCAGGCGACGATGAAGGCACTGGTTGCCCGCCTGCAGGCCGGACGCGGCTGACAGGCGGCGCAGCCTGCGCGCCCACAGGCAAGAGATTGTCACGCGATATCAACCCGCGACCGCGGGCATCGCGTCGAATGGCCGCTGCGTCAGTCGCCCGTCGCAACAGGACGCGAGGGATCGACGATCCACCCACTCCACGACGGCGCATACAGACGTGAACCGGACAGGCCCGCATATTCCATCGCCAGCAGGTTGTGCGTCGCCGTCACGCCGGAGCCGCACATGTGCACCACGGCTTCCGGAGATCGATCATCGAGCAGTGCGAGGAATTCTTCGCGCAGCGTCGCCGCTGGCTTGAAGCGGCCGTCGGCATCGAGGTTCTGTGCGAAGGGACGATTGCGCGCGCCGGGCACGTGTCCGGCTCGACTGTCCAGCGGTTCCACGTCGCCGCGGAACCGCGGCGTGGCGCGAGCATCGAGCAGCAACACGCGCTGCCCCGCCATTTCCCGCGCCAGCTCGTCGGCATCCAGGAGATAACTGCGCTCATTCCACTGCGCCGGATAGTCGTCCCTGCCCTGCCCCGGCGCGTCGGCAGCCGTCGGCCCTCCCGCGGCCAGCCAGGCCGGCCAGCCGCCATCGAGAACGGCCACCTTTTCATGTCCACACGCACGCAGCAGCCACCACGCGCGCGCGGCGGCCATTGCACCGCCGGCAGCGTCGTAACAGACGACCTGGTGTTCGGGCTGGATCCGCCAACGCCCGAGGATCGCGGCGAACACGCGTGGATCCGGCAAGGGGTGACGACCCAGTCCGGATCGGCCGGTGTCGGACAGGTCGGTATCGAGGTGCGCGTAGTACGCTCCCGGGACATGGGCCTGGCCGTAAGCCTGCCAGCCGGCGTTGGCATCGCCGAGCTCGAACCGGCAATCGAGGAGGCGCATTCCCGGATCGTCGAGGTGGGCAGCGAGTTCCGCCGCCGATACCACGCTGGTGAAGTGGGTGGCAGTCGCGCTGGTCATACCGGCAATCCTCGCAGTCGTTCGAGAAGGCGCTGAAGAATCATCGCCGTGGCACCCCAGATCGTATGCCCTTCGAAGTCCAGCGCAACCATCTGGATGCCCAGGTCGGGTGTACGTGGATACGGCCGCCAGGCATCCGTCCGCGCAGCCAGGGCCAGCGGAAGCTCGAACGCGGCGCTGACCTCGCCTTCATGCAGGCGCAGGCGATAGGCCGGATCCAGTCGAGCGACGATCGGTTGCACGGTGAACTGGCTGATGGTCGCGAGGGGTTCGACCCGGCCCAGCGCACGGATCGAATCGGCGCCGACACCGACCTCCTCCTCGGTTTCGCGCAGCGCCGTGCGGATGACATCGCCGTCGGCATCATCGACGCGGCCACCGGGAAAACTGATCTGCCCGGCATGGTTGCTCAGGCCGTCCTGGCGCCGGGTCAGCAGCACATTGAGGCCATCGCTGCGCGGCACCAGTCCGACCAGGACTGCCGCCGCGCGCAGGGGGCGATCTCCTTTCCAGTAACTGCGCAACAGGTCCAGGTTCGCGGGCGGAAGTGCCGGCTCCTGGTCGATCGGCAGCAGCCGTTCCGCCAACGCCGACCAGTAGTCGCCCTGATCAGCCGCGCACACGAGCGGCCTCCCGCTGCGGAAGCACTTCATCCATGAACTGCAGACGCTCGCTTTCGTCCAGGCTGCGCCATGCGGCGATCTCCGGGCCGGTCCGCAGGCAGCCGATGCAATAGCCGTCCGCATCCAGCGTACACACGCCGATGCAGGGCGACGAAATGGCAGGCAGGGGAATGCTGATGTTCAAGGCGAGGGCATCCGCGCGCCGCGACCGGCGCGCAAAAGAAAACGGGGCGGATCGCTCCGCCCCGTCAGCATACCCTGTCCGCGTCCGGACCTTACTTGACTTCGAGCAACTTGATGTCGAAAGCCAGCGCCTCGTTCGGACCGATCGCCGGCGGCTGGCCACGCTCCCCATACGCCATGTCCGGCGGCAGGAAGACCTGCCAGTGGTCGCCGGTCTTCATGCGCGGCAGCACTTCCTGCCAGCCGCGCAGCACTTCGTCGACCTTGAAGCTGACCGGCTGGCCGCGCGCGAAGGAGCTGTCGAACTCCAGGCCGCTGGAAGCCAGCGAGCCGCGGTAGTGGATGCTCACTTCACTGGTCGCGCCCGGGCTGCGGCCGCTGCCGGCCTCGATCACGCGATACTGGATGCCGTTCGGCAGCGACTGGATGCCGGTCTTGCTGCGGTTCTCCGCCATGAAGCGGTCGCTCTTCGTCTTGTTCTCGGCGGCGAGCTGGCGCAGCTTGGTCACCGCTTCGTCACGCATCTTGGCCTGGAAGGCCATGAGATTCGTGCGCATGTCCTGTTCGGAAACGGTGGGATCACGGCGCGCGTGCGCGTCCTGGATCGCACGGATCACCGTGTTGATGTCGATCTCCGCGCTCTTCTCGCGGAAGTCCGAACCCAGCTCGTAGCCGATGGCGTAGCTGAGCTTGTTCTTGTCGATGGCGGGTGCCTGACCCTGCCCGGCCTGCGGGTTCTGGGCGACGGCGGCGGTGGCAAAAAGTGCCGCGGAAAGGATCACGGCGCGACGCAACAGCATGGAGACCTCCAACGAACGGGACGGATGGGTAAAGCAAGGCGCGGATTATAGGGGAACGGGCTTCCGGACGCCGGAGGAGGGAGCCGGCCAGTCAGCGAAAGTTCCGCAGGCGCAGGGAAACGCAATCGCGGAGGACGCGACGGCCACGGCGGCGGGGCTAAAATGAACAGCCCGAATCCAGTGCCAGGAAACCCCGCCATGAGTTTCGCGACCTTGCTGGTCAGCAATGACAACGCCGTCCGCACCATCGCCATCAATCGTCCCGACAAGCTCAACGCCTTGAACCGGCAGGTGATCTCGGAGCTGCAGGTGGCGTTCAGCCAGGCCGCCCAGGACGACGCGGTGCGCGTGGTCATCCTCACCGGCAGTGGCGAGAAGGCCTTCGTCGCCGGTGCCGACATCAGCGAGATGACGGCGATGACGCCGCTGCAATTGCGCGATTTTTCCCGTCAGGGCCAGGCCCTGATGACGGGCATCGAACGGCTGGGCAAGCCGGTGATCGCCGCGATCAATGGTTTCGCCCTGGGCGGCGGCTTCGAGCTCGCCATGGGCTGCCACCTCCGCCTGGCGGCCGATACCGCGAAAATCGGCCAGCCTGAAGTGAAGCTGGGACTGGTGCCGGGCTTCGGCGGCACCCAGCGCCTGCTGCGCCTGGCCGGCCGCGGCGCTGCGCTTGAGCTGTGCCTGACCGGCGAACCCGTCGATGCATTGCGCGCCTTCCAGCTCGGCCTGGTCAGTCGTGTTGTCGCAGCCGCCAATCTCGCTGCCGAAACCGCCACGCTCGCTGGCAAACTGGCAGCACTCGCGCCGCAGGCTTTGCGTGGCGTCATCGATGCCATTGCCCATGGCGGCGAAGCGGCACTCGACCAGGGCCTGGACTACGAAACCCAGGTGTTCGCCGTCCTTGCCAGCACCGACGACATGCGTGAAGGCACCTCGGCGTTCCTGGAGAAGCGCAAGCCGGCGTTCACCGGCCGCTGAGTCGAAACGCGTCGCCGCAGCGGCATCCCGCGCGTGATCGTGACGGCCAAACTGCTGGGGGCGATGCTGTACCCGCTGACACTGGCGCTGCTCGGCCTGCTGGCCGCCATCTCCTTGTGGGCGCGGCGTCCGCGCCTGGCGCGCCGGCTTGCCGTCGCCGCCGTGGCCTGGCTCTGGCTGTGGTCGACACCCTGGCTCGCCAGCCGTGCGGCGGCCACCCTTGAGCAGGCACATCCGCCGGTGGCCGCCGCCGACCTGCCACGCGCCGATGTCATCGTGCTGCTGGGCGGGCTGTTGACGCCAGTGCCCGACGGCGCGGATCCCGACCTGAATGCTGCCGCCGACCGGGCCTGGTTCGCGGCCCAGCTCTGGAAGGCCGGCAAGGCGCCGCTCGTCCTCTGCAGCGGCGGACAGGCACCGATGAGTGCGGCCGCGGCGCCGGAGTGTCCGCAGGTGGCGCGTCTGCTGGGCGACATGGGCGTCCCGGCGAATGCGCTGATGACCGAGTCGGGAAGTCGCACGACAGCAGAAAACGCCCGTGAAACGCGCACACGGCTCGGCGTCGACACGCGCGTGCTGCTGGTCACCTCGGCGCGGCATATGCCGCGTGCGCTGGCGGCCTTCCGACGCGAAGGCATCGAGGCCATTCCCGCGCCAAGCGATCACCAGTGGCACCCTGCGCGGGCGTTTTCACTGGTCGATCTGCTGCCCTCGCCGGCGGCGCTGGCCCTGAGCACGACGGTGTGGCACGAATGGCTCGGTCGAGTCTGGTATTCGATGACTGGCTGAACCGACGCGACCATTCGACCTTCGAAGGGTACATCGCGGCTGCAAGTGTCCGACGCGCAAGGCTATAATCGCCTGCTGCGAAGCACCATCACGGACCGCAACGGTCCTACCCTCTTGCCAGAGTTGAAGCGTGGACGCAAATCAGCGACAGGCCTTCCAGGCCTCTACCGAATTGGGCACCGGCAACGCCGCCTATGTCGATGCCCTTTATGAGCAGTACCTGGCCGATCCGACCTCGGTGCAGGACGACTGGCGCAAACGCTTCGATGCCCTGAAGGGACGCGAGGCCGGCGACATTCCGCACGGTCCGATCCAGGCGCAGATCACCGCCCTGGCGCGCAGCGGCCAGCGCCCTGTGATCGCCGCACAGCCGGCCGATGGCACTTCCGGCAAGCAGGCGGCCGTACTCAAGCTGGTCACCGCCTACCGTTCGCGCGGCCATGTCGCCGCCGACCTCGATCCGCTGGGCCTGTGGGAAAAACCGGCGGTGCCGGATCTGTCGCCGGCCTTCCACGGCCTGGGCGACGCCGACCTCGACAGCGAGTTCGATACCGGCTCGCTGGCCGGCCCTGGACGCCTGCCCCTTCGCGGCATCATCGACCTGCTCAAGCGTACGTACACGGGCAGCATCGGTGCCGAGTTCATGCACATCACCGATACCGCGCAGCGGCAGTGGTGGCACCAGCGCCTCGAAGCAGCCGCCGGCAAGTTCGGTTTCGATGCCGACACCCGCAAGCGCCTGCTGCTGAAGCTCACGCAGGCGGAAGGCCTGGAGCGTTTCCTGCATACAAAATATGTCGGACAGAAGCGTTTCTCGCTGGAAGGGGGCGACAGCCTGATCCCGCTGATGGACACCTTCGTCCGCAAGGCCGGTGCCTCGCGGGTTCGCGAAATGGTGATCGGCATGGCCCATCGCGGTCGCCTGAACGTGCTCGTCAACACGCTTGGCAAGCCGCCGCAGCAGCTGTTCGCCGAGTTCGAAGGCCGCCACGACGGTCCCGAGGATCCGGCCCGCTCCGGTGACGTGAAATACCACATGGGCTTCTCGTCCGATGTCGCGACGCCGGATGGCCCGCTGCATCTGGCGCTGGGCTTCAATCCATCGCACCTGGAAATCATCGATCCGGTGATCGCCGGCAGCGTGCGTTCGCGGCAGACGCGCCGTGGCGACGATGCCCGTGAGCAGGTCCTGCCGGTGCTGCTGCATGGTGATGCCGCTTTCGCCGGGCAGGGCGTGGTGATGGAATTGTTCAACATGTCGCAGGCGCGCGGCTTCAAGGTCGGCGGCACCCTGCATGTGGTCATCAACAACCAGGTCGGCTTCACCACCAGCCGCCCGGATGACGCCCGTTCCACGCTGTACTGCACCGACGTGGCCAAGATGGTCCACGCCCCGGTCCTTCACGTGAACGGCGACGATGTCGAGGCGGTCGCCTTTTGCGCCCAGCTGGCTTTCGACTATCGCCAGGAATTCAAGCGCGATGTCGTCATCGACCTGGTCTGCTATCGCCGCCACGGCCACAACGAGGCCGACGAGCCCGCGGCGACACAGCCGTTGATGTACAAGACCATCCGTGCCCACCGGACGACGCGCGAACGCTACGCCCAGCTGCTGCAGGACGGGGGTGTCATCCAGGCCGACGACGCGAAGGGGATGGTCGACAGTTACCGTGACCGCCTCGACAAGGGCGAGGTGACGGTGGAGCTGGCCGAAGGCGTCGCCAAGGACGATTTCGCGCTGGACTGGACGCCGTACCTGCACCATCGTCTCGACGAGCCGGTCGACACCGGCGTCGACCGCGATGTCCTGGTCGATCTCGCCAACCGCATCACGACCCTGCCCGAGGGTTACACGCTGCATTCGCGCGTCGCGAAGATCTATGACGACCGCCGCAAGATGACGGCCGGCGAACTGCCGATGGACTGGGGCTACGCCGAGAACCTGTCCTACGCCAGCCTGCTCGATGAAGGCTTCCGCCTGCGCCTGGTGGGCCAGGATTGCGGCCGTGGCACCTTCTTCCATCGCCACGCCGTGCTGCACGAACAGAACACAGGCCAGGCCATCCTGCCGCTGCAAGCGGTCGCCGGCGATCCCGGCCATGTGCAGATCTACGATTCGGTGCTGTCCGAAGAGGCCGTGCTCGCCTTCGAATACGGCTATGCGACCGCCGACCCGCAGACGCTGGTGATCTGGGAAGCGCAGTTCGGCGACTTCGTCAACGGCGCACAGGTCGTCATCGACCAGTTCCTGTCGTCGGGCGAAGCCAAGTGGGGTCGCCTCGCCGGCCTGGTGATGTTCCTGCCGCACGGCTACGAAGGCCAGGGCCCGGAGCACAGCTCCGCGCGCCTGGAGCGCTTCCTGCAGCTGTGCGCGCTCGACAACATGCAGGTATGCGCGCCGACCACGCCGGCGCAGATGTTCCACATGCTGCGTCGCCAGATGAAGCGCCCGGCGCGCAAGCCGCTGATCGTGATGACGCCGAAGTCGATGCTGCGCCACAAGCTGTCGGTCTCGACCATGGACGACCTGGCGCAAGGCGGGTTCCAGCGCCTCATCCCGGACAGCGCCGCCGGCGATACGAAGAAGGTCAAGCGCGTCGTCGTCTGCGCCGGCAAGGTCTACTACGACCTGCTGGAAGAAGCGACCCGCCGCGGCATCGCCGACGTCGCCCTCGTTCGCGTCGAGCAGCTGTATCCCTTCCCGCGCGACCTGCTGAATGCCGAGCTTGCGCGCTTCGCACAGGCAAAGGATGTGGTGTGGTGCCAGGAAGAGCCGATGAACCAGGGCGCCTGGTACCAGGTCCGCCATCATCTGGAATTCTGCCTTGGTGAGACACTGCCGAAGGCGAAGCTGCACTATGCCGGTCGTTCGCGCTCACCGGCGCCGGCCTGCGGGCACCTGAGCACGCATGTAGCCGAACAGCAGGGGCTGGTCGAGCAGGCGCTCAGCGGTCACTTCAATGGCCACGGCATCGCCGAGTAAGCACGCAACGTCGCGACAGTCCGCCCCCTTTCCACGCCCATCACTGCCCGTACCAGGAAACCCGTCCCCATGAGCCTTGAAGTCAAAGTCCCGGTCCTGCCCGAGTCGGTCGCCGACGCCACCATCGCCAGCTGGCACAAGAAGGTCGGCGACAGCGTCAAGCGCGACGAGAACCTGGTCGACCTGGAGACCGACAAGGTCGTGCTGGAAGTGCCGGCACCGGCCGATGGCGTGATCAAGCAGATCATCAAGAACGAAGGCGACACGGTGACCAGCCAGGAGATCCTGGCGATCATCGAGGAAGGCGCCGTCGCTGCCGCGCCGGCTGCTGCCGAAAAGCAGGCACCGGCCGCGCAGGCGCCGGCAGCGACCGCCGCCAAGGCAGCGCCTGCTTCGACGGATGCCCCAGCCCTGTCGCCGGCCGCGCAGCGCGTGGCCAGCCAGCATGGCGTCGATCCGGCATCGGTCAGCGGCACCGGCCGCGACGGCCGCGTCATCAAGGAAGACGTGCAGCGCGCCATGAGCCAGCCCGCCGCCGCGGCGGCACCGGTGCCGGCCAGCGGTCGCGGCGAACGTCGCGTCGCGATGACCCGCATGCGCACGCGCATCGCCGAGCGCATGATGGAATCGAAGAATTCCATCGCCATGCTGACCTCGTTCAACGAAGTGAACCTGGCCGCCGTGTCGAAGATGCGCAAGGAACACGGCGAAGCGTTCGAGAAGGCGCATGGCGTCCGCCTCGGCTTCATGAGCTTCTTCGTCAAGGCCGCTGCCGAGGCGCTCAAGCGTCATCCGGTCGTCAATGCCTCCACCGAAGGCAACGACATCCTCTATCACGACTACGCCGACATCTCGATCGCTGTGTCCACCGACCGCGGCCTGGTGACGCCGGTGCTGCGCAACGCGGAAACGATGGACTTCGCGCAGATCGAGAAGGCGATCTCCGACTACGCCACCAAGGCGCGCCAGGGCGGCCTGCAGCTGGAAGACCTCCAGGGCGGCACGTTCACGATCACCAATGGCGGCGTGTTCGGCTCGCTGCTGTCGACGCCGATCGTCAATCCGCCGCAGAGCGCCATCCTTGGCATGCACACGATCAAGGAACGCGCGATCGTCGAGAATGGCCAGGTCGTCGCCGCGCCGATGATGTACATCGCGCTGAGCTATGACCACCGCATCATCGACGGCAAGGACGCGGTCACCTTCCTGGTCGACATCAAGAACCAGCTGGAAAACCCGCACCGCATGCTGCTGGGTCTCTGACCGGCCGAGGCGCGACCGGTAGTCACCCGTCCCGATGCAGGACCGGGGCCCCGCCACGCCGGCAACGGATGGCGGGGCTTCTGCCTTCAGGGCGGTTGGACCGCGTCGCCATTGGACAAGCGGCAACGTCGAAGGGCAACGTCGGTAATCGCAGTGCCTTGGTGAGCTGTCAGCGATCGGCCGCCATCGGCACCGATGCGGATCCGGCGAACTCCATCTCGAACACCAGCTGGCCCAACGCTGGCAGTGGCGTCGCCAGCGCCGCCACCGCCATACCCCGGACGCAACCCCTTCCGGCGACCCTCGCCCTCCCCCGGCTGCAAACGCGGCCCTGGCGGGCGCATGGCCCGATTGGCGCCGATAAAGGTCGCCTCAGGCGACGCGGCGGATCCGGGCGCCGAGCGCGCCGAGTTTTTCCTCGATGTTCTCGTAGCCGCGGTCGAGGTGGTAAATGCGGTCGATGAGGGTTTCGCCGCTGGCCACCAGTCCGCCGAGGATCAGGCCGGCGGAGGCGCGCAGGTCAGTGGCCATCAAGGGCGCGCCGCCGAGGTTCTCGACGCCGCGGATGATGGCGGTGTGGCCGTCGAGGCGGATGTCTGCACCCAGGCGACGCAGCTCCTGCACATGCATGAAGCGGTTCTCAAAGACATTTTCGGTGATGACGCCAACGCCCTCGGCGGCACAGTTCAGCGCCGTGAACTGCGCCTGCATGTCAGTGGGAAATGCCGGATGCGGTGCCGTGCTGACGTCGACGGCGCGCGGACGGCGGCCCTGCATGTCGAGCCGGATCCAGTCCTCGCCCGTTTCGATCACGGCACCGGCCTGCTCGAGTTTTTCGAGCACGGCATCCATGGTATCGGGACGCGCATGGCGCAGCGTGACGCTGCCGCGGGTGATCGCAGCCGCAACGAGGAAGGTTCCCGCCTCGATGCGGTCGGGCAGCACGGCGTAGTCGCAGCCGCCCAGGCGCGGCACGCCATGGACCACCAGCGTCGAGGTGCCAATGCCTTCGATGCGCGCGCCCATGCGGACCAGGCAATGCGCCAGGTCCGACACTTCCGGTTCCTGCGCGGCGTTCTCAATGAGGGTGGTGCCTTTGGCCAGGCAGGCCGCCATCAGGACGTTCTCGGTGCCCGTAACGCTGACGACATTCATGACGATGCGCGCACCGCGCAGGCCGTCCGGGCAACGGGCCTTGATGTAGCCGCCTTCGACATCGATCTCCGCACCCAGCTTGCGCAGTCCATGGATGTGCTCGTCAACAGGCCGCGAGCCGATGGCGCAGCCACCGGGCAGCGAGACTTCCGCTTCGCCGAAACGCGCCAGCAGCGGTCCCAGCACGAGGATCGACGCACGCATGGTGCGCACCAGCTCGTAGGACGCCACATGGTTGTTGACGCCGCGCGGATCGGCCTGGATGTGCATGCCGTCGCCGACCACGAACTCGACGCCCATGCGGCCGAGCAACTCGACCATGGTGGTCACGTCCCGCAGGTGGGGCACGTTCGACAGCGTAACGGGCTCATCGGCCAGCAGCGTCGCCGCCAGGATGGGCAGGACGGCGTTCTTCGCGCCGGAGACAGTCACTTCGCCGGACAGCGGGACGCCGCCGGCAATCACGATCTTGGCCATTCAGCTTGGGTCCGGGTATAGACGGGAATAGTGGCGCGGAGGCAGCGGGACGGAGACGGTGTCCAGGGTCTCGTGCGACGTTCAGCGCTCGTCGGGCGTCAGGGTCTTCAATGCCAGGGCATGGATGGCGCCACCCATGAGGTCACCCAGGGTGGCATAGACCAGCCGGTGGCGCTGCAACGGACGCAGGCCCGCAAAGGCGGGGGAAATGATCTCGGCTTCAAAGTGCACGCCGTCGTCACCGTAGACACGGATCTCGGCATCAGGCAGGCCTGCCTGGATCAATTGTCGAATCTGTTCAGCATCCATGCGAATTCGCGAGGCAAGGAGTCGATGATGTACAGCTACAATACCAGCTTGTCAGACGTCGAACTGAACCGGCTCACAGAGGCCCGCGAAGACATGAGCGCCCAACCCCGAGTCGTTCCCGCGGCCATCGCCAGCGACGCCGAGTCCCTGGCCCGCACGGGACGCCGGGTGTTCGAGATCGAAACCCGTTCCCTGGAGGCGCTGAAGCAGCGCATCAACGGCGATTTCCACCGCGCCTGCCGCCTGCTGCTCACTTGCGAGGGCCGTGTCGTGGTCTCCGGCATGGGCAAGTCCGGGCATGTCGGCAACAAGATCGCCGCCACCCTGGCCTCGACCGGCACGCCGGCCTTCTTCGTGCATCCTGCCGAAGCCAGCCATGGCGACCTCGGGATGATCACCGACAAGGACGTCATGATCGCGATCTCCTATTCGGGCGAATCGGACGAGTTGCTGACCATCGTCCCGGTCCTCAAGCGCCAGGGCACCCGCCTGATCGCCATGACCGGCAATGAACGATCGTCGCTGTCACGCCTGGCCGACGTGCATCTCGACGTCCGCGTCGAAGAGGAGGCCTGCCCGCTCGGGCTGGCGCCGACCAGCAGCACGACCGCGTCGCTGGTCATGGGCGATGCCCTCGCAGTCGCGCTGCTGGAAGCGCGGGGATTCACCGCCGAGGACTTTGCGCGCTCGCATCCGGCGGGAAGCCTGGGCCGTCGCCTCTTGCTGCACATCAGCGACATCATGCATACCGGCGCCAGTGTTCCGCGCGTCGGACCCAGCGCCAGCGTGGCCGATGCACTGGTGGAGATGACTCGCAAGGGACTGGGCATGACCGGCATCGTCGATGACGCCGGCCGCCTGTTGGGCGTCTTCACCGACGGCGACCTGCGCCGGACACTGGATGATGCCGCAATCGACCTGCGCGAGACGCCGGTCCAGGCGCTGATGACGACGCGTGCCAAGACCATCACGCCGTCAAGGCTGGCGGTCGAAGCGGCACACCTGATGGAAGAACATACGATCCACGCCCTGCTGGTGGTCGAGGACGACGGCACCCTGGTCGGCGCCCTCAACATCCACGACCTGCTGCGCGCCCGCGTGGTGTAGACCGGCACCGGCGCGACACCGGTTTCTTCCGCGGCGCCACCTGCGCGTCGCCGCCAGCGCAAACAGGCGGGCGATATCCCCCGAGACGCATCCCGGACTGTTACGGCGTACGCATCACCCCAAAGGCGCGCAGAACAGCGGTTGACGCCTCCTGGCCCGTCAGGCCAGCTCCTCCGCGATACTCGCCTCGATCGCATCGAGGTCGGGAATATGCGCATCGGATTCGTCGACGGTCATCCGAACGCTCATGGCGATCCCGGGGCGCCGTTCTGCCACGGTGTCGATCTGCAGGGTCTCCGGACCGATGACGGTGAGTTTCGGGAAGCCCTGTGTCAGCACCGCCACGTACGGGATCGCGGCATTGCCACTGAGACCCTTGAGGATCGCAATCTTGACGTTGAGCAGGCTTTCGCGCGCGGCGAAGCCCGCGTACGCGGACATCGAAATCAGGGGCAGCTTGTAGTTGCGCCAGTTCACCTTGCCCAGCAGCCAGGTGGCCTTGGTGGCCACCGGATCCGGGCTCACGAACGTGATCACTTCGGCGATCACGGCGTTGGGCAGCAACAGGCGCGTTTCCGAAATCGGAATCAGCACGCCTCGTAGGTCGGAACGAATCTCATCCATCGTCTGTCGGTCCGCTTAGGCCTGGGCTACACGCCGTTCATCGAGGAGTTCCGCCACGGCCTTGAGCATGTCGGCCTCCTGGTACGGCTTGCCCAGGTAGCGGTTGACACCGATCTCGAACGCGCGCGCACGATGCTTCTCGCCCATGCGCGACGTGATGACGATGATCGGGACGGACTTGAAGCGGTCATCGGCGCGCATGTAGCCGGCGAACTCGTAGCCGTCCATGCGCGGCATCTCGAGGTCGAGCAGGATCACGTCGGGCACGCGCTCGTTCACCTGCTCGAGCGCATCCATGCCGTCCTTCGCCGTCGCCACCTCGTATCCCTCGCGCTCCAGCACGCGGGCGCTGACCTTGCGCATGGTGATCGAGTCGTCGACCACCATGACCACCGGGCGCTGGCGGACCGCCGGCTGCGGCACGATCTGCACGGGCGCATCGCCCTTCTCGCGAAGCGCTGCCGCGCGACGCAGCAGTGCGGCGACGTCGAGAATGACGACCACGGCACCGTCGCCGAGGATGGTTGCGCCAAACACGCCTGGAATGCGCGCGAGTTGCGGGCCTACCGGTTTCACGACGATTTCGCGGCCACCGAGCAGCGCATCGACGCGCAAGGCAACGCGCAGGTCACCGGCGCGGATCATCAGCAGCGGCACCTGCGCGGTGTCGTCGGTGGCACCGGCGGTCATGTTGAGCACGCTGTCGAGCTCGTAGATCTCGTAGTCCTCGCCGGCGTAGTCCACCTTCGGGCGGGCATCCTGGACGCGATGCTTGTAGTTGGCACCGGACAAACGGACGATGCCTTGCACACCCGTCATCGGAATGGCGAAGGTGTGGTCGGTGACCTTCACGAGGACCGCCTGGCTGACCGCCAGCGTGTACGGCAGGCGGACGCGGAACATCGCACCCTTGCCGACTGCGGACTCGATGGTCAGGCTGCCGCCGAGCTGCTTGATCTCGCTGGCGACCACGTCCATGCCGACGCCGCGGCCGGCGTACTGCGTCAGTTCGCTGGCGGTCGAGAAGCCGGCCTCGAGAATGAAGCCGTAGAGATCGCGATCACTGAGGTCGGATTCGGCGCTGAGCAGTCCACGCTCGATCGCGGTGGAACGGACGCGCTGCGGATCGATGCCGCGACCGTCGTCGGAGACTTCGATCAGCACTTCCGTCGCTTCGCGGGCAACGCGGATACGGATCTGGCCTTCTTCCGACTTGCTGTCCGAGCGGCGCTCTTCCGGCGTTTCAAGTCCATGGACCAGCGCGTTGCGCAGCATGTGCTCGAACGGTGCAGCCATGCGTTCCAGCACGCCGCGATCGAGTTCGCCCTGCGCGCCCTCGACATCCAGGCGCACGCGCTTGCCGAGCGCCTCGGCTTCCTGGCGCACCAGGCGCCGCAGACGCGGCAACAGGCTTTCAAAGGGCACCATGCGGGCGCGCATGAGGCCTTCCTGGAGTTCGGCGCCGGCACGCGACTGCTGAAGCAGCAGCGACTCGGCCAGGCGCGTATGTTCGTCGAGCAGGCCCTGGATCGACTGCAAGTCCGACATCGACTCGGCAAGGGCACGGGACAACTGCTGCAGCTGCGAGAATCGGTCCAGCTCCAGCGGATCGAAGCCACTGCTGCTGCTCTGCTCCTGGACACGGACTTCACGCGAGAGGATCTGGGTTTCCGCCTCGATCTCGAGCTTGCGCAGCTGCTCGCGCAGACGAAGGACCGTCTGCTCGAACTCTTCCAGGCTGAATCGGAAGGCGCCGACCTGCTGCTCCAGGCGGGTACGGATGATGCCCACCTCGCCAGCGAGGTTGACCAGCGAATCCAGCTGATCGGCACGGACACGCACGAATTCGGTGACCTGCGCTTCCGGCGCCGCCACTTCGGGCTTTGCGTCGGCGTGGATGTCGATCTGCGTCGGGCGACGGCGCTGGGACAGCGCTGCCAGGTCGATAATCGGCTCGATCGGCGCCTTGCTGGCGACCGGCGTCTGCGGCGCCTCCGCGGTTGCGGCCGGCTCCGACGGGACAGGGGCCTCCGGGGCGGGCCGGGCCGCAGAAGACACGGCTTCCACTTCCATCGTGCGGCCCCGCATCGACGGCTTTTCGACGCCCGGGAATATCAGGTAATTGAGCTCGTCCAGGCAACGACCGAGCAGGCCGATGTCGGCGTCCCCGAGCTCGCGCATGTCGTTGTTCGCCGACTCGAGCAAGGACTCCATGGCGTGGCCGAGTTCACCGGCATCGGTGAATCCGGCCATGCGCGCACCACCCTTGAGGGTGTGCAACTCGCGCGCCAGCTCCTGCGACAGGGCCGCTGCACCAATGCGGTCACGACCCGCCAGATGCTGTTCGCAGCGGTCGAGGATTTCGCGGGCTTCCTCACGGAACAGTTCGGCGAGATCGGGATCGACCTCGTTGAGCGCCTGCACGTCCGCACGGACGGCAAGCATGGCACGCAGCGCGTTGCGGTCGGCGCTGCCGGGCGCGAAGTCGTTCTGCGCGAGAATATCCTGCGCCAACGGCATGACAGGCTCGGCCGTCGTCGACGGGGCGCTCACAGGAGCGACTTCCGGTTCGGCGCTGGCCACGGGTGCGAGTTCCGCAGTGGAAGCCGCCGGAGTCGGTTCTTCGGTCCCCTCGGTAACGACTACCGGTTCGAGTTCCGGGACGTCCTCCAGACCGCTGGGCATGGCAGCTGCCGCTGCATCGGTCACCACGGCTTCACCGTGGAACCATTCCTCGCCCGGTCGCAGTTCGCGCAGTTCGCCGGTCAGCTGGACCAGGCGCTCGGCAAGATCTCCCGCCGGGGGAATGGCTGTGCCGCGTTCGAGTTGGACCATGGCCTCGGCCAACCAACGGCTGCTGGCGGCAATGGCATCGTGGCCGTCGGTAATCGGCGCGATGCGCAGGCCACGCAGGCGGTTGACATAACTTTCAAGCACCGACGTCAGCTCGGTGACCTGTGGCAGGTCGACTGCACCGAACGCGCCGTTGAGCGTATGCACGGCGCGCACCAGATGCTCGGGCACGATGGCCAGGGCAGTGTTGCTGCGCGCGTCGTGCAGGTAGGTATCGATGACGCCGAGGTGGCCTGCCACTTCGCTGCGCAGGATATCCAGCAGCACCGGGTCCAGGCGCGGGAACTCGCCGTCATCCTCGAACGGGTCGGCTGCCGGCTCGTCCAGCGATGTCGGCGCGGCGTCCTGGTCGGCGGCGGCGTCGACCGGCTCCTTGCGGAGGGAGTCGGGTGCGGCGTTGTCCAGGCTGTTGCCGACGCCTTCGCTGTTGTCGACGCCTTCCCAAACGAGGCCTTCATCCTCCGAGGGTTCGCTCGACGTCGTTTCCGCGGCGACGGTCGTCCAGTCGCCAACGTCGATCGCCGGCGGCTCCTCGGTCCGGGCCATCCCTTCTTCGCTGTCCGGCACCGTGAGCCGGATCTCGCCGGCGGAGTCGCCCGCCGCCTCGATGGTACCGACCTCGATGTCCGGTGCTGCGAAGTCTTCGCCGGCGGGAGCGATTTCCTCCACGTCAACGGCCGGCGCGTTGCCTTCCGGCTGCAGTGCCGGCTGTTCGACGTTCGCTTCGACCACCGGCTCCACGGTGGGCTCGCTCGCCGTCGGCTGCGAGACCGGCGGCGCGGCTGTCGCCGCGGCAACCACTGCCGTCGATACCGGCGTGCCACCGTCGGCGAGCAGCTCTGCATTGGCCATGATCGCCGCGATGTTGCGACGTGGCGTGATGTCGCCGCACAACGCCGCGTGGAATTCCGGCAGCGTCGCGGTCGCCTGCTCGACCACTTCCATGATCGGCAGCGATGCGGGGCGATTGCCGTTGAGCACACGGTTGAGCAGGTTCTCGATCAGCCAAGCGAACTCGCCCAGCAGTCGTGCACCGACCATCCGGCCGCTGCCCTTGATCGTGTGGTAGGAGCGACGGATCGTCCGCAGACGCTCGAGGTCTTCCATGTTGGCACGCCAGGCCGGCAGGCTCTGGTCGAGACTGGCCATTTCCTCGGTGAGTTCATCGAGGAACGTGCCGCGGATTTCCTCGTCCATCCCCGAGGCTTCGTCGAACGAGTAGCCCAGCGTCGAGACCATTTCGCGGAAGCGCTGGACCGTCGGATCGACCTGGGTGCCACCACTGCCGTCGACAACCGTCGCCGACGCGGGGGCGCTCTCGGCGATCGTCGCTTCGGCGGTTCTCGCCGGCGTCTCCGGCCGCCCTGCTGCAACGGCGTCCGCGGCCTTGGCCGTCAGTGTGCCTTCGGGCTCGTCATCGAAGAGTTCATGCAGGCTGATGCGCGACGGCCAATGACCCAGGCGGGCCAGCGCATCGGTGACGGCCTGCAGTCGGTCCTCGCCATGACCCTGATGATCGGCGACCAGCTCGAGGTAGTACTCCAGTCCGCTGAGCGCATCCGCAAAGGCGTCGACTTCCTCGGCGGCCAGGGTCGCCGGATCGAGTTCACCATGCAGGTAGCCGGCAATGGCGAGGACGCGGTCGGCAGCGGACGAGAATTCCAGCAGGCGCAGCGCACCGGCGACGTCGCGCAACTGAACCGCCGCCGCGTGCTTGTTGGTGTTGCCCGGCGGCGAGGTGAGGTGCGCGAGGAACAGTTCCTTGGACTGCTGCAGGTTGTTGGCCGCTTCGCGAAGGACAGCCTGGACCAGGCGGCGACGCTCGCCATCGGTGCCGGTTGCCCCGCCACCGCCACCCTGTGCACCCATCTGCTCGCGATGCATCTGCAGCGAGCTTTCCACCTTGAGCAAACCACCGGCGATGTCGAGCAGCGCCTGTTCGGAAGCATCGCCGCCCGCGGCGATATCCGCCAGGGCCGCCCGCTGCGCCTGAACCTGGCTGCGCTCGATACCCATGCCGACCATGCCGAGCGTATCGGCGACGCGGTCGAGGACTTCCAGTTCCGGCTGAAGCGAGTTGCCGTCGCTGCGGCTGCCACGCAGGTACAGATCGAGGGCGTCCTTGACGCGCAGCAGTTCCTCCTCGAGCGCGCCGACGACGCTGCCGAGCAGGCTGCTGTTGCGGCCGGACATCGCACCGCGCGCGTCGTCCACTTCCTGTTCGCTGGGGACGAGGTCGGACAGGCCGAAGACATCCTGCACGCGGCCGATGCGATCGCCGGCCCCCGCCTGGGCGGCATAATAGAGCAGGTTGCGCAGCAGTTCGCTGGGCGGGTTCTGGCCGTACAGCACCTCACCCTGGTCGATCAGGCGCTTGAGCTCGCGATCCAGGCGGCCATACAGCAGCTTGGTCGAAATGCTGGCATCCAGCGCGTGCGCGCGCATGGCGTCGCAGATCGCCCCGGCGACCCACCACAGCTGGCGCGCCTGACGAATCGAGATGACGCCGAGCAGGCGATCACTGATGTCGGTCAGCTTGCCCAGCGCGGCATGGTTGTCCTGGCCACGGAACCACTGCAGCAAGGCGAACTGCCAATCGCGGCGCAAGCCGGTGAGATGCCGTTCCAGATCGGCGCCGGACAGGCGGGAATCCGGACGCGGCAGGTCCGAGGGCAGTTCCGGATCGGTGGCCGGAATCAGCAGTACGCTCTCGCTGAGCAGCTTCTCGCCGCGGCAGGAGCGCAGGTCGTTGAGCAGCGGCAGCAGGACGATCGGAATGTCCCGGTAGCCACTTTGCAGGCGGTCGAGGTAATCCGGGAGTTGCAGGATGGCGCGCAGCAGGCTGGTCAGCGCGTCTTCGACACGCTGCACCTTGCCCTCGGTCAGGTCAGTGACCACGCGCTCCATTTCTTCGGCAACCAGCGCGGCGCCGTACAACTCCAGCATGCGCAGGCCACCGAGGACCTCATGCAGCGCCGCAGAGGCGACACTCGCCCCCTCGCCGGTGAAATTCTCCTCGGCATAGCGCTCCAGCGCCTCTCCGGCACGGGTCAGGCTGGCGTCGATTTCCGGCTTGAGCCAAGCCAGGCTGGTCTGGTCGATTCCGCTGTCTGGACGCATCACGCAGGCTCTCTGATTCGGCAGACGTCAGGCGATGTTGTCGTACTGGTCGGATGACAGCACGATCCCTTCGCCACCGGAGTGGGGTTGTTCGTTGCTCTCGGCCACGCTGCTGGGCAACTTGAAGTCCGCCACCGAACGACGCAGTTCGGAAGCGAGTTCGGCCAGCTTGCCGACCGACCGCGCTGTACTGGCGGCACCCGTCGCGGTGTCACCGGTGAAGCCGCGGATCACGTCCATGGTGCCGGCGATTTCCGATGCACCGCGCGACTGCTGCTGCGAGGCTTCGGAGATGCCGGCGATCAATTGCGCCAGTTCCTGCGACACGCTTTCGATCTGGCTCAGGGCTCGACCTGCGTTCTCGGCGAGGCGGGCGCCGCTGACGACGCCGGCGGTGGTCTGTTCCATCGAACCGACCGCTTCGTTGGTGTCCGACTGAATGGTCTGGACCAGCGTTTCGATTCGGCGTGTCGCATTACCGGCACGTTCGGCCAGTCGCTGCACTTCGTCGGCAACCACCGCGAAGCCGCGACCGGCTTCACCCGCCGAGGCCGCCTGGATGGCTGCGTTCAAGGCGAGGATGTTCGTCTGCTCGGAAATGTCGTTGATCAGTTCCACGATCGCGCCGATCTCCTGGGACGATTCGCCCAGTCGCTTGATGCGCTTCGAGGTTTCCTGGATCTGTTCGCGAATCGAGTCCATGCCGGCGATCGTTTCGCGCACCACCTGCGCGCCTTCGGACGCGATCGACACCGAGCGCTGCGCCACGCCAGCGGACCGGGCGGCGTTCTCGGACACGGCGGCGATCGATTGCGCCATGTCGGTGACGGACTGCGTCGCGGCGCCGACTTCGCGTGCCTGCTGCTCGGCGGACTGCGCCAGGCGCGCCGCGGTTTCCATGGTTTCCTGCGACGACTCGGCGACCTGCACCGACGTATTGGTGAGGGTGCCCACCAGACTGCGCAGCTGTTCCACGGTGTAGTTCATGGAGTCGGCGATGGCGCCCGTGATGTCCTCGGTCACCGTCGCCTGCACCGTCAGGTCACCATCAGCCAGCGAGCCCATTTCGTCGAGCAGGCGGAGAATCGACTCCTGGTTGCGCTGGTTGGTATCGGCGGTTTCGTTGTAGCGGCGACGCTCGTTGGCCCACTGCGCCAGCACCAGGGCGAGCAGCGAAAGGATGGCGAGGAAGCCGGAGGCCAGACCCCACCACAGGTTCGGGAAAACGCGACGTGCAGCCGATTCCTGCCAGACGCGTCCGTGCTGGTTGCCGGCGAGCAGCATGCTTTCGCTTTCAAGGCGGGCGCGTTCGGCCGCGGCACGTGCGGAAGCCACTTCCGACGCGTTGGTGCGCATCGCTTCGCCTTCGCCGCGCGTGGCCGCCAGGCCCTGGAACGTGGAGTCCAGCTCGTTCCAGATCAGCGCCACTTCGGTGAGCGCCTGGCGGGCGCTGGCGACGTCGACGACCCGGATGCCGAGTTCGGCGTTGCCTTCGAGCAGGGCATCCAGCACCTGCCCGAACAGGCCACCGTCGCGGACGATACCTTCGGCCGCCGCGTCGACACCGGCGCTGGCGTTCTGGACATCGCCGACTCGACGCAACATGCGGTCGGCGAGCAGCAACTGGCGCGAGGCCACGAACACCTGCGAGGCGGACGCGCCACGTTCGGTCAGCGCACGGACCACGTCATCCATGAGCGCCTGGACGCGGGGCAGTCGTTCCTGCAGCGCCTGGGCGGCCTGGGTGGCATCGATCACCGGCTGGCGACGATCCATGACCTGCCGGGCGGCGTTGTTGAGTGCGCCCCAGGCCGCAGCCAGCGTCTCCTGGCTTTGCAGGACCTGGCCGTCACCCGAGCCTTTCACGGCATCCAGCTCGCCGAGGATGTTGCCGCCCGTTTCAAGCGCCCTGCTCAGCTCTTCGAAGGCGACGTCGTTGCCGCGCGCGGCGCGGTCCGCGTAGCCGGCGACGCGCAGCGCGGTCACCTGTAGGCGGCTGGCATTCGCAGTGGCTTCCGACACCGTGGCCGTCAGCTGCTGGCCGAGGAAGAAGTTGGCGACGAAGATACCCAAGGAGACGATCAGCAGGATCAACCAGAAGTTGAATCCACGCGAACCAGAACCCGGCGTCCTTGCGGTGGAACTAGCCATTTAGATTGTCCTCCCGAAACGTGTACCGTGCGCGGCCTAGGCCGCCGCATCCAGAAATGTCTGCGCCCTGAGCAAGGTCGGCAGCGAAACCACGGGCCAGAACTGCTCGCCGGTGGCGTCGCTGAACGCAAACCGCACATAGGGCAGCAGGTTGCCGTCCACCACACCCTCGGCTTCCACGGCGGCGCCTTCCTCGAAACCGCGCTGGCCGAGCACCGAGTCGACCAGCAGGCCGGTCGCGGCGGAACCGCGCTGGCGCACGACGAGGACGCGGTTGCGATCCTCGCGGACGGTCGGCCGGCCGAACAGGAACTGGCCCAGGTCGACCACGGTCAGCAAGGTGCCGCGCAGATTCGCGATGCCGAGCAGCCAGGGTCGGGCGCCGGGGACGTAGGTCAGCGCCGGTGGCACCAGGATTTCCGCGATCTCGCCGATCGACGACACCGCCTCGACGCCGGACACGCCGAAGCACAGGCCGCGCCACATGGCCGGCCCGGACTGCGCTTCCGGCGCTTCCGCCCGGTGTCCCACTGCGCGCCGCTCGAAATCGACCAGCAGCGCGTATGCGGTAGTTGTGACCTCGCCACTCATGGCGCCTCCCGTCTCAGGTGCCGAGCGCCGCGTTGACGCGCTCGATCAGGTCGCTTTCGCGTGCGGGCTTGACCAGGTAGTCGCGTGCGCCCTGGCGCAGACCCCAGATGCGGTCCGTCTCCATGCTCTTGGAGCTGAGAATGATGACCGGAATGGTCGAGGTCGACGGGTCCTTGCTGAGGCTGCGCGTGGCCTGGAAGCCGTTCATGCCCGGCATCACCACGTCCATCAGGATCAGGTCCGGCTGCTCGCGCTTGGCCGTCGCGATGCCTTGTTCGGCCACCGACTCCGACGTCACCCGATGCCCGTGCTTCTCGAGGATGCCACGGTAGATCTGGGTTTCGGTAGGGGAATCGTCAATGATAAGGATGTGTGCCACGTAGAGCTCCTCCATGCTCTTGAATTACGAGTCCATCAACCACGGTCGATGTGGCGACGGATCGCGCTCAACAGTTCGTCCCGGGTGAATGGCTTGGTCAGGTACTCGTCCGAGCCCACCACCCGGCCGCGCGCCTTGTCGAACAGTCCGTCCTTCGACGACAGCATGACCACCGGCGTCGACTTGTACAGCTGGTTGTTCTTGATCAGCGCGCAGGTCTGGTAGCCGTCAAGACGCGGCATCATGATGTCAACGAAAATGATGTTGGGCTGGTAGTCGGTGATCTTCGCCAGCGCCTCGAAGCCGTCATTGGCCGTGATGACCTCACAACCCTCGTTCTTGAGCAAGGTCTCCGCCGATCGCCGGATGGTCCGGGAATCGTCGATGACCATGACCTTCAATCCTGAAATGCTGCCGGTGTTGTCCATACTTGCTGTTGCCGACCCCTGCTCCACGGTTGAACCCCCTGTCGATCACCGCATTTACGCGACGACACGGGCTGTTTAATGGTCGGCGACTGTTGCTGTCAAGCAAACAACAGCAAACTGGCCGGATGGTATCCTCGCCGTCCGCCAGTACTGGCCCGGAATCCGAACTCCCCATGAGTCTAGCTGTTGCCGTGCTGATGGATCCGATTGGCGCCATCAAGCCTGCCAAGGACACCACGCTGGCCCTGCTGCTGGAAGCGCAACGCCGCCAGTACCGGCTTTTCTATGTCCAGCACGCCGATCTGGCGGCCGACGGTGCCCGCGCGCGGGCGCGCATGGCGCCGCTGACCCTCCGTGATGACCCGGCCGACTGGTTCAGCGCCGGAACGCCCGAGTGGCGCGATCTGGTGACGATGGACGTGCTGCTCCTGCGCAAGGACCCGCCGTTCGACAGCGAATATCTCTACGACACCCAGCTGGCGGAACTGGCACAGCGCGAAGGTGTGATGGTGGTCAACGATCCGCAGTCCCTGCGCGACGCCAACGAAAAGCTGTTCACCCTGCACTTTCCGCAGTGTTGCCCGCCGACGCTGGTCGCCCGCGATGCGACCGTGCTGCGCGAGTTCGTCGAGCGCGAGGGCCGCGCCGTGCTGAAGCCGCTGGACGGCATGGGCGGCCGCGGCGTATTCCAGGCCAACGCCGGGGACCCCAACCTCAATGTCATCCTCGAGACATTGACCAACGGCGGGCGCACCCTGGCCATGGTGCAGCGCTACCTGCCGGAGATCGTCGACGGCGACAAGCGCATCCTGATGATCGACGGCGAACCGGTGCCCTACGCGCTGGCGCGCATTCCGCAGGGCAGCGATTTCCGCGGCAACCTGGCGCGGGGCGGTCGCGGTGAAGCGCGGCCGCTCAGCGACCGCGACCGCTGGATCGCCGCACAGGTCGGACCGGAGCTGCGCCGCCGTGGCCTGCTGTTCGTCGGCCTGGACGTCATCGGCGACTGGCTCACCGAGGTCAACGTCACCAGTCCGACGGGCGTGCGCGAGCTGGACGCACAGTGCGGCCTCAATGTCGCCGGCCTGCTCTGGGACGCCGTCTCGGCGCGGCTCGACGCCGGACGCACGGCTCGGGCACCATAGCCGGTCTTCGGCGTCTCCCCGTGCCCCCTCCCACGATCCCCGCTTCGCCATGAGCCAGGCCGATTCCGGCAACGAGCGCATCGTCCTCACCGTGGTCTTCTCGGCCCTGGTGCATGGTGCTGCGCTGCTGGGCATCGGATTCGCGGCGCCGGCGCCGTTGCCGGCGATGCCCAGTCTCGACGTCATCCTCGTCGCCTCGTCGACACACGAGGCGCCGAAGGAAGCGCGCTACCTGGCACAGGCCAACCAGGCCGGTGGCGGCGACCTCGATCAC
The DNA here is from genome assembly GCA_964647135.1 of uncultured Rhodanobacteraceae bacterium. Classification (GTDB taxonomy): domain Bacteria; phylum Pseudomonadota; class Gammaproteobacteria; order Xanthomonadales; family UBA2363; genus Pseudofulvimonas. The sequence goes on from CAZYHP010000005.1 coordinate 28,793, forward strand.
GCGCAGCGACCGACGGCACCCGTCAGTTCCGACATCCTGCATCCCGATGATGGCAACTCGCCGTCGCCCCGCCCGGTGGGCGCGCCGCGCCAGCGCGAGGAAAGCTCGGCGCCATTGCTGGCCAGCCGGGCACCGAGCATGGATCTCACCAGCCCGCAGACACCCGTCGAACGCTCGCAGCAGTCGCTGCCGGAAGCGGTCGACCTCAACGAGCTGCGCGAGGAACAGGCGCGCCTGACCGCCGAGCGCGACATGGCGCACCAGAGCTATGCCGAGCGTCCGCGCCGAAAGTACATTTCCGGCCAGGCGCGCGAGTACGTGTATGCGTCCTACATCCACTACCTCGATACCCGCCTGCAGCGCATCGGCAACCTGAACTATCCGGAGGAAGCGCGGCGGCGGCAGATCCACGGCGACCTCATCCTGACCATCGGCATCAACCGCGACGGCAGCATCGCCAGCATCGACATCGTGAAATCCAGCGGCCATCGCGTCCTGGACGACGCCGCGGTGCAGATCGCGCGCATGGCGGGGCCCTACAACGTGATTCCCAACGATCCGAACGAGCGCGTCGACATCCTGCACGTCACCCGCACCTGGCAATTCCTGCCCGGCAACACGCTGCGTCACCGCTGAGGCGCGCGGCTTTGCGGCCGGCATTTAACCGACGCGCGCCCGCGCTTCGCCTACAATGCGGCCATGTCCGAGCATGGCACCCATCTGACCAACCAGCTGCTGATCGCCATGCCGGCGCTGGATGATCCGCATTTCGCGCGTACGGTCGCCTACGTGTGCCAGCACGATGCCGAAGGGGCCATGGCGGTGGTGATCAACCGGCCGGCCACGTTCACGCTCGGTGAGATCCTCTCCGAGCTGGAACTGGGCGACACGCGCACGCCGCTGGGCGACACACCCGTGCTTCTTGGCGGACCGGTCAGCGTCGAGCGCGGCTTTGTCCTGCACAGCATCGATGAGCGGCGCTGGGACTCGAGCATCCAGCCGGCCGCCGACCTGATGCTGACGACCTCGCGCGACATCCTCGCCGCCATCGCCCAGGACCAGGCCCCGGCCAGGTTCCTGTTCGCCCTCGGTTATGCCGGCTGGTCGGCCGGCCAACTGGAGCGCGAACTCCGCGAGAACGCCTGGTTGACGGCCCCCGCCGATCCGGCACTGCTGTTCGATGTGCCACCCGACCAGCGCTGGCATGCGGCGACCGCCTCGATCGGCGTCGATCCAACCCACCTCTCCAGCTATGCCGGACGCGCCTGAAGCACGCGACGGCGTGGCGCTGCCGGTACCGGAATCGGTGCTGGCGTTCGACGTCGGCAGCCGTCGCATCGGCGTCGCGGTCGGCCAACAACTGACCGGCGACGGCCGCCCCTTGACCGTGGTCAACGCCGACTCGCATGCACGGGCTCTGGCCGCCATCGCGCCGCTGGTCGCGCAATGGCGCCCACAGGCGCTGCTGGTGGGCCGGCCGTTGACCCTGGACGGTCTTGAGCAGCCGGCCAGTGAACGCGCCCGTGGACTGGCGCGCGCCCTGCGCCGGCAGTTCGGCCTGCCGGTGATCGAAGTCGATGAACGTTCAACCTCGCAACTCGCTGCGCGGCGCTTCGCCCAGGCTCGCCGCGACGGCCGTCGCCGCCGCAGTGACGCCGACCTGCTCGACGCCGACGCCGCGGCGATCCTCATCGACCGCTATTACGACGCGCCCGACAGCCACCTGCCCTGCCCGCCATGATCGACCTGCGGCAACTGACCGATATCGACGACCTCGACCGTGACGGCGCGCTGGCGCTGCTCGATCGCGCCGACGCGCTGCATGCGCACGCCACCGCACGGGCACCGGCGCTGGACCACCTCGCCGGGCGCACCGTGGTCAATCTGTTCTTCGAGAACTCGACGCGCACGCGCACCTCTTTTTCGCTGGCGGCACGACGCCTCGGAGCCGAGGTCGTCGACTTCAATGCGCATACATCCTCGACGGCCAAGGGCGAGAGCCTGCTCGACACCTGGCGGACGCTGGATGCCATGGGCTGCCAAGGCTACGTGGTGCGTCACCAGAGCGACGGCGCGGTCGCAGAACTCGCGCAACAGGCCGGCCCCGACGTCGCCATCGTCAACGCCGGCAGCGGTACCCTCGCGCACCCGACGCAGGCGCTGCTCGATGCCATGACCATGCGCCGGCACAAGGGCGCCTGGTCCAACCTGCGCGTGCTGATCGTCGGTGATATCCGCCATTCCCGCGTCGCCCGTTCCAACATCAAGCTGCTGCGCCTGCTCGGTGTCGGCGAATTGCGGACCGCTGGACCGCGCACGCTGCGCGCCACGGACCTGCCGCATCCGGACATCGAACACTTCGAGTCGATCGCACCGGCGCTGGCCGGTTGCGACGTGGTGATGACCCTGCGCCTGCAGAAGGAGCGCATGCTGGCCGCCAGCATTCCCGACGGCTCGCACTATTTCGGCGAATGGGGACTGACGCCGGAGCGGCTGGCGTTGGCCCGGCCCGATGCCATCGTCATGCACCCGGGCCCCATGAATCGCGGCATCGAGATCGATGCGGCGGTCGCCGATGGACCGCGATCGGTCATCCTCGAGCAGGTCGGCAACGGCGTCGCCATCCGCATGGCCGTGCTGGAGGCGGTACTCGGCGCAGCCTGAGCTCCGCTATTCGTCGGGCAGCAACTCCATCGCCATGACCAGCGCATCCTCGCGACCATCGCGTGTCGGATAGTAGTTGGGACGTCGGGTGATGAGGTGGAAACCGGTGTCGTGGTACAGCGACACCGCCTCGGCATTGCTGGGCCGCACTTCCAGGAACACCCGCTCGGCGCGCGCCTCGCGCGCATCCTGCAGCAGGCGGGACAGCAGCCGCCGCCCCAGCCCCAGGCGCCGCGCCCGGGCGGCCACACACAGGTTCAAGACGTGCGCCTCGCCCGCGCCCAGCGACAGCAGGCCGTAACCACAGGGTTCACCCTGCCGTTCGGCGATCCAGGCGTGGTAACCGCAGCGCAGGCAATCCTCGAAGATCCCGCGAGTCCAGGGGAACGGATACGAGGCGATCTCTATCGCCAGCACCGCGTCCAGATCCTCCGGCACCATCAGACGCAGGCGCGTGGCCTCGGCAAGCGCGGCCACCATGTCAGTGCATCCGTGCCGCTGCGAAGGGCTTCAGCGCCAGCCAGAGCGCGCGCTTCCCGGCTGGCGTCGACCATTCGGTACTGGCCGGCAGGACCAGTGCCGGCGCATCAGGGGCACGTGACCACTCGACGTCGTCCGCAGCCAGCCGCAGCCAGGCCAGCACCTGGCCCCAGACCGCCGCGGCGACATCCGTCCCGGCGACGCCCTCTTCAATATCCGGCACGTGGACGGTCAGGGCCGGGCGGACGGCCGACGGTGCGATCGCGTCTGCGACCCGCGTCGCTGCCGGCGCGCCCGCCGACGTCAGTGTGCGCAGGCGATAGCGCACCAGGCCCAGTTCGCCCAGGATGCGGGCGCGACGCGGATTCATCCCTCGGGCTCCGGCGGCGATCCAGACGGTTGCCGCGCAGCCTCACGCAGATGGCGGCGATTGCGCAGTCCCCACAAGGTGTAGATCGGTCCGGACGCGGTGTAGATCAGCAACAGCAGCAGCAGATGCCGTGGCAGGTCGATCGCCAGCAGGACGAACAGACCCAGCAGCACCAGGGCGGAGAAGAACGGCACGCGGTCGTTCACCTTCAGGGTCTTGAAGCTGTAGTAACGGAAATTGCTGACCATCAGCAGCGCCGCGGCGGTCGCCACCCCCAGCGAGATCCACGCCACGTCCGCACCGGCCAGGCCGAACTCGCGGCAAGTCCAGACATAGCTGACCACGAGGCCGGCAGCGGCCGGACTGGCCAGGCCCTGGAAGAAGCGCTTGTCGGCGACGCCGATCTGGGTGTTGAAGCGGGCCAGGCGCAGTGCGGCGCAGGCGGCGTACAGGAAGGCGGCGGCAAAACCCAGCTTGGCGACCATGCCGCCGTAGTCACGCAGCGACGACAGCGACCAGGTGTAGATGAGCAGCGCCGGCGCCAGCCCGAAGCTGACCAGGTCGGACAGCGAGTCGTACTGGCTCCCGAATTCGGTCTGCGTGTTGGTCAGACGCGCTATCCGCCCGTCCAGGCCGTCGAGCAACCCGGCGACCATGACGGCGATGGCCGCCACCACGGGACGGCCGTGGACCGCGGCGATGATGGCGTAGAAGCCCGCAAACAGCCCGCCGGTGGTGAACAGATTGGGGAGGAGATAGACGCCGCGTCGCATTCGGGCTGGACCGGTCAGGCCGGTGTGGCGCGCCGGGAATGGCACCGTGGCAGTTTAACCCGGAAGCCCACCGGGGAAAGCAGGCACGCCCGCCGCCGCTGACCCGACCCTGACCGTCCCGCGGCTGCCCGGGCGCTCCTGTTGGCCTGACACCGCGATTTGCGCCATGCTATGGAGAGAACCAGGGGGAATACCAACATGCTCTACCGCAGCCTAGCCGTCCTGATCGCCATCGGGTTGAGCTCGTCCGTCGCCGCCCAGCAGGTCTACAAGTGGGTGGACGAGGACGGCACCGTCCATTTCACCGATTCTCCGCCTGATGAAAAGGTCAAGGCCGAACGCGTCGTCCTGCGCGGCAACGTGTCCTCGACGATCACCGAGGTCGAACAGCGCGGCATGAGCCGCGACGAGATCGACCTGTTGTACACGCCGGAACAGCGGCAGACCGCCTGCGAACAATCGCGCGCCAACCGCACCACCCTGCGCAACATGCCGGTGGTGATGAAGGACAAGGATGGCGACGGCACGCCGGAAGAGCTGACCGAAGAAGAGAAAGCCGCCGAGATCGAGCGCGCCGAAGCACAGATCGCGTTGCTCTGCGTCGACGCGGAATAATCATCCGTCGCCGGTTGGCGCCTTGCGCCAGCTGTCCAGGGCCCGGCATCCCGCCGGGCCTTTTGTTTTCGGCCGCCTGCCGTGGCCCCTGCGTTCAGGACCATTGCCCATGATCACCGTCCACCACCTCAACCATTCGCGCTCGCAACGGGTGTTGTGGCTGCTGGAAGAGCTCGGCCTGCCCTACGAACTGGTCTGTCACCAGCGCGATCCGCAGACCCTGCTGGCACCGCCGGTGTTGAAATCGATTCACCCTCTTGGCAAGGCGCCGATCCTCATCGATGGCGAACAGGTGCTGGCCGAATCGGGCGCGATCCTCGAGCATCTGGCGGAACAATATGACCGTGATCACGCACTGTCGGCGGCCTCGCCTGGCGCCGAGCGCGACCGCCAGCGCTACTGGCTGCACTATGCGGAAGGTTCGCTGATGCCGCCGCTGCTGCTCAGTCTCGTGGTTTCCCGGATCCGCGACGCCAAGGTGCCCTTCTTTGTCCGCCCGATTGCCCGACGCATCGCCGACAAGGTCGATGGCGGTTTCGTGCAACCGCAACTGGCGACGCATCTGGCTTTCATCGAAGCGGAGCTGGGTCGATCGCCATGGTTCGGCGGCGATCGCCTGGGCATCGCCGATATCCAGATGAGCTTCCCGGTCCAGGCCGCTAAGGCGCGCCTCGGCCTGGAACGCTACCCGCGCCTGCAGGCCTTCCTGCAGCGCATCGAGGCGCGTCCCGCCTACCAGCGGGCGCTTGATCGTGGTGGGCCCTTCGACCTGCTGCGCTGATTCAGGCGTCCGGCATTCCCTTGCGCAGCGTCCGGATATGTGCGAGCAGGCCGGCCGTTGACGGGTCCGGTACCACGGCGGTTTCGCCGCGCAGTCCCGGTTCGATCCGCGCCGCCAGCGACTTCCCCAGTTCGACGCCCCACTGGTCGAAAGGATTGATGCCGCACAGGGCCGCAAAGACGAATGTCTTGTGCTCGTAGAGCGCCAGCAGTGCGCCCAGGGATTCCGGATCCAGGCGATCCAGCAGGATCGTCGTCGACGGCCGGTTGCCCGGAAACGCCTTCTGCGCCGCGAGGCTGCGACGCTGTTCCGGATCGGCGACGTCGCCGAGGCTGGCAAGCGTGGCCGCCTCATCGCGGCCGCGCATCAATGCGGCACTCTGTGCCAGCAGGTTCGCCAGCAGCGCGCGATGGTTCTCGTCCAGTGCGTGGTCGGGTTTCACCACGCCGATGAAATCGACAGGCACGACATCGGTGCCCTGGTGCAACGCCTGGAAATACGCGTGCTGCGCATTGCTGCCAACACTGCCCCAGACGACCGGCACCGTGGGATGCGCCACCGGCTGGCCATCGCTGCGCACGCGCTTGCCGTTGGATTCCATTTCCAGTTGCTGGAGGTAGCCGGGCAGTCCTTCGAGTCGGTCGTCGTAGGGCACGATGCAATGGCTGGTCCGGCCCAGCCAGGCGCGATTCCACCACGCCACCAGTGCCAGCCAGACCGGCAGGTTGTCGGCCAGCGGCGCCTCGCGGAAATGCCGGTCCACCTGCCGGGCACCGGCGAGCAGGCGACGGAAACCGTCCATGCCGATCGCCAGCGCCACGGGAAGACCCACTGCCGACCACAATGAGTAACGCCCGCCGACGAAATCCCACATCGGCAGGATCCGCGCATCGTCGAGCCCGAACATCGTCCGCGCCGCTTCGGCATTCGCGGTGACGGCGAACAGGCGGCGATGCGCCTGGTCGCTGCCGAGTTCCCGGCACATCCAGTCGTGCAGTACGCCGCCGTTGAGCAGGGTTTCCTGCGTACCGAAACTCTTCGAGACCAGCACCACCAGCGTGTGCTGCGGATCCAGCCGCTGCATCAGTGTCGCCAGGCGCCCTGCATCGACATTGGCAAGAAAGTGCACCGACGGTCCGTCGCCGGCCTGGCCGGCCAGTGCCGCGCAGGCCAGCCGGGGACCAAAATCCGAGCCGCCGATACCGACGCTGATCACATCGGTGATGGTCGGCAGGCCGATATAGGCCGGTGCCTTGCGTACCGCATCCACCAGCACAGCCATGCGGTCGAGGCAGTCAAGGGCCTGCGCGCGCGCCTCGCGCCAGACAGGTGTGCCGTCGTCGTCGCCGGACGCACGCAGGGCCATGTGCAGGGCGGGCCGCTGCTCCGAGACATTGACGTCGGCACCGGCAAACAGCGCGTCGCGCTTCGCGGGCACCTCGCAGTGCGCCGCATGTTTCAACAGGGCCTGCCAGGCCGCTTCGTCGAGCGCCTGTTTGGAGATGTCCACAAGCAGTGGACCGAGACGGCGACTGAAACTGGCGAAGCGCGTCGGCGACTGCTCGAACAGGCTGGCGAGACGGACACCGGCAAGCCGGGCGGCATGGCTGGCCAGTACGCTGTTGTCGGAGGGATCGCTCACCGCATGACTTCCTTGCATTCCCGGTCAGGAGGGTGGAATCCGGGGCACGGGTCCCCGTCTTCCGCCTCCCGCGACCCCGACGATAGCGCGCCGATTCGCCGATCCGCCAGCGTGCGCGACCGCCCATTGCATAATTTTCCCGTCCGGACACCGCTCAGTCCCTGCCGGCCGCGGCACAGTCGCCGGCATGCACACGGGCCAGACGCACGTGCGGTTGGCCCGCCGGGGCTTCGCTCCAGGCGAGGACGCCGCCTCGTCCATCCAGCGCCAGGCGCGGAAATCCCGGCAGTTGCCCTGCCTTGCGACGCACGACCTCCCGTTGCGCCAGCGTTTCGCCATGCTCGCCGTGCAGGCTCAGTCGCAGGACCACCTCATCGCCTTCGGCATCCATGCGCGCAAGCAGGGTGCGCCCGTCCTCCAGGACCGCGAGGTGAAGGCGGCCCAGGGTGCCACCGGCGACGACCGCGACTGGCTTTGACCAGCTGCGACCGGCGTCATCGCTGCGCCGCATCCGCACCGTCGGGATGCCACCGGCCTCGCTGTAGGCTGCGGCTGCTGCGTGGCGACCCCGTGCCGCGATCGTCGGCCCGTTCACCGGGCACCCGGCGATCTTCCAGCCATCGGCGAACAGCGGCTGCGACGGCAACCAGCGCTGGCCGTCGTGGCGCAGCAGGCTGATGTCGCGGATGTCGTCGTTGCCGCGGTCCCGGTACACGACCAGCGTGGCGGCGGCGGCGCGGGTCGCGGCGATCTGGCAGCAGTCGCAGACACGGTCGTCAAGGGCCGCATTCCAGATCACGCCACTGCGCGTGACTTTCGCCATGCGCAACGACATGGCCGCCCCGCCATGGCCATGCGCGTGCCCGGAACCGTCATCGAGTCCCGCTGCGCCGACCGTCTGGCGACCGTCCAGCCAGGCGACCCAGGCGCCATCATCGGCCGCGGGTGCATACGCGACGAATCCATGCTCCGACTGCGTGCCGTCATCATGCAGAGTGAAAGGCGTCGACCAGGTCGCGCCGCGATCCTGCGATCGCGTGGCGCGGATGTCGTAGCTGTAGCGACCCGGCCCGCTTCGCTGCAGCCAGTGCGCGATCCAGTCACCGTTGTCGAGCACCTGCAGCGAGGGAAAATCGGCCCAGTTGAGGAACCAGCCCGTCCCTCGGGCGATCTCGCCGGTTGCCAGGCTGCGACCATCCAACGCGAGGTGTCGGAATCGCAGCGCCGCCACGCCATCGTCCAGGCGTGCCTGCCAGGTCAGCACGAAGCCGTCGTCGGCGCGCACCAGTGAAGGTTCGGCACCCGCGAGGCCGGTATCGACACCGAGCACCTCGACATTCAAGGGCGGGCAGGCCGCGAGCGGCGACGCGAGGCAAAGCGCGAGCGCGGTGTGTACGATCCGATGCATGACGGCGATCATAGACGCGAACAGCCCCGACCCACGTGCCTTTCGCACCGACATCCCGCCGCCCGCGGTGGTCGTCAGCCGCAAGCCGGCGCCGATGACGATGACGATTGTGATCCAGCACCCCTTTCCCGGGGCGGCGACAGTCATCGCATCGGCACTGGCGTTCTGCGTCGCCGGCCCTGGCCTCGCCGCGGATTTCGCCGCCACCCCTGAGGCGTACGTGGCACGCATGGATCTCGACAATGACGGTCGCGTCGCGCTCGCCGAATTCCGCGATTACATGAGCCGCGGTTTCCGCAGTCGCGACCGCGATGGCAATGGCGTACTGGAAGGCGAGGAACTGCCGGACATCAGCGCCCGGCCCGTGCGCCTGGCCGAACATCTGGACCGCCTGGCCGACGCCTTCGCCCGGCAGGACCGCAATGGTGACGGCTGGCTGGATGCCCGCGAACTGGCGTCACCGCCACGCTGACGCGAACCTTGCCGCTCGCGGACGCCCGTCAGCGCGCCAGCAGTCCGGCACGGAAGTGGGCCAATGCATCCGCGCCGCGGGCACTGTCCACGACCTGGAAGCTGCGTTCCAGGTGCGCGAGAAATTCCTGCTCCGTGCGGGCCCGCTCAAGGCGCATTGCCAGCAGATCGGCGTCAGCGCCCATCACCTCGCGCAGAAGCTCGGTGGCTCGCGACTGGATGCGTCGCCAGTCGCCGACCACGGCGGCGCCTACCGGTGCCACGCGCTCGCTGGGCGCAGGTCGGGCCGCAGCGCGTGGCGCCGCACTGGCTGCTTCGACACCGGCCACGGGCGTGGCCGGCGCCGGATCACCGAGCGGCTCGATCAGTCCGGCGTCAAGGAATTTTTCCAGCGCCGCGTCCAGCTCCTCCGGCGCACCGCCGGCAAAGCGGGTGCGGAGTTGGGCGATATCCAGTTCACCGTTGATGGAAATCAGCAAGGCACGCTGCCTTGGCGTCAATCCGTGACTGCGTTTGGCCAGCGCTTCGCGGCCGACCTCGGTTTTCACCAGAACGGTGGATGTAACAATCATTGCCAAGCCTCCCCTCAACCTGAATGATTAACCCAAGGCAGGCACGGTGACAAGTACGTTCGCATCTCCACCGCTGGCGCGCGACGATTGTTTGCAATTGTGTCGCGATCTGGATCACAGCCGCAGGCCTCGCGAATGCCCGTGCGCGTCGACCTGTGGGAAGATGCGGATCGCCCACTTCACGAGGATGCCTCCATGCTGACGCCCCCGACCTGGCCGATCCTGATCGTCTCGCTTCTGCTTGCCTTGGCGGCAGTGCTGGCCGTCTTCGTTCCGATCCCGGTGCTCAGCGTGAACGCGTTCTGGTGCCTGCTGGCCGGATTCGGAACCCTGCTGCTCGGCGTGTTCTCGAAAACGCTTTGACCCGCGGCGCCGCCCGTCCGGCGCAAGCCGCCGGCCCGGCATGACCTACGACACTGTTGCGGCGCCGGCCCCGGCAGCAGCCTGAGGCGGCGCGTTTCTCATTCACTTCCGTTCCCGAGGATTATCCATGCGCCGCTTTCCGCGCCTTCGCCCGCTCGTATTCGCCATCGGACTTGCCGCCCTCTCCACGACCGTGTTTGCCCACAGCAACGAGCGTGGCATCGATCCGCGCAATTTCGACACCAGCGCCGATGCCTGCCAGGACTTCTACCAGTACGCCAACGGCGGCTGGTTGGCCACCAATCCGGTACCGGCCGATCGCAGCCTGTGGGGCCTGTTCGACGAACTGCAGGAACGCAGCCGCAACGTGCAGCGCGAAATCCTCGACGAGGCGGCCGGCGCTCGCACAGCCCAGGGCTCGGTGCGCCAGCAGCTCGGCGACTTCTGGGCATCGGGCATGGACGAGCGCGGCATCGAACGCGCCGGATTCGATCCGATCAAGGCCGACCTGGCGAAGATCGCCGCACTGTCCTCGGGCCAGGACGTCACCACGTACCTGCGCGAAGCCGCCGTCACCGGCACCAGCCACCTCTACGGCGTCGCCATTCTCGGTGACATGAAGAACTCGGAAATGACCATGGCCTACCTGATGGGTACCGGCCTGGGTCTGCCCGATCGCGACTACTACACCCGCACCGACGACGATTCGCGCAGCAAGCAGGAAGCCTATCGCGCCCACATCGCGCGCACGCTTGCGCTGGTCGGCGTCGCCGAAGACAAGGCGGCCGAACAGGCACAGCAGGTCTACGACATCGAGGACCGCCTGGCCCGCGTGTCGATGACCCGCCTGCAGCGCAGGGATGCCGGCAACTACTACCGCCCGCTCGACATCGACGCCCTGGAAGCGCTGTCGCCGGGCCTCGGGTGGCGCGATTACCTCGCGGCACAGGGCCTGGACAAGGTCGAAACCGTGTCCTACGCCAGCCCGGGCTACTTCGCCGAGCTGGAATTCATGCTCAAGGAGGTGCCGGTCGATCACTGGCGCGCCTACCTGACGTTCCACACCACCGACGATGCCGCACCCTACCTGTCCAAGGCCTTCGTCGATGCGCACTTCGACTTCTACAGCCGCACCCTGCGCGGCCAGAACGAACAGCGTCCACGCTGGCAGCGTGTGCTGGATACCATCTCCGCGTCCATGGGTGAGGCGGTGGGCCAGCTCTATGTCGAGCGCACCTTCCCGCCGGAAGCCAAGGCCAAGGCGCTGGAGCTGGTGAACAACCTGCAGGCGGCGCTGAAGGTGCGACTGCAGGAGCTGGAGTGGATGGGCGAGGAAACCAAGGCACAGGCGCTGGAGAAGTTCGCCAGCTTCACGCCGAAGATCGGCTATCCGGACACCTGGCGCGATTATTCGTCGCTGCAGATCGGCCGCGGCCACTACTACGAGAATGTGCGTGCGGCGTCGGCGTTCGAACACCAGCGCCAGATGGCCAAGGCCGGCCAGCCCGTGGACAAGGGTGAATGGGGCATGCCGCCGCAGCAGGTCAATGCCTACTACAACCCGCAACGCAACGAGATCGCCTTCCCGGCCGCCATCCTGCAGCCGCCGTACTTCGATCCGGACGCCGACAATGCGGTGAATTACGGTGCCATCGGCGGCGTGATCGGGCACGAGCTGCTGCACGGTTTCGACGACCAGGGCAGCAAGTTCGACGCCAACGGCAACTACCGGATGTGGTGGACCGCCGAGGACCGCGCGCGTTTCGAGGAGCGCACCGGCAAGCTCGTGCAGCAGGCCAGCAACTACGTCGCGCTGCGCAACTTCCAGGATGGCAGCACGGCGAACCTGACGGTCGACGGTGCCCTGACGCTGGGCGAGAACATCGCCGACCTCGGCGGCCTGACCATCGCCTATGCCGCCATGCAGCGCGCCAATGGCGACCAGGCGCCGGCGGCCATCGACGGCCTCAGCGCCGACCAGCGCTTCTTCCTGTCATGGGCACAGGTCTGGCGTCGCAACTACCGCGAAGAGGAACTGAAGCTGCGCCTCAGCACCGACGTGCATGCGCCGGCCAAGTTCCGCGTCAACGGCCCGCTCTCGAACCTCGACACCTTCCAGGCGGCCTTCAACTGCAAGGCCGGCGATGCGATGGTCGCGCCGACCGAAACCCGCGTTCACATCTGGTAAGCGTCACTCCTCCGGCCGCGTCGGCACCCGCCACGCGGCCGGAACCTGGCCCGGTTGCCACCAGCGTCGAGCAAACAGCAGGTACATCAGCAGGCCGGCCAGCAGTCCGCCCAGATGCGCGAAGTGCGCGATCCCGGCCGCAAGGCCGGTAATGCCCAGCACGGTGCTGGCCACCGCGAACAGTGTCACCAGCAGCCACGCCGGCATCGGCACGGGCGGAATCAGCAGCAACACCTTGTGGCGCGGGAACAGCAGCGCGAACGCGGCGAGGATGCCGAAAACGCCGCCCGATGCACCCAGCGTGACGCTCACTTCGTTGCCGGTCGGCACGCCGACCCACCACGCCTGCATCAGTCCACCGCCAATCACGCAGGCCAGGAAGAACACCAGGTAACGCGTCCCGCCCCAGACCTGTTCCAGCAGGCTGCCGAACATGTACAGCGCCAGGCCGTTCATGAGCAGGTGGGCGATGCCGCCGTGCAGGAAACCGTGGCTGAGGTACTGCCAGGTCTCGAATTGCGCGAACACCGGCGCGCCGTCGACGAAGCCGACGCGGATCGGTCCGACATCGGGCCACAGGCCGAACCACGCCAGCATCTGTTCCGGCCACAACTGCTGCAGTCCGAAAACGGCGACCATCACGGCCAACAGGGCCTGGGTGACAACAGGGCGCGAATGGGGCATATCGATGTCCACGGGAAAGGATCAGGTTCGCCAGAGCAGTTCGTCGAGCGTGGCCGGTTCGGCGCTGCGGCGAACCCTGCCATGGTCGGTGACCTCGACGCCTTCTGCCCGCAGCCGGCGCCGCTGCTCGCGAAAGGCCTCGCTGTCGGCGGGGAAAGCGATGCGCCCATCGGAGCGCAGCACGCGATGCCAGGGCAAGGCCAGCGCATCCGGCGCCGCTCGCAAGGCCTGGGCGACGAGACGGGCGCGTCGCGGCAGGCCCGCGCGCCGCGCCACCTCGCCGTAACTCTGCACCGTCCCCTGCGGGATGTCGGCGATTGCCGCCCAGATGCGCGGGAATGCAGCGGGCACCGGCGCTTCGGACTGCTCGGTGCTTTCGACGCGGGACAGCGGCGAGGACGTATTCATCGCCGCCAGTGTACGACGAGCCTGTCGACGGCCCGCACCGGTTGGTCGTCGGCCCTGCCGGTCCGGTGCGGCCAGGACCGGCGTCGAAGCCTTCGCACGCCCTGCACCGGCAAGGCGTCGGCCTGCCCTTGTGCTGCCGACCGGGAACGCAGTCGAACCCATGGCACGCCTTCAGCCGAATCCGCGTAACGCCCCTGCAGAAGAGGGCGGCTACACTGGCCGCACCAGGAGATCCGCCATGAAGACCTTCGAAGACATCCGCGCGCACTGCCACAGTCGCTGGTCACCGAAAAACGACGATCCCTACCTGATCAGTTTCGACCTGCCCGTCGCCGATGGGGCGCGCAGCCAGACAATGTTCCTCTCCGAACTGGAAATCGAGGACGGCCGCCGCTGCGTGCGCGTGTCCGCACCGGTCGCCCCGCTGGCCGGTGCCGATCCCTTGCGGGCGCTGCGCTTCAACTGGGAACAGCGCGTCGGCTATCTCGCCGCCAATGACCTGGATGGCGTGGCCTACCTGCAGCTCTGCGAAAACCGGCCGTATTCCGGCCTGGATGCCGGAGAACTCGATCGCATCGTTGCCGAACTGGGTGTGCTGGCCGACGGCATCGCCCAGGTCATCGCGGCCCGCCTCGCAGAGGCCTCATAGGCGGACGGCGCCTCGCCGCACGCGGCATCGCTTAGACGCCGGTTTGCGCACACCGTTCTTGCACACAGACCGGAGCAACGACCCCGCAGGCGCGCGCCTCCAGTTGCCACGGCCGCCGAGCCCGCCAGGCCCGCGGATCGGGCGACTGCAGCGCGAACGCAAAGGCCCTGCAAGCGCCGCGACCTCGGCCGGCCGGCATGCCCGGGGTTGAGGGCCGGCGCGCTGCCGCCGTCCTGCGGACGC
>CAZYHP010000005.1:43203-59261 GCA_964647135.1 uncultured Rhodanobacteraceae bacterium
CCGGCCGGCATGCCCGGGGTTGAGGGCCGGCGCGCTGCCGCCGTCCTGCGGACGCTGCGACGACCGTCGCGGCTGCCGCGCCTGCAACAACAATCTCAGCGCTGCAGGCTGGGATGGCGCACGTCGCGCCCTTCGACGAGGTAGAACACGTAGCTGGCGATGTTCTTGGCGTGGTCGGCGATGCGTTCCAGCGACTTGGCCACGAAGATCATGTCCAGCGCCACATCGATGTTCTCGCTGCTGGCCTGCATGGCCGATCTGCCCTCGGCCTTGGCGGCGCGGAAGGCCGCATCCTGGCGCTCGTCGTCCTGGCCCACGCGCGTGGCGAGTTCGAGATCCAGGCGCACCAGTGCATTGAGCGCGTTGTGCAGCATGGTCCTGCCGATCTCGGCCATGCCGAGGATGGCCTCCAGCATCGGCAGCGCGCCGGCCTCGCGGCCCAGGTCGGCGCTGTCGCGCGCGGCGCGGGCGATCTTCTTGGCCTCGTCGCCGATGCGCTCGAGATCGTTGACCGTTTTCGTCAGCGTCAGCACGGTGCGCAGGTCGATGCCCAGCGGCGCCCGCAAGGCGAGCAGCCGCGCCGCTTCCTCGTCGCAACGCAACTCGATGCGATCGATTTCGCGATCGCCCTCGATGACCGCGCGTGCGGCGACCGCGTCGCCACGCTGCAGCACTTCGACGGCGGCGTCGAGCTGGTGCTCCACCAGCCCGCCCATGCGCAGCACCAGGTCGCGCAACTCGGTGAGGTCTTCGTCGAACTGGCGATGGATATGTGAGGACTTGACCATGGCGGACTCCGATCAGCCGAACCGGCCTGTAATGTAGCTTTCCGTGCGTTCGTGCGCAGGATTGGTAAACACCTGGCTGGTTTCGCCGAACTCGACCAGCTCGCCCAGGTACATGAAGGCCGTGTACTTCGACACGCGGCCGGCCTGCTGCATGTTGTGCGTCACGATGAGGATGGTGACGCGTTGCTTCAGCTCGGTCACCAGCTCCTCGATGCTGGCGGTGGCGATCGGATCCAGCGCCGAGGTCGGCTCGTCAAACAACAGGATTTCCGGCTCGGTCGCCAGCGCCCGGGCGATGCACAGGCGCTGCTGCTGCCCGCCCGACAGGCTGGTGCCCAGCGCATTCAGGCGCCCCTTCACCTCGTCCCACAGCGCTGCATCGCGCAGCGCCTTCTCGACCTTGTCGGCAAGGACGCTGCGACGCTTTTCGCCGGTGATGCGCAGGCCGTAGGCGACGTTTTCGAAGATCGATTTCGGAAAAGGATTGGGCTTCTGGAACACCATGCCGATGCGCAGGCGCGTTTCGACCGGATCCACCGCGGGATCCAGCAGGTTGATGCCGTCGGGCTGCAGATGGATGGCGCCGTCGTAACGGCTGCCGGGATACAGGTCGTGCATGCGGTTGAAGCAGCGCAGCAGTGTCGACTTGCCGCAGCCGGAGGGCCCGATCAGCGCGGTCACCTCGTTCATGGCGATGTCCATGGACACATTCCGGATCGCCCGGAAATCACCGTAGTGGAAGCTGAGGTCGCGGACCTCGGCCTTGCGTTGCGGGATGGCGGGCAGACTCATGGCATTCACCATTGGATGCGTTGGCGGGCACGGTAGCGCAGCCAGATCGCCAGCGCGTTCATCAGCAACGTCATGGCGACGAGGATGACACCCGCGGCCGCGGCGTTGACGTGGAAAGCCGGATCCGGCCGCGAGATCCAGTTGAACATCTGGATCGGCAGCACGGTGAACGGCGAGAACAGCCAGTCGGCATTGACGAATGGCGGATCGCTGGACAATGGCGGCGCCGGAAGGAAGGCGATGAAGGTCAGCGCGCCGATGGTGATGATCGGGGCCGTTTCGCCGATGGCGCGCGACAGCCCGATGATGACGCCGGTGAGGATGCCCGGCAGCGAGTACGGCAGCACATGGTGGCGGACCGTCTGCCAGCGCGTCGCGCCGACACCGTAGGACGCTTCGCGGATGGTGCCGGGCACGGCGCGGATCGCTTCGCGCGTGGCCACGATCACGATCGGCAGGATCAGCATCGCCAGTGTCAGGCCCGCCGTGAGCACGCTCTGCCCCAGCCCCAGCTGGTAGACCAGCAGGCCCAGCGCCAGCAGGCCGTAGATGATCGACGGCACGCCGGCGAGGTTGGCGACGTTGATCTCGATGATTTCCGCCAGCCGACCCTTGCGCGCGTATTCCTCGAGGTAGATGCCGGCGCCGACACCGATCGGCACCGCGGCGAAGGCGGTGACCGACATCACCAGCAGGCTGCCGACCCAGGCCGACAGGATGCCGGCCTGCTCGGCGCGCCGTGACGGGAATTCGATGAAGAAGCTTCCGTCGATGCGCACCAGTCCATCCATCACCAGCTGCGCGAACAGCGCCGCCAGCACCAGCAACGACACCAGCATCACGAGCAGACCGACCACCTCGAAGACGAGGTCGCGGCTGCGCTGCCGCGCCGCCAGTGCACGCAGTTGCTGCGCGTCGAGTTTCATCAGTAGGCCTCCCGGAACCGCTTGCGCACCCAGTGGCCGACCAGGTTGAACAGCAGCGTGATGACGAACAGGACCAGGCCGGCGGCGAAAATGCTCTGGTAGCCGATCGAACCGTGCGGCAGGTCGCCCATCGCCACCTGGACGATGTAGGCGGTGATGGTCGCCGCCGCCTCGGTGGGATCGAACGTCAGCGTGGGCTGCTGTCCGGCGGCGATCGCCACCACCATCGTCTCGCCCACCGCGCGCGAGATACCGAGGATGTACGAGGCGACGATGCCCGACAGGGCGGCCGGCATGACCACCCGTACGGCGGTCTGGAAACGGCTGGCGCCCATGCCGTAGCTCGCCTCGCGCAGGTGCATCGGCACCGCGCGCATGGCGTCCTCGGACAGCGAGCTGACATAGGGAATGATCATGATGCCGATGACGATGCCGGGCCCGAGCATGTTGAAACCCGGCAGGTCGGGGATGATTTTCTGCAGCAGCGGCGTCACGAACAGCAGCGCGAAATAGCCGAACACCACGGTGGGAACGCCACTGATCAGCTCGAGGATCGGCTTGACGATTTCACGCACACGGGGACGCGCGAACTCGCTGAGGTAAATGGCGGTGATCGTGCCCAGCGGGATCGCCACCAGCAGCGCGACCACGCTGGTGGTCAGCGTGCCGGCGACCAGCGGCAGGATGCCGTAGCGCGGATTCTCGAACAGCGGCGTCCACTGCGTGTCCGTGAAAAAGTCCCACAGCGACACGTGCCGGAAGAACGCCGAGGATTCGGCCAGCAGCGTCACCACGATCGCTGCGGTGATCGCCACGGCCGAGAACGCCGCCAGGAACAGCAGCGCATGCACCGCCTGCTCCCGACGACGGCGGCGACGGGCGGCGGGCGAATCCGAGCGCCACGAAGCGGCGCGCTGCACTGCCGGCGGAACGCCTGCTGCGGGATCGGCACTCATGGACGCGACCGGTTCGCCGAAGGCTCAGCGCGCATCGCGCAGCAGCAATGCTTCGATGCTGACGCCGATCTCCGAGTGGCCCTCGAACACGGTGCCGGTGCGACCGGCGCGGAACTTGTCGCGGGCCAGGTCATAGGCACGGTCCGGCAGCGGCACGTACTTGACTTCCTCGATCAGCGGTCGCGCCTCGGCCAGGAAGAACTCGACGAACTCACGGACTTCGGCCCGATCCCGCGCCGCGGCGGCATTGACGTAGATGAAGGCCGGCCGCGACATCGGCTGGTAGCTGCCGTCGATGACCGTTGCCGGCGAGGGCCCCACGGCCGGAGCGTCGTCGCCATTGCGGATGCGCACCGCCTTCACGCGGGTGGCGTTTTCCAGATAGTAGGCCAACCCGAAATAGCCGATCGCGTAACGGTCCTGCGACACGCCGGTCACCAGCACGTTGTCGTCTTCGCTGGCGGTGTAGTCGCCACGGCTGGACTTGGCCTTGCCCATCACCGCCTCGGTGAAATAGTCGAAGGTACCCGAGTCGGAGCCGGCACCGAACAGCCGCACCGGCTCGTCCGGCCAGGCTGGGTCGACCTGGTTCCAGCGCATCACCACGCCCTGCGCCGACGGCTCCCACAGCTTGCGCAGCTGCTCGACCGTCATGTCCGCGGCCCAGGTGTTGTCCGGGTGGATGACGACGGTCAGGGCGTCATAGGCCACCGGCAGTTCGATGTACTCGACGCCGCTGCGTGCGCAGGCCTCGATCTCCTCGGCCAGGATCGGTCGCGAGGCGTTCGAGATGTCGGTCTCGCCGCGGCAGAACTTCTTGAAGCCGCCGCCGGTGCCGGACACGCCGACCGTGACATGGACCTTCCCGGCCCCACGGGCCTGGAACTCCTCGGCGACCGCCTCGGCAACGGGATAGACAGTGCTGGAGCCGTCGATCTTCACCATGGCGATCGGCTGGCGATCACCGCAGGCCGCCAGGGTGGCAGCCGCAACGAGGAGGGCGAAACAACGCTGATTCATGGTGGACCTGTCTGCCGATCTGCGTGAAGGTGACCCCGCGCAGCGGCCCCGCCAGGAGCGCCACCGGGAACAATCCGGGACGGCGGGCAGCATATTTCAGTAACATGACAGCCCTGTGACAGCCGCGTCGACGCCGGAAGCGGTCCGGGGCGGCACCCGACATCCAACCTCCCAGACCGGTTCCCTGCATGGCCACCAGCCTGTTTTCCAGCCTCTTCGGCCGCTCTCCCGTCCAGCCGCTCAAGGCCCACATGGCCACCGCAACGCAGGCCGCGCGCGAACTGCTGGTGTTCATCGATGCCGCCCTGGACGCCGACTGGGAACGGGCTGGCGCCGTGCGCAAGCGCATCCAGGACCTCGAGCACGAAGCCGACAAGCAGAAGGCCGACCTGCGCATCCGCCTGCCGAGCACGCTGCTGATGCCGGTGGACCGCGGCGACGTGCTCGACCTCGTCACCACCCAGGACAAGATCGCCAACCGCTCCAAGGACATCGCCGGCCTGATGTTCCATCGCAAGTTGCTGCCGCCGCCCGCACTGGCCGAACAGTACCGCCTGCTGGCGCGTCGCAGCGTCGATGCCGTCATCCAGGCCGAAAAGAGCGTCGGCGAACTGGAAGACCTGTTCACCGTCGGCTTCCGCGGCAGCGAGGTCACGCTGGTCGAACGCATGATCACCGAGCTGGACGCGATCGAGGACGAGACCGACCAGATCGCCTCGGAGCTGCGCACCGGCGTATTCGCGATGGAAGAGACCCTTCCGCCGGTCAGCGTGATCTTCCTCTACAAGGCCATCGAATGGCTGGGCGACCTGGGCGACCAGTCGCACCGCGTCGGCGGCCTCCTGCAGCGCGTGATCGCCCGCTGATCCGGCACACCAGGTTTTCCTTCACCACTTTCCTGGAATTCACATGGACAGCATGACGCTGTACATCGCCCTGGCGGGCATCTTCGGCCTTTACATGGCCTGGGGCATCGGCGCCAACGACGTCGCCAACGCGATGGCGACCTCGACCGGTGCCAAGGCGATCTCGATGAAGCAGGCCTTCCTGATCGCAGCGGTCTTCGAATTCGCCGGCGCCGTGCTCGCCGGTGGCGAAGTCACCGCCACGATCCGCAGCGGCATCGTCGATGCCAGCGTGGTGGCGCATGATCCACGCCTGCTCATCTGCGGCATGCTCTCGGCGCTGCTGGCCGGTGCCATCTGGCTGACCGTCGCCTCGCGCAATGGCTGGCCGGTGTCGACCACGCATACGCTGGTGGGCGCCATCGTCGGCTTCTCCGCGGTCGGCCTTGGCCTGGATGCCGTGCACTGGGGCAAGGTCGGTTCGATCGCGATGAGCTGGGTGATCTCGCCGGTGGTCGCCGGCGCCCTCGCCTACCTGCTTTTCCGCACCGTGCAATACCTGATCCTCGACGACGAGAACCCGCTGCGCCAGGCGAAGCGGTGGGTGCCGGTGTACATGTTCTTCGCGGCGTTCAACATCACGCTGATCACGATGCTGAAGGGCCTCAAGCACGTCGGCCTCGACATCAGCCTGCCGATGACCTATGCCGGGGCCGTGCTGATCGGCCTCGTGGTCTCGCTGTGTGGCTGGGCGGTCATCCGTCGCATCAAGCCGAATCCGAATGCCGATCGTGCCAGCAACTACGCCACGGTCGAACGGGTGTTCGGCTTGCTGATGATCGTGACGGCCTGTTCGATGGCTTTCGCGCACGGCTCCAACGATGTCTCCAACGCGGTCGGACCGGTCGCCGCGGTGATTTCGGTCGCCACCAGCGGTGAAGTCATGCAGAGTGCCGGCATTCCCCCCTGGGTACTGCTGCTGGGCGGCGCCGGCATCGTCGTCGGCCTGGCCACGTATGGGCGCAAGGTGATGCAGACGGTCGGGGAAAACATCACCGCCCTGACGCCCAGCCGCGGCTTCGCTGCAGAGATGTCCGCGGCCGCGACCACGGTGATCGCCTCCGGCACCGGCATGCCGATCTCGACCACGCACACGCTGGTCGGCGCGGTGCTCGGCGTCGGCTTCGCGCGCGGCATCGCCGCCATCAACCTCGGCGTGGTGCGCAACATTTTCGTGTCGTGGATCATCACGCTGCCAATCGGCGCCACGCTGTCGATCATCATCTTCTTCATCTTCCGCGAGATCCTCTGACGCGGAGGACCACCCGGACGCGACCGCGCATGTACTGGCGCGGAAGGCCGTTTCGACACAGCGGCCCGGCGACGTCGGCTACCGCAGCGCAGCGCCACGCCCGCCTGCACGCGGGCTTGTGCTGCCTGCGGTCCTGACAGCGGTCCTGACCGGCACCTGACGAAGAGGCGCTGCGCGCCCCACCTGGCGCGGCCATGCGGGAGAATGTCCGCAGCCCGACATCGGAGCGCCGCCATGCTTGCCGAACGCTATCCCTTCTATCTCGCCAACCGGCCGGAACAGCCGAACGCCGACCTGGAGGTCACCGACAAGTACAGCGGCGAAGTCGCCACGCGGGTGGCGATGGCGTCGCCGGCGGATATCGACCGCGCCATCACCGCTGCCGTCGAAGCCGAACGACCGATGCGGGAACTGCCGCCATGGCGCCGCCAGCAGGTGCTCGAACACTGCGTCGCGAGATTCCGCGAACGCGACGAGGAACTGGCGCTGGCGTTGTGCATCGAGGCCGGCAAGCCGATCCGCGATGCCCGCGGCGAAGTCACCCGCCTCATAGACACCTTCAGGATCGCGGCCGAAGAAGCCACCCGCATCGACGGTGAAGCCCCGACACTCGCCATCGGCCAGCGCACGCAGGCCTATCGCGGCTTCACACGACAGGTGCCGGTCGGCGCGTGTTCCTTCATATCGCCTTTCAACTTTCCGCTCAACCTGGCCGCGCACAAGATCGCGCCCGCGATCGCGTCCGGCTGCCCCTTCGTGCTGAAGCCCGCCAGCCGCACGCCGATCGGCGCGTTGGTGATCGCCGAAGTGCTGGCTGAAACCGACCTGCCTGCGGGCGCGTTCTCGGTGCTGCCCTGCCATCGCGAGGGCGCCGACCTGTTCACCACCGACCCGCGTTTCAAGTTGCTGTCGTTCACTGGATCGCCGGATGTGGGCTGGGAACTGAAATCACGCGCCGGCAAGAAGAAGGTCGTGCTCGAACTGGGTGGCAATGCCGCCTGCATCGTCGATGCCGACCAGCGCCAGCGGCTCGACCACGTCATCGACCGGCTGGTGTTCGGTGCCTACTACCAGTCCGGCCAGAGCTGCATCAGCGTCCAGCGCATCCTCGTGCACCGCTCACTGTACGAACCGCTGCGCGAGCGCCTGGTCGCCGCCGTCGCCGCGTTGAAATCCGGCAATCCACGCGAAGAGGACACCTTCATTGGCCCGGTGATCGATGCCGGCGAAGGCGAGCGCATCGCCGGCTGGATCGACGAGGCCGTGCAAGGCGGCGCGCGCATGCTCACCGGCGGTGCCCGTGATGGCGCCATGCTCGACGCCACGCTGCTGGAAAACGTGCCGCACGATACCAAGCTGTACCGCGAGGAAGTGTTCGGCCCCGTCGCGATGATCGAGCCCTTCGACGACTTCGACGCCGCACTCGAACAGGTCAACGACAGCCGCTATGGCCTGCAGGCCGGCGTGTTCACCGATTCCCTCGCGCACACGATGAAAGCCTGGGACGAACTGGACGTCGGCGGCGTCATCGTCGGCGACGTGCCGTCCTGGCGCGTCGACAACATGCCCTACGGCGGCGTCAAGGATTCCGGGCTGGGCCGCGAAGGCGTGCGCTACGCCATCCGCGACATGACCGAAACGCGGCTGCTGGTGCTTCGCGACCGGGCCTGAGTCATGGCGAAAAAGCAGGCGTACGCGCGCCAGTCGCGCGCACGCCTGTCGCTCACGGCGTTTCGAAACCGTTACGGAAGATCCCCTCACCACCAACGCTCACCGTCACCGTGGCCGGCACGAAGTGGCCCTGCCGGTCGGTGACCCAGTAGCGGATGCGGTCTTCGCCACTGAAATCGGGATCCGGCCGGTAGGCGATGCGCCCGTCCGCGGTGACCCAGGCCAGCCCATGCACCGGCGGCACGAAGCCGTCGACTTCCAGCGCATCGCCGTCCGGGTCGCTGTCATTGTCGAGCACATCGACGATCGTCGTGCCGTTGACGGCAACAGTGGCCAGCTCGTCGACCGCCACCGGCGGCTGGCTTTCCAGGTCGAGGAGGCCGCGCTGGAAGGCATCGCGCCAGGCATGCCAGGGATTGCCGAGCAGCGCCTCGACCGCCGGCCCGAGGCGGACGATCAGTCCGTACTTGCTGATGACCCCGTCGGCGCGGCTGGTGAAATACTGCGGCACGATCGCGTAGGGCACGCCGTCAGCGGTGCGGTAATAGCCATCATTGGAGACGATGTGGATCATCACCGGTGGCGTGACGCCGGTCCATTCGGTGCCGGCAGGAATCGGCTGCTCACCGATGCCGTCCGTCTTGGTGCCGGTAAAGGGCATCGAGACGCCCGCGGCGGTGCCGGAATCGGTGTATTCCAGCATCTGGCCATTGTTGATCTCGATGTCGAAACGGCCGGGCACCAGGTCGGAACCGGTCAGGATCCGGTCGACGGTGGTATCGAGGTGCTCGTAGTGCTGGGCGACGTTGTCGAAGGTCACGTCGATCGTGACGTACTGCTTCTTCGTCACCGGATCATTGGTGGTGAACTCCTTGCTGAGGATCACACCGATCGGCACATTCGCGATATGCGCGCCGTTCACCACCATGTCGGTGGCGTTGGTGCCGAACTCGATGCCGAAGGCCGGCGAACGGAACGGCTCCGGCGTGTTGCCGATGATGTCCACGCCCTTCAGCAGATAGTGCGAGGTGTATTCCATGGCCGCACCGGCACGGACTTCCCAGGCGTGGAAATCGGTGATGTGGGTATGGATGTCGTGTCCCTGGTTCGGATTCGCCTTCACCACGTACAGGCCCACCGTGCTGGCGAAGGCCTCGTTGTCGTGGAAGTTGAGGATCGGCGGATGGTCCGGTGAATTCTGGCTGTGGCGTCGCAGCGCGTCGCCCATCGGGAACAGCCAATGTGGGAAATGTCGCACGCGCGAGCCCCGGTGCAGGTAGACGTAGCCCTGGTTGACGCTGGCCGCGACATTGCCGACGTTGCGGACCATGCGACCCTGGAACCAGAAGCCGGCACCGGTTCGGCCGATGTCATACGAGTCGACATCGACGCCGTTCTTGGGATTGAAGGCGGAGTTGCCCTTCGCCTTGATGGCGATGTTGCGTGTCCACGATCCGATCTCGTCACCCGTCTCGGCAATGAAACCGGCGCCGTGGGTGTCGAAGCTGGCATTGTCGTGGAAGATCGCGTTGCTGGCGTGATGCACATAGCCCCAGCCTGGGCTGTTGAACACCGCGTTGCCGATCACGATGGCGGGCGGCTCGGCGGGATCCAGGCCGGTGAAGTGAAGATGCATCGGATAGCGGGTGCGGATGTTGCTGGTCGGCGTCAGTCCCGGCAGCTGGTCCGGGTCGAAACTGGGCACCGACTTGTCCGTGCGTCCCAGGTAATGGAACTGCGCGTAGCGCACATCGTAGTCGGTGTGGTGCATCAGCATGACGTGGCCGCGGCGATGCACCGGCGCCGTTTCGCCGTCCTCGGTCTCGAAGCGCACGTTGCGGCTGAAGTTCGCCGCCGAGGCCTTGAGGTCCGACCGCGGCGAACGGTGGTCGTACTGCAGCGCCGGCGTGAAGCCGACGGTCGCACCATTGATCGAGGTGATGGTCAGCACTTCGTCCTGCGTGCCGAAATAGCGCACCGAGCCGATCGAGTTGTCCCACTTCCAACCCGAATAGCGCGTGCCGGCGAGCACCAGCGTGTCTCCCACCCGCCAGCCTTCCGGCGGCTCCGCCATGACCAGGCTGGTCTGGCCGGCCAGCGGATCGCTGGCGACCTTGCCATGCACCGTCTTGCGCGCGCCGTGGATGTGGACGCGACCGTGCGCCACAAGGCCGCGGCCGAGCAGGGCCGGATCCCAGCCGATGTCGATGTCGCTGCCCGACGTGAAGATGATGCGAACCTGCGCATCGGGGTTCACCGGCGCGGCGACGGTGCCGACCAGCAGTTCGCCGTCCATGCCAACCTCGAAGGTGTCCACGCGCAGCGTGCTGGACTGCTGCGTATTGAAGGTCAGTCGACCCTCCACCAGCAGGCCGCGCAGGCTGGCCGTGCCCTGACCGGCGTAGGTCACGCTGCGGCCGGCGGGCACCAGCGCCACGGCGCCGTCACCCGGGACACCCGGCTGCCAGGTCGCCGGGTCGAACCAGTTGCCATCGGCCACCGCGGTATGGGTGACGTCACCCTGTCCAATGATGTGCATGCCGGCCACGAGCGGCCCGGCGAAAAGAAAAAGGCAGACGAAAAGCATCCATCGCTTCATACCGCACCCCCTGTGCGAAAGCGGAAAACCGACGCCGAGCATAGCCGCGGCGCCGCCTGTTCCGGTACCGGTGGCAGCGGATCGAATCTCAGCCGGGGATCAGGATTCCATCAGGAGTGCATCAATGGCGGCTCAGAACGGCCAGAAGCGCGGGATGAAGATGACGCCGAGTACCCAGAAGATGAGGTTGAGCGGCAGGCCCACCTTCACGAAATCCATGAAGCGGTAGCCGCCGGCGCTGTAGACCATGGTGTTGGTCTGGTAACCCACGGGCGTGGTGAAGCTGGTCGAGGCGGCGAAGGTGACGGCGATCAGGAACGGTGTCGCGTCGACGCCCAGCATGGCCGCTGTCGACATTCCCAGTGGCGTCAGCAGCACGGCGGCGGCGGCATTGCTCATGAATTCGGTGAGCAGCAAGGCAAGCAGGTACAACACCGCAAGGACCACCCAGGGCCCGAGGTGCGCGACCAGGCCCAGCGTGTTGTCGACAAGGAACGCCGCCGCCCCGGTGCCGGTCATGGCAATCCCCAGGGGCATCAGCGCCGCCAGGAGGATGATGATGCGCCAGTCCACGGATTCGTAGGCTTCATCGGCATCGAGGCAGCCCGTCAGCACCATGACCAGTGCGCCAAGCAGCGACGTGATGACGATCGGCGCCCAGCCGATCGCCGCGGTCGCGATCACCGCCACCATGGTCGCCAGGGCGAACGGGGCACGCCATCCACGCGGCCGTTCCGCTTCGCGTTCGGTCAGCACGATCAGGTTGGGATCGGCACGCAGCGCGGGCATTTCGCGCTCCGGCGTCAACATCAGCAGGATGTCGCCGACATCCAGGCTGACGTCCTTGATCTTCTCGCGCAGGATCTGGCCGCGGCGGTGGATGGCCAGTACCGTGGCGTGGTGATGCCAGCGCCGATCCAGGGTGGCCAGCGTGCTGCCGACGACGCGCGAGGCCGGCGCCACCATCACCTCGGTGAGCACCTGGTCACCATCGCGGAACTGTCGCGCCTTCAGCTTGAACTCCGGCTCGATCTCAAGGCCGGCCTTTTTCTTCAGTTCGTCCAGCCGGCTCCAGTCGCCGCGCGCCAGCAGCACGTCACCCTCCTGCAGCACCTGCGCCCGCGGCGACCAGACCTTCTCCTCGCCGCGCAGCAGTTCCAGGACATAGACACCGAACATCTCGCCCAGCTTCGCCTCGGCCACACTGCTGCCGATCAGCGACGACTCCGGCATCACGCGCAGCTCGGTGATGTACTTGCCCAGCTGGTAATCCTCGACCAGACCCTCCGAGCGGATCTCCGGCAGCAGCCAGCGCCCGATCGTCAGCAGATAGGCGCAACCGGCGACGAAACAGATTACGCCCAGCGAGGTGAATTCGAACAGGCCGAAACCGGGATGCCCCAGATCGCGCGCCATCGAATTGACCAGCAGGTTGGTGGAGGTGCCGACCAGCGTGCACACGCCCGCCATCTGTGACACGTAGGACAGCGGGATCAGCGCCTTCGACGGCGCCATGCCGTTCGCCGTCGTCGCGGCGATGACGATCGGCAGGAACACCGCGACCACGGCCGTGTTGTTGACGAAGGGCGCCACCACCGCAAGCACACCGAACAGCGTCAGCAGGAACAGCGTCGGCGACTTCACGCGACTGAACAGCCAGCCGATGCCCGCCAGGGCCCCGCTGTTCTGCAGACCGGCCGCGAGCACGAACATGGCGGCGACCGTTATGGTGGCATGGCTGCTGAAGCCACTGACGGCCTCGTTGGTGCTGACCAGGCCGAGCAGCGCCAGGCTCGCCAGCACCAGCAGGGCCACCGCATCCATGCGCATCTTCTCGGTCGCGAACAGCACGACCGCGCCGAGCGTAATGGCCAGTACCAGGGCAATGTCCAGGCTCATGCAACCTCCAGGTCGGCAATCAATCGAACAGCTTGCCGGGATTGAGGACACCGGCCGGATCCAGGGCCGCGCGGACCGCGCGCATGAGCGCGATCTCGGCGTCGCTGCGCGTGCCGGACAGATAGGCCTTCTTGACCAGGCCGATGCCGTGCTCGGCGGAAATGCTGCCGCCCACGCGCGCCAGCGCGTCGGACAACGCCTTCGTCACGTGTTCACAGCGGGCGACGAACTCGTCCTGCGCCATGCCGGCCGGCGCCAGCACGTTGATGTGCAGGTTGCCGTCGCCGATGTGTCCGAACCAGACCACGTCGAAGCCCGGATAGTCGCGCTCGAACAGCGCCTGCATGGCGTGCATGAAGGCCGGAATGGCGCTGATACGCACGGAAATGTCGTTCTTGTACGGCTTGCGCGGCGCCAGCGCTTCGGTGATGCCTTCGCGCAACCGCCACAGGGCCTGCGCCTGTGCCTGGCTCTGGCTGATCACGCCATCGCTGACCCAGCCCTGCTGCAGGCAGTGCTCGAAGACGGCCAGTGCGGCATTCTGGTCGTCATCACTGGCGGCATCGAACTCGGTCACCACGTAGTATGGCGAGGCCTCGGCAAACGGCCGCTGCGCCCCGTGCGCGACCCCATGCGCGGCACCGCGCTCGTTGAGGAATTCGAAGGCCTGCAGGTGCAGTCGGCGGCGGCAGTCGTCGAACACGTGCATCAGCGCATCCAGTTCCGGTACCGCCAGCAGCATGACCTGCGACGGCGGTGCTGGATCGGTCAGGCGCAGTGTCGCCTCGACGATCACGCCCAGCGTGCCTTCCGAGCCGGTGAACAGGTGCCGCAGGTCGTAGCCACTGGCGTTCTTGACCAGTCCGCGGTTGAGTTCCAGCACCTCGCCCTGCGCCGTCACCACTTTCAGCCCGGCGACCCATTCGCGGGTGTTGCCATAGCGGATGACGCGGATGCCACCGGCATTGGTGGCGATGTTGCCGCCGATCGAGCAGGAGCCGCGGGCGGCGAAATCCACCGGATACAGCAGGCCATGCCCGGCGGCGGTGCGCTGCACGGCTTCCAGGGGCATGCCGGCCTGCACCGTCAGCAGGCGGTCGACCGCATCGAAGTCCAGCGCCCTGTTCATGCGCTCCAGGCTCAGCACCAGCTCGCCCTGCGCGGCCACGGCGCCACCGGACAGCCCGGTGCGGCCACCCGAGGGCACCACGGCGACACCTTCCGCCGTCGCCCAGCGCATGACCGCCTGGACGTCCTCGACCGACGACGGCAACGCGACGGCCAGCGGCGCCGGCATCCAGCGTCGCGTCCAGTCGCGGCCATAGTGTTCGAGATCGGCCGGATCGGTCTTCAGCACCAGGCCCGGCGCCCGCTGTGCCAGCGCCTGCAATCGGGGATCACTCATGTCGTGGACGGCCGCCGGAAAACACGCAGCCTGCCAGTGCTGCGGTGCGGCATCAAGTGCGCGCATCTGGCATAGTGTCCGCCCCCGCTTCAATGCCGCCTCGATCCGTCATGGCAACGACCTCGTTTCCCAAGTCCGACATCCGCGTCCTGCTGCTGGAAGGCGTCAGTGCCAACGCGGTGGAGACCTTCCGGGCCGCCGGCTACGAGTCGATCGATTTCCATGCCAAGTCGCTGCCCGATGACGAGCTCAAGCAGCGCATCGCCGAGGCCCACATCGTCGGCATCCGTTCGCGCACCCAGCTCAGCGCCGAGGTGCTCGAGCACGCGCGGCGCCTGATCGCCATCGGCTGCTTCTGCATCGGCACCAACCAGGTCGACCTGGCGGCGGCGCAGGCAGCCGGCATCCCGGTGTTCAACGCGCCCTACTCCAACACGCGCAGCGTCGCCGAACTGGTGCTGGCCGAAGCCATCCTGCTGATGCGCCGCATCCCGGAGAAGAATGCGCAATGCCACCGCGGCGGCTGGTCGAAGTCGGCGGCCGGCAGCTTCGAAGTGCGCGACAAGGTGCTCGGCGTGGTCGGCTACGGCCACATCGGCACGCAGATCGGCCTGCTCGCCGAATCGGTCGGCATGCGCGTGATCTTCCATGACGTGATCACCAAGCTGTCGCTCGGCAATGCGCGTCCCAGCGACGGCCTGGACGACCTGCTCGAACGCGCCGACATCGTCACCCTGCACGTCCCGGAAACGCCGCAGACGCGCAACCTGATCGGCGCCGAACAGCTCGCGCGCATGCGCAAGGGCTCGGTGCTGATCAATGCCTCGCGCGGCACGGTGGTCGACATCGACGCGCTCGCCGAGGCGCTGCGCAGCGGCCACCTCGCCGGCGCCGCCATCGACGTGTTCCCGGTCGAACCGCAGGGCAACGACGATCCCTTCGTCTCGCCGCTGGCCGGCATGGACAACGTCATCCTGACACCGCATGTCGGCGGCAGCACGCTGGAAGCCCAGGACAACATCGGCCGCGAAGTCGCCGCAAAGCTGGTGCGCTACAGCGACAACGGTTCGACGCTGTCGGCGGTCAACTTCCCCGAGGTCAACCTGCCGGAACATCCGTCCAGCCGCCGTCTGCTGCATATCCACCGCAACCAGCCCGGCGTGCTCTCGCAGATCAACGACGTCTTCTCCCGGGCCGGCGTCAACATCGACGGCCAGTACCTGCAGACCAACGCGACCATCGGCTACGTCGTGGTCGATGTCTCGGCGACCCGCGAACAGGCTGACCAGCTCAAGGTCGCGCTGGCGGCGATCCCCGGCACCCTGCGCTGTCGCGCGTTGTACTGAGCCCACTGACCGTCGCATGAACGCCGCGCCATCCAGATGTGGCGCGGCACCTTCTCCGGACTTCGGGCATCCGGACCTTGGAATGGAAATCCGGGCTGGTCGCTGATCATAACGATGACCACCAGTGGTCCGGCCCGCGAGCCGGACGGCGCAGCCCTTTGCCGCCAATCCTGCGGATCAGGATGCGGTGCAAAGTCAACCAACCCAATGATTCCTTTCACATTCGCCAGCCACCGGCGTGAAGGGGCTGAGTCTGTCATGCCCGCGCCGTCGCCGTGATAACGCATAACACTGCACGCTTGCCGGATAATCCAGGCGGCGTGCGGCAAGGCCGCGCGGCCAGCATCGTCGACGGGTATTGATTCCCTTGGGGATTTTGCGATTGACGCCTCCTGCCGAAGCCGCTACAACAGGCGCTACACCCCGTTTCGGGGTCGAACATTAGTTAGGCGGAGCTGGCATGCATCCTACGCTTTGCCCACATTGCAGGAACCCGTGC
>CAZYHP010000006.1:0-49155 GCA_964647135.1 uncultured Rhodanobacteraceae bacterium
GCAGTACATCGCCAGCGCCGCCCAGGCCGACCGCTACCGCACCGAGCCGCCGTTCAAGCTGCAGGGCAGCTACCGCAACATGAACAAACTGGCCGAGAAGATTGCGCCGGTGATGAACGCGGCCGAGATGGACCAGCTGATCGCCGACCACTATCGCGGCGAGGCGCAGTTGCTGACGACCGGCGCCGAGGAAAACCTGCTCAAGCTGGCCGAGCTGCGCGGCACGCTGGACAGCGCACAGGCCGAACGCTGGGCACAGATCAAGCGCGACTTCCTGCGCAACAAGGCCATGGGCGGCGACGATGCCGAAGTCGGCGACCGCGTCGTCGCACAGCTGGTCGACCTCGTCGAAGGCGTGCGCGGCCTCGACAACGGCGTGCGCAACGCCGGTGCGCGCGAAGTACCCTGGAAGGACGTCCTCGCCCGACTGGAGAAGCTGCTCGCGGATCGCAGCGCGTCGCTAGTCCCGGTACAGGCGCCTGCCACATCGACCAACGCCGACACCCGCATGCTCGCCGGACTCCGCCTCGCGCTTGAAAAGGCACTGGCGCCGCTCACCGAAGCCCTGCGCGGCAATGACGACGACCAGCTGGAACTGCAGCTGATCACGGCCAAGATGACCGAGCGCCTGATCGAAGGCCTGGAATCCCGATCGGCCTCCGTGGGCCCAGCCGTCGCGCCGACTGGCCGCAGCAGCCCATCCGCTGGCGCCCGCGGCGGATCCGGTCAACCTGGCACCGGCAAGCCCGCGCCCGGCGCTGCGAACCGCGAAGGCAAGGCAGCCGCGCGCACCACGCAATCCGGCCGCGACGAACCGCTGTCAGCCGAGCGTCGCGCCCTCGCCGATATCGCCGACCGCGTCGCCCGCCGCCGTCACCGCACGAAGGAGTGAACGTCCCGGCGCCACCGGCTCGCGATGCCACCGATACCTCGGCGGCTCGGGCCGGCGGCCGAACCGGTGGCGCGCCACCTCGCCCTGTCGCGCACGCCAGCTGACATCGAAGCGCCACCGCGACCAGCCCGGGTCGGCGTGCTCAAGCTCCCGCCAGGTGCATCGCCACGCTGGCAATGACGCAGCCCACCACGACCCAGAGCGCGGACACCCGCGCCACCGTCAGCAATGCGAATCCCGCGCCCGCCACCAGGAGGTCCGGCCACGAGCGCAAGCCTTGCGTGCAAACCGGATCGTAGAGCGCGGCGGCCAACAGTCCGACCACGGCGGCATTCATGCCGGCCAATGCACTGCGCGCCAGCGGCTGCGTGGACAACCACGACCACACCGGCAGCGCTGCCATCAGCAGCAGGAAACCGGGCAGGAACACCGCCAGCAATGCCACCGCCGCACCGCATGCGGCCGGCAGGTCCAGCGGAATTTCCGCGCCCAGAAAGGCGGCGAATGAAAACATCGGCCCCGGAACGGCCTGGGCTGCGCCATAGCCTGCCAGGAATGTTTCGGCGTCGACCCAGCCACTATCCACCAGCCCGTGCTCAAGCAGCGGCAGCACCACATGACCGCCGCCGAATACCAGCGCGCCGGCCTGATAGAAGGCACCCGCGACCTGGGTGATGTCCGGCGTCGCAGTGACGGGTCGCCACAGCGCGGCGAGAAGGCCCCCCAGAAACAGCACGAAGCACCACCTCGCAGCGCGCATCCCGCCCGGCACCAGCAGCGGCGCGACCAGCGTCGAATGCACCTTTCGGCACAAGCACAGGCCGAGCAGTCCACCCAGCGCGATGGCGAGAACCTGCATCCAGGCCCCCGCGACCGCCAGCAGCATCGCAAGCGTGACGAGCGCGATCAGTGCGCGCGGCGCATCCGGCGCCAGCTGGCGCGCCATGCCCAGCAGCGCGTGCGCCACCACGGCGACGGCAACCAGCTTCAGCCCATGCAGCGCAGCCGCCCCGACGCCGTGACCCAGGAACGGCGCAACCGTCGCGAAGCCGAACATCAACAGCGCCGCCGGCAGCGTGAAGCCCACGAACGCGCACACCGCCCCTCGCCAGCCGGCCCGGACCAGGCCGATTGCGAAACCCAGCTGGCTGCTCGCCGGCCCGGGCAGGAACTGGCAGATCGCCAACAGTTGCGCGAAGTGCGCATCGTCCAGCCATCGGCGACGGTGCACGAACTCCTGGCGCAGGTAGCCCAGGTGTGCGACCGGCCCGCCGAAAGCCGTCAGGCCGAGCTTGAGGAACGCGCGAAGCACCTCGATCGGCGACGGCGACGGCGACGTGGAGGCTGATGCAATGGGATCGCCTGGGAGCATCCGTAGCAATGGCGCAATCGATCTCGGGCCAGTATCCCATGGTCGTACGACAGGACCGTCGTCGCGACTCACGGACGCGGCGGCGAGCGCCCCTCAGGGGCTTCACGCCCGCACTCGGTGACGATCCTTCGCGGAGCCGCCATCGGGCACGTGGGCGCCTTCGAGAGCGGACGCCTCCGGCGTCTTGCAGACAGGACGCCGGATCAGCGGGCTGCGCGGATCATGCACCACCTGCTCAGACTCGTTATTGTCTGGTGGTTTTGACCCGATCAGGGCCATCCACCCGATGTGGCCGACCACCCCGCTGTTGCGATTGCCACGATCCGCACCCATCCGAATGGGACCCCAAGGAGCAAGACAATGAGACACCAGGCGATGACAATGCTGACCAGCGCGGCCCTGCTGGCGACCGCGATCATCGGCGTCGCAGAAGCGGACGAGGGCCGCTGGTCGTTGGCGACGCCCGACGTGGTGACCGATACCCTCACCGGCATTCAGTGGACCCGGCACGACAACCAGGGCGACATCACCTGGGACGATGCCCGGGCGCATTGCGCCAATCTGGCACTGGACGGCGGCGGGTGGGCGTTGCCGACGCCGGACGAGCTCTCGCAGCTGCACGCTGGCGCGCAGGGAAACGCGGTGCCATGTGGGGATTCAGAATGTTCGGTACCGCAGGCCTTCCAGCTCACCGGCCCATGGTTCTGGAGCATCGAGCAGGGCAAGAGCCCGACGGAAGCCCGGACGTTCACTCTCAGCGATGGCTACCGCGCCATGGCACCTGTCTCCAGTTCCTACAACATCCGCGCGCTGTGTCTCAGGCGCCGTTCCTGAGCGTGTTCGCCTCGCCAATGCGACCCGACTCAGCGCGGGTGGGCGCGGCGCATGGAACGCCGAAGTCCGACAGCGCCGCCCTGCCCCATAGCATAGAACGCTCGCACCTTCACCGCGGCGTGATGAAGCGCGCGACCATCGGGCGAGCGGCAATGATGAAACGACCCGCGGGGTGACGTCGGGTCAATCCGTTTCGCCACCTGCCGCGCCCGGAGGACATGAAGGCGAACCGGGCGTCACCATGGGCCTCTTGGCGTCACGGGCATCAGTAAGGGACATCGTTGACTGTCTTGCCTGATGGAACGCCGGGCTTGCCGCAGACAGGCGCCCCCAGGGTTCCGTCAAGTCTGTAGCCGGCCCGCACGGCATGCGATCATCGGCCCTGATCCGGACGCCGACGCCTTGCAACTCAATCCCGCCCAGAACGCCGCCGTGCGGCACATCGATGGTCCGCTCCTGGTCCTGGCCGGCGCCGGTTCCGGCAAGACGCGCGTGGTCACCGAGAAGCTGGCCTATCTGGTCGAGCGCGGTTTCGCGCCGGAGCAGTTGCTGGCGATCACCTTCACCAACAAGGCGGCGCGCGAGATGCGCGAGCGCGCGGCGGCGCGCCTGCGCGACCAGGCCGAGGGGTTGACGATCTGCACCTTCCACGCCCTGGGCCTGCGGATGATGCAGGCCGAGGCGCGCTTCGCCGGCCTGCGCCCGGGCTTTTCGGTGCTGGATGCCGACGAAAGCTTCAAGCTGCTGAAGGAACTGGCGCCAGCCGGCATCAGCAAGGACAACCTGTTCTGGCTGAAGAACACGATCAGCCAGCTGAAGAACCAGGGCCACGATCCGGACCAGGCGATGGCGCTGGCCGGTGGCGCCCGCGAACAGCAGGCGGCTGATCTGTACGGCGCTTACCAGAAGCGTCTCGCCGCCTTCAATGCGGTGGACTTCGA
Source organism: uncultured Rhodanobacteraceae bacterium (assembly GCA_964647135.1). Lineage (GTDB taxonomy): Bacteria > Pseudomonadota > Gammaproteobacteria > Xanthomonadales > UBA2363 > Pseudofulvimonas. Next base: position 4,040 of record CAZYHP010000006.1, read on the forward strand.
CGACCTCATCCGCCTGCCGGTGACGATGCTCGAGGAACACGAGAGCCTGCGCATGCGCTGGCAGGCGCGCTACCGCTACCTGATGGTGGACGAGTACCAGGACACCAACAGCGCGCAGTACCGCCTGCTCAAGGCGCTGGCGGGCGAACGCGGCGCGTTCACGGCGGTCGGCGACGACGACCAGTCGATCTACGCCTGGCGTGGTGCCGATCCGGAAAACCTCAACCGCCTGGGCGAGGACTACCCCGCCTTGCGCATCGTCAAGCTGGAACAGAACTACCGCTGCGCCGCGCGCATCCTGCGCGCCGCGAACGCGGTGATCGGCCACAACCCGCGCTTGCATCCGAAGACGCTGTGGAGCGATCTGCCGGACGGGCCGCCAATCCGCGTTCTGGTCTGCCGCGACAACGAACACGAGGCCGAGCGCGTTGTCGGCGAGCTGATCGCGCGCAAGGAAAACGGCAAGTGCCGCTGGTCCGACTGCGCCGTGCTCTACCGCGGCAACCATCAGGCGCGCGCGCTGGAAACGGCGCTGCGGCTGACCAGCACGCCTTACGTGATCGCCGGCGGCGATTCGCTGTTCGACTGCGCCGAGATCAAGGACGCGCTGGCCTATCTGCGGCTGATCGCCAATCCCAGCGACGATGGCGCCTTCCTGCGCGTCATCAACACGCCGCGGCGCGAGATCGGCGCGACGACGCTGGAACGCCTGGGCGAACAGGCGGCGCGACTGAACCTGTCGCTGTCGCAGACGGCGGCGCAGGACGGCGTGCTGGCACAACTGCCGCCCCGACCGGCGGCGGCGCTGGCGCAGTTCGAGAACCTGCTGTCGGACTGGCGGCGTCGCGCCACGCACAGCGCGCCCGACGAGCTGCTCGGCGACATCCTCGACCGCATCGGCTATGCCGACTATCTGGATACGCTCGACAAGACCGTCGAGCAACGCCAGCGCCGGCATCGCAACATCGATGCGCTGAAGAACATCCTCGCCGGTTTCGCACGGCAACGACGCAGCGGCCTGGCGGAGCTGACGCAGCTGGTCAGCCTGCTCAGCGACAGCAACGACGACGACCGCGACGGCGTGCGCCTGATGACACTGCATGCCGCCAAGGGCCTGGAGTTCCGCCATGTCGCGCTGGTCGGTCTGGAGGAAGGCACCTTTCCGCATGCCGCCGCCATCGACGAAGGCCGCGTCGAGGAGGAACGGCGGTTGTTCTATGTCGGCCTCACCCGCGCCCGGCAGACGCTGCTGCTCAGCTACAGCGAGAAGCGTCGACGATATGGCAGCATCGAAGCCTGCACGCCCAGCCGTTTCCTCGACGAACTGCCGACGAAGGAACTGCACTGGGAAGGCCGCGAACCCGAACGCGACGCCGAACACACACGCGAACTCGCCGCCGCCCACCTGGCGCGCATGGCCGCCCTCCTCGACGGCTAGCAAGAGCCGCCATGCCGCCACCATCCCGTGCCCTTGTAGGCGGGTAGCTTGCTGCCCGCTGCGGCCGCCAGGCCGCCATCCGGCGCGCCAGGCGATGCCGGACTCACGGCTTCGGTCAGGGCGTCGACTGCTCGTAGCCGGGCGAAAGCCAGAACGGGATGCGATAGACGCGGCGACGCTGCACGCCTGATTCCTCGCCGGCAGGATTCCACACCACCTCAAGGTCGTGACGCCCGGGCAACAATCCTTCCATCGGCAGATACACCTGGAAGCCACGCCAGCCCATGTCGCGGCGTTCGCTGGTCACGAAATCGGCCGGATCGAACTGCCGCCCGCCCATCCGCACCTGCCACAACGTTGCGGCGCAGGCGCTGCGGGACGGCGCTGGCTCTGCACCATCGGCGGCGCATGTGGTGGCCAGCACCGCACCATCCCGGGCCGGCACGTGCGGCAGGAACAGGCGCAGCCACGCCTCGGCGATGCGGTCGGACGGAATCGTCGGCACCGGCTGCCCAACATCGCCGGGCGTGCGCAGATCCTCGTAATGCGCGCTGCGCAAGCCATTGTCCAGATCGTCATCGTTCAACCAGGTGTAGCTGCCGACCGAGGTAAAGCGGTGTTGCGCCAGTACCGTCAGGGCACCGGTGAAGGGAATCAGGAAGAACAGCGTCGCAACCAGCAGGGTGACCCGACGGGAATGTGTATTGCCCTGAAGGGTGAGCTGCAACGGCATGATCAAACGCAAGGGCATGATGGCATTGCCCTTGAGCATGAAGTTGACCGCCCGCCGCAACCCTGGCTTGTTCGCCAGCTGCGGCCGCCTGCGCAGCACCCGGGTATCGATGAACCAGGCCGCCGTGGTGGCCAGAACTTGCGGGATGAACAGGATGGCGATCACCCAGGGGATCACCCGCTGCGGCAGGCCCAGGAAGGAAACCAGCGCGCCGAGCACCGCCAGAAGGACACCGAACAGCACCGAAAACCAGGCCACGGAAATGGCGACGACATTGGCGCTGGCAAAAATCATCGAAGCCAGACGGTCGGCACCGTCGATGACGCTGTCCATGTCCGGCAGCCGGCGCTGGTAGAACTCGCGCGACAATGGCCCGAGGCTATGGGCCTTGTCCCAGCGGATACCGTCGGGAAATGCCGATTTCAGCCCGATCAATCCGATCCAGTACGAACGGATGACGATGTGCAGCAGAAAGATCAGCGCCAGTGCGTAGCACAGGCCGATGCCGACCTGGGTCACCATGCCCAGAGCAACATGCACGTTTTCATCCATGTGCACATGACTGCGCATCCACAAGGACAGGATGTATCCCGGGGCGGACAGCAGCGCAAACACGGTCAATCCGGAAACCAGCAGCTCCAGCTCGTCGGTGCGTTCACGCAGCCGCTCGAAGGCGATGCGGTGATGTCCGGATTCGGGCAAGGGCTGCTGCGCTGGGGACTCGGTCTGCTCCGTCATCGTGGGCGCTCTGGTTGGGATTCCGTGCGAAGTCTAACGGCTCAGTTGCGGCGCACGCCGGCGGCAGCCAGAAACGCCTCCAGCAGCGGCCCGCGCCAGCGCCGCCGATGCATCACCAGGCTCAGCACCCGGCGCAAGGACAGGAACGGCGTGCGCAGGATCACCAGGCGCCCCGCCGCGTGTTCGTGTTCGACGGCGACCCGCGGCAGCAGCGCCAGCCCCAGGCCGGCGATCACCGCCTGCTTGATCGCCTCGGCCTGGTCCAGTTCCATCACGACCTGTCCGGCCGGCAGCACCGCCAGCACGCGCTCGGTCTGCACCCGCGTTGCCGATCCGCTTTCGCGCAGCACCCAGCGCGCGCCTTCGAAATGTTCCGGCCGCAGGCGCCGGCGACGTGCCAGCGCATGCGTCGGCGCGGCACAGATGCACAGCCGGTCGTCGCGCCAGCGCCGCTGTTCAAGATCCGGATGCGCGACATCGCCTTCGACGCAGGCGACGTCGACGTCATAGGCGAGCAGTCGCGCGATGATGGTCGCCGTGTTTTCGACCTGCAGGCGGACATTGACCTTCGGATGGGCGGCGATGAATCCACCCAGCAGGTCGCCGACCAGGTAATTGCCGACCGTGTTGCTGGTGCCGATCCGCAATTCGCCCGCCAACTCGCCGCCGGCATCGGCCTGCCGGCCGAACTCCGCCAGTCGCAGCAGCAGTTCCTGCGCCAGCGGCAACAGCCGCCTGCCCTGCTCGTTCAGCACCAGGCGTCGCGATGCGCGGTCGAACAGTGGCCGGCCAAGAATCCGTTCCATCTCGGCCAGCGCCATGCTGACAGCCGGCTGTGTCAGGTGCAGGCGCTCGGCGGCCTGCCGCACGCTACCGGTTGCCGCGGTGGCGGCGAAGACCTGGAGCTGCCGGGGACTGACACTGATCATCAGGATTCCTTATCGATAACCGAAGATATTCTAAATGGACTGATCGTTCGTGCGGGCCCATGCTGGCCGCCATGTCGACCCTTGCCCTTCCCGGTATCCGCTGGCCCGCTCTGCTGCCGGGTATCGCCATCGCCGCCGCGGTGGCCCTCGCCGCTTTCGCCGTGGCGGCATTGCCGGCCTTGGCGGCCCTGCACCTCGCCCCGCTGACGCTGGCCATCCTGATGGGCATGGCGATCGGCAACATCGCCGGTCCGCGCCTGCCCGCCATGACGGTGCCCGGACTGTTGGCCGCGCAGCGACACCTGTTGCGCGCCGGTGTCGTCGCTTATGGTTTTCGCCTGGATGCACACGATCTCGGCAGTGTCGGCAGTGGCGCGATTCTGGTCGCGGTCCTGGTGGTGGCCAGCACGCTGATGCTGGGCACGTGGGCGGGTCGACGCTGGCTGGGACTGGATCGCGACAGCGCCTTGCTGACGGCGGCCGGCAGCGCGATCTGCGGCGCCGCGGCCGTCCTCGCAGTCGAGCGTAGCCTGCGCGCCGACGGGGCCAAGGTGGCGATGGCGGTCGGCACCGTGGTGCTGTTTGGCACCCTCAGCCTGTTGCTGTATCCGCTGCTGCCGGCGCTGCTCGACCTGACGCCGCGGCAGTTCGGCATCTACACCGGTGCCACCGTGCACGAGGTGGCGCAGGTCGTCGCCATCGGCCAGGCGCTGGGCCCGGAGATCGCCGACAGCGCCGTGGTGGTGAAGCTGGTGCGCGTACTGATGCTGGTGCCGGTGCTGGTCGTCCTCAGTCGCCCAGGCGGCCGCGACGACAATGGCAAGGCTGGCGCAGCCGCGTTTCCGTGGTTCGTCATCGCGTTCGCCGTGGCGGTTGCCATCAACTCGCTGCTGCCCCTGTCCGGGGTGTCCGACACGTTCCGGGCCACGATGCAGCTGCTGAGCACGATGCTGCTCGCAACCGCCATGGCGGCACTGGGCATCAACACGCGGTTGGCGCAACTGCGTGCGGTCGGCAGCGGCCCGCTGTGGCTGGCGCTGCTGCTGTTCGCCTGGCTGACCGTGGGCGGCTACGTGCTGGTGCGGCTGCTCGCCTGAGCGGGTTCGGCAACACAGCGCGCGCCGCCTGAGGCGAGGCGGCTCAGTCGAGCACGTCCGCCGGCACGTGGACGAAGCCTTCCATCAGGATGCGCGCGCTGCGGCTCATCACCGCCCGCGTCACCTGCCACTGGCCATCGACCTGCGCGACTGCGGCGCCGACACGCAAGGTGCCGGAAGGATGGCCAAAGCGTACGCTGTCGCGCTCGCCGCCACCGGCCGCGAGATTGACCAGCGTGCCGGGGACGGCCGCAGCCGTGGCGATCGCCACCGAAGCGGTGCCCATCATCGCGTGGTGCAGCTTGCCCATCGACAGGGCACGGACGTTGAGGTCGATGTCGCCGGCGGCGATGGCCTTGCCGCTGCTGGACACGTAGCCGCGCGGCGGCGCGACCAGCGCGACCTTCGGCGTGTGCTGGCGCGTGGCCGCTTCCGCGGCGGAATGGATCAGGCCCATGCGCAGCGCACCGGCGACACGGACGGCTTCCAGGCGCGCCAGCGCGGCGGCATCGCCGTTGATCGCCGGCTGCAGCTCGGTGCCGTCGTAGCCCAGGTCGGCCGCGTTGACGAACACCGTGGGAATGCCGGCCGTGATCATCGTCGCCGGCAGCGTGCCGACGCCGGGCACATCGAGCGTATCGACCCGTTGACCGGTGGGGAACATCGCGCCACCGCCCTCGCCGTCGCCCTCGTCGGCCGGATCGATGAATTCCAGGACGATCTCGGCGGCCGGGAAGGTCACGCCGTCCAGTTCGAAGTCGCCGATTTCCTGCACCTGGCCGTTGCTGACCGGCACGTGCGCGAGGATGGTCTTGCCGATGTTCGCCTGCCAGATGCGCACCGTGCAGGTGCCGTGGTCGCCCACGCGCGCCGGATCGACGTAGCCGGCATGGATGGCGAAGGCGCCCGCAGCGGTCGACAGGTTGCCGCAGTTGCCCGACCAGTCGACGAAGTCGCTGTCGATCGATACCTGCCCGTAGAGATAGTCGACGTCATGATCGGCGCGCGAAGAAGGCGCGACGATCACGCACTTGCTGGTGCTTGAGGTCGCCCCGCCCATGCCGTCGGTCTGCTTGCCGTAGGGATCGGGCGAGCCGATCACGCGCTGCAACAGCACATCGCGCGCGCGGCCGGGCACGCGCGCCGCGGCCGGCAGGTCCTCGAGGCGGAAGAACACGCCCTTCGACGTGCCGCCGCGCATGTAGGTGGCGGCGATGCGCATCTGAGGTGGGTGGCTCATGGTGGTGTCCTGCTGTAATCGGATATCCCGCTGCGGGATGGAAGAGGCGAAGCGTACCCGCTCGGCGCCACGTTGGCAGGGTCTGCGCTGCGAGCGGGCGCGGCGCCCGGCGGCGTTGGCGGTGTCGGCGTCGGCCGGCCCTGCTTCGGACGCAACCGGGAGCCGGCGCGAGGTCGATCGAGCGCGCCCGCCGCCACGACGCCGGTCACGACACGCGGCAATGCGTGGCAATGCGTGGCAAGACGTGGCAAGACGCGGCAATGCGCCTTGGCAGTATCGGCTGCAGGTGCCCGCCACGCCGCTCCACGGCCCCACGCCGGGCCGCGACAGGAGCGTGTCGTCAAAGCGTCGGGGCCGCCCCGTTCCCGGCGTGCGCGCCCTTCCTGGAAAAGCGCCGCGTGCGCCAGCGTTCAATCGTCGTCCGGCCAACGCAGCGACGGCGAAGGGGCCTGCGCGGAGGGAAGACGGCGCGCTGCCGCGGCCACGCCTGCCTGCACGCGCAGTGCATCGCGTGTCGCGGCGACATCATGGACACGCAGGATGCGGGCGCCGCGCTCGGCGGCCAGCACGGCCGCGGCGACGGAGCCATGCAGCCGATCGGTGGGCGCTGCACGGTCCGTCAACTCGCCGATCGTGCGCTTGCGCGACAGACCGGCGAGCAGCGGCACGCCGAGACCGGCGAGCCGATCAAGACCCGCCAGCAGGGTCAGGTTGTGCCCGGTGGTCTTGCCGAACCCGAAGCCCGGGTCGATCACCATGCGCCGACGCGGGATGCCTGCGAGTTCGCAGGCGAGAATGCGGTCGGCAAGGAAACGCCTGACATCGGCGATGACATCGTCGTAGTGCGGCGCGTCCTGCATGCTGCCGGGCTCGCCCTGCATGTGCATCAGGCAGACGGCGGCACCACTGTCGGCGACGGCCGCCAGGGCGCCGTCGCCGCGCAAGGCGGCGACGTCATTGACCATGCCCGCGCCTGCGGCAATGGCCGCGCGCATGACTTCGGCATGGCGGGTATCCACCGAGACGATGCGGCCGCTGTCGCGGACCAGGGCCTCGATGACGGGCATCACCCGGCGCAGTTCCTCGTCGAGCGGAACGGCTTCCGCACCCGGTCGCGTCGACTCACCTCCGACATCGAGGATATCGGCGCCTTCGTCGGCCAGGCGCAGGGCGTGCGCGATGGCCGCGTCGGCGCTGGCGAGGTGTCCGCCGTCGAAAAACGAATCCGGCGTGACATTGACGATCGCCATGATGCGCGGCTGGTCGAGCACCAGCTGGCGACCGGCACAATCGATGGCGACGACGGATGGATCGATGTCGAACATGCGGACGCTTCCCGGATCAGCGCGGCCCGGCCAGGCGGGCAGCCTGGCGGATGCCGACGAGAAAAAGCACGAGGCCCGGCAGCATCAGCGCCAGGCCCCATGGATTGCCGGCCATGACCACGTGGACCAGGCCCATGCCCGCCAGCGCACCGCCCAGGCCGGCCGCCGCACGACTCAGTGCCAGCGCGAGAAGCCGCCGGATTCCGGGATCGGGCTGGTCTGGAGGCTGCACCCTCAGGTCTGTGGCTGCGGCGTCCCTACCGGACCGGTCGGCTCGCCGGCATCCGGCTTGCCATTGCCACGTGGCGGCTTGCTGCTGTCCCAGTCCTTCGGCGGGGGTGGCGTACGACCTTCCATGATCGCGTCGATCTGCAGCGCGTCGATGGTTTCGTACTGCAGCAGCGCATCGGCCATGACGTGCAGCTTGTCGAGATTGTCGGTGAGGATGGCGCGCGTGCGCTGGTACGCCTTGTCGAGGATCTCGCGAACCACTTCGTCGATGCGCCTGGCCGTCTCGTCGGAGACACTCTTGTGCTGCGTGACCGAGCGGCCCAGGAACACCTCGTCCTCATCCTCGGCATAGGCGATCGGCCCCATCGCATCGGACAGGCCCCACTTGGTGACCATGTTGCGAGCCATCTTGGTCGCACGCTCGATATCGTTGCTGGCCCCGGTGGTGACCTTGTCGGCACCGAAGATCAGTTCTTCGGCAACGCGGCCGCCATACAGCGAACAGAGCATCGATTCGATGTACGTGCGGTTGTAGCTGTACTTGTCACCTTCCGGCAGGTACATCGTCACGCCCAGGGCGCGGCCGCGCGGAATGATGGTGACCTTGTAGACCGGATCGTGCTCGGGCACGACGCGACCAACGATGGCATGGCCGGCCTCGTGGTACGCGGTCAGCCGCTTCTCGCCCTCGCTCATCGCCATGGAGCGCCGCTCGGCGCCCATCATGATCTTGTCCTTGGCGCGATCGAAGTGCTTCATGGTGACCGACTTATGGTTCTCCCGGGCAGCGAACAGCGCCGCCTCGTTGACGAGATTGGCCAGGTCGGCGCCGGAGAAGCCCGGCGTGCCGCGCGCAATGGTCGCCGGCTCGACGTCTTCGGCCAGCGGCACCTTGCGCATGTGCACCTTGAGGATCTGCTCGCGACCCTTCACGTCGGGCAAGCCGACCACCACCTGGCGGTCGAAGCGGCCCGGGCGCAACAGCGCCGGGTCGAGCACGTCCGGACGGTTGGTGGCAGCGATGACGATGATGCCTTCATTGCCTTCGAAGCCATCCATCTCGACCAGCAGCTGGTTCAGCGTCTGCTCGCGTTCGTCGTGGCCGCCACCCAGGCCGGCACCACGATGACGGCCGACGGCGTCGATCTCGTCGATGAAGATGATGCAGGGCGCGTGCTTCTTGGCCTGGTCGAACATGTCGCGCACGCGGCTGGCACCGACGCCAACGAACATCTCGACAAAGTCGGAACCGGAAATCGAAAAGAACGGCACCTTGGCCTCGCCGGCGATGGCGCGCGCCAGCAGCGTCTTGCCGGTGCCCGGTGGGCCGACCATCAGCACGCCACGGGGAATCTTGCCGCCCAGTTTCTGGAACTTGGACGGGTCACGCAGGAACTCGACCAGCTCGCCGACTTCCTCCTTGGCTTCGTCACAACCGGCAACATCGGCGAAGGTGACCTTCACCTGGTCTTCGCCCTGCAGCTTGGCGCGCGAACGACCGAAGCTCATGGCACCACGGCCACCGCCACCGCCCTGCATCTGGCGCATGAAGAAGAACAGCAGGCCGATGAACAGGATGAAGGGGAACCAATTCAGCAGGATGTCGAACAGGCCCGGGCCGGATTCCGGCGTATCGCGCGTGACTTCGATGCGGCTGTCCTTGCCTAGCAGGTCGTTCATCAGCTCCTGGTCGCGGCGAGGCGCATTGACGCGATAGCGCGAACCGTCGCCGCGGGTGACCTGCAGGCTGATCTCGTCCTGTCCGATGTGGACCTTGGCGACGCGGCGGTCACGCACTTCCTGGATGAAGGTCGAATACGCCACCTCGCCCGCCCCGCCCGAAGGCGGCGCGAAACTGCGAAAGACCGCCATCAGCACCACGGCCACGACGATCCACAGAAGGAGGTTCTTGCTCATGTCATTCATGGTGGCAACAGTACCAGCTTGGCGCCGGGAGGGCTGATGGGAGGTTAAACAGGCTCAGGCCTGTTCCGGCTTGCGACCGGTGGCCAGGGCGTAGACCTCGGGACTGCGTGCACGCGACGCCTTGGGCTTGCGCACCACGACCTTGGTGAAGGCGCGGCGCAGGTCGCGGACGTAGTCGTCGAAACCCACGCCGTGGAACAGCTTGACCAGGAAATCTCCATCGGGCCGCAACCACTGCAGGGCGAAATCCCTTGCCAGTTCAGCCAGATGCATCGCGCGGGCCTGATCCACCGATTCGACACCACTCATATTGGGGGCCATATCGGACAGGACAAGGTCGACCCGTCGTCCTTCGAGCGCGCTTTCCAGGGCCGCCATGGCATCGTCCTCGCGGAAATCGGCCTGGATGAACTCGACCCCTGGCAGCGACGGCATGTCGAGGATGTCGAGGGCGATGACACGCCCCTGGCCGCCCAGCGCCCGCGCCGCCAGCTGCGACCAGCCGCCCGGCGCCGCGCCGAGATCGACGATGACCATGCCGGAACGGATCAGCCGGTTCTTGTCCAGCAGTTCTTCGAGCTTGTAGGCCGCGCGTGAACGCAGGCCTTCGGCCTGCGCCTTTTTCACGAACGGATCGTTGAAGTGCTCGCGCAACCAGCGGTGGGAGCTTTTCGAGCGACCCATGTCAGGACCGGGTCAGTGGGATGGCAGACCCTGTCGGGCTGGCCATGCAAGCAGAGAAACTCATGCCGGCATGATACCGGCTCCCCTTCCTCCCGGCTCGCCGCGACCGGACGGCATCGCGGCAAACCGCGCGGACGGCATGGCCGCCCGCGCGGGACACTGCCTTACTGCGACCAAAGGACGCGGACTTTCTGCACCTGAACCGTTGTGCCGGCCGCGCAATTGTCGAACATGGCACGCACCCAGTAGGCACACGTGCTGTTCTGGACATGGACCGGCGCCATGAACAGGTCTTCGAAGCGGTGTCCGCCGCTGAAGCTGCCGCCATTCACCAGGCCCAACTCGGTGACCACCGGCGCACCCCCGGAAAATGCTGGCTGGCAGGAGCGGTACAGGGCCACATTCACGCCGTCGGTCGCGCTGGTGTCGTTGGTCCAGACATCCAGCCAGGTCAGCCGGCGATCGTTCTTCAGAAAGACCGGGGCGTCGGCGAAGCGGTTGGGTGAGCCTGCCCGGCAGGAAAGCGTGAAGTTGCCCATGGTGGTGTAGTCGGAAGCCTCATTGAGAAACCTGAAGTCGCTCCCCTGCACCGATGCCCAGCGCACGGCCGGGCCACCGAATTCGGGACTGCCGGCCCGCTGTTCCTCATCCGCCCTCTCGGCACGACGGGCCGCGAGCTGCGAGGGGTCGTCCACCGCCTTCAGTTTCCACAGCGGCGGCCCATCGGGATCAAATCCGCGCGCGGCAAGCGCGGCGGGATCGGAGATCAGTTCGTATTCCCCACCATCGTCGGGTGCCGGGGATCCGACTGCATTACCGGCAAGCAGGAAAGCTGCCAACACCATTGATACCTTGTACATGGCAAGTTCTCCTCAGGGCGCATTGATGTGGAAGGTGCCGCGGAAAATCCGGTCCGACATGACGCTGTGCGACCGGACCTTGGTGATGCGCAGGTTGGAAGGGCTGGTGGCGCAGGCTGTCGCGCTGGTCCCGAACTCCACCTGCAGCCAATAGCGGCAATCGAGATTGTTCGGAACATCCCCAACCTCGACCAGGGACGTGAAATGTCCGGGCGCACCCGTCTCCGATGCACTGCCCAGCGTGGTCGTGACCGGCGCCACATCCGATTGCGCCATGCATGAGCGCCGGACACTCAACTCGATATCGCTGGTGTTCGCGCCCTTTTCTCCCCACACGCGCACAAACTGCAGTTCACGGCTGTCCGGGACGGTGAACGGGTAACGGATGATCCGCTCTCCGCCGGCTACGATGTTGTTGCAATCGTACGAGGACGCACCTCCGCTGCTCACGTAGCGGGCGGTGTGATCCGCCGGCTGCGTCGCCAGGCCCACCCAGCCGCGGAAATCGGTCTGGTGATTCAGGGAGGCGCCGCGCAGATCCACCTCTTCGGCGCGCATGGTATTGCTGCCCAACATCGCCAACACCGTAAGGGCCAGCGCGACAGTTTTGATCGAATTCATGGCTTGTTCGCTCCTGGACGTCTCAGGGGGTCCACGTGTACTGGACACGGGCTTTGCGGATCGAAGTGGTCCCACCGGCCGCGCAGTTGGATCCAACCCCTCCGAACCGCACGCGTACCCAATAGGTGCAGGTCCGCGTGTCGGTCGGCCCGGCGGAGGGCGAACTGGTGACGGTGAACGCACCCGGCGTGCCGGTGGAGGAAATTTCCTGGAGCACCGTGTTGGTGTGCGTACCTGCGGAGATACTGGGCAGGCAGGATTCGAACAGGTAGGCCGTGACATCGTGGTCGGCCGAACTGTCCAGACCCCAGATCCGGAAGAAACTGATGGTGGCGTTGTGCGGAATATCGATGCGGGCGTCAGCGAATTCCTCGCTGCCTTCGCACCAGTGCGCGGTCGTGATCGGGTTCGTGCCGTACTGGTACGGGCCCGAACGCCCCCGGAACTCATAGCCGAGGACGTTGACCCAGCCGACTCCCGGAAACTCCCCGCGCGCGCCCGGATCCATTTCCTCGACGCCGTGCTCGGCGATCGAGGGTTCCAGGACGATCACATCCTGGCCGCCACCGTGCCAGGTATCGGGCAGGGACTGCGCTACCGCCAACCCCGCGCCCGACAGGGCCACGGCCGCCAGGCCTGCTTGGACTTTTCGCCAGCGATTCATCAAGACTTCCCTCCATTGATTGGACAGCACAGTGGCCGGCAGGGCACCCGCTTCGAAGCCGAAGCGACCGGCGCCCTTGCACGGGTATAGACGCGAATTCCGTCGTAACCACGCCATGGGTCGCGGACTGGCAAGACGGGTTTACGGAGCTTCGTATGACGCGTGCGGGCCAGCAGGGGGTGGGCAGACCCGCCCTTCTCCGGCCGGACGCCGACTTGCGGCGGCGCCAGCCTTCCCCGCCCGTTCCCGAAACGCCCGGCCGCGGGCCCTGGCACGGTCATGTCATGGTCACCCCCGTGTCGGGGGTCGGGCGTCTGCTGCGCCAGTGCGCATCCCGCCGCGCCGGCGCCCCCGCCCCGGCCTTGCACCCGGCTGCCGGAAAGTCCCAGCGTCGGCCTGCGTTCGAACTGCCTTTGATTCATTGCCCGGCCCTCCGGTGGCACCATCCACCGGGTATCGTTCTAGATCCCCGGTCGCCGTTTCGATTCCCAATCACAGTTACGCAACTTCGACCCCCTTCCGGCCATCGGACCGCAAATCGGTCGCTGCGGTGGCGCACAGATGCCAGGGACGGTGGTGCGGCCAGGCAACGCTGCTGCCGGACGGACGCAGGGGCGAAAGACGGCACGCGCCATTCCCCTGGCGATCGCGGCCGGCACCGGCCGGCTCTGGCCGCGGCGCAGACAAGCGCACGGACCCCTGTTCAATCGGCACTCGCTGGCGCGCAGTCGCAGCGGTTAGCATTTGCCCATGCACCCGATCACCCTGCTCCAGGACCTGGCGACGATCCTGGTTTTCGCCGCCGCCGCGACCCTGCTCTGCCATGCCCTCAAGCAGCCGGTGGTGCTCGGCTATCTGCTCGCCGGCCTGCTGATCGGACCGCATACGCCGCCATGGCCACTGATCGCGGACGAACACACCATCGAGTCGTTCGCCGAGATCGGGCTGGTGATGCTGATGTTCGGCCTCGGCCTGCACTTCTCGATCGGCAAGCTGCTGAAGGTCGGCCGCATCGCGCTCGTGGTGGCGGTGATCGAAGTGGTGGTGATGGTGTTGCTGGGCTACCTGCTCGGGCGCGCCTTCGGCTGGTCGGCGATGGACGCCCTGTTCCTCGGTGCCATCCTGTCGATGTCGTCGACGACGATCATCATCAAGGCCCTGCAGGACTTGAGGATGACGCACCGGCCGTTCGCGCAGATCATCTTTGGCACATTGATCGTCGAGGACATCATCGCCATCGCCATGCTGGCGCTGATCTCCACGGCGAGCGCGGCCGGTGGCAGCGAGGCGGTCGATGTCGGCGAGGTGATGCTCAAGCTCGGCGAACTCGCGTTGTTCATGGTGCTGACCACCGTCGCCGGCCTGCTGCTCATGCCGCGGCTGTTCGCATTCGTGTCGCGCTTCGGCAGCAACGAAATGCTGCTGATCACCGCGCTGGGCCTCTGCTTCGCTATCTCGCTGCTCGCCTACCAGCTCGAATACAGCGTCGCGCTCGGCGCTTTCCTGGCCGGTGTGCTGGTCGCCGAAAGTCCCGCCGGCGCGCGTGTCGAATCGGTGGTCGAACCGGTGCGCGACATGTTCAGCGCCGTCTTCTTCGTCGCGATCGGCATGATGATCGAGCCGGCGACACTGGTGGAGTACTGGTTGCCGGTGACCCTGATCACGCTGCTGGTCGTGGTCGGCAAGGTCGGCACTTGCGCGCTCGGTGCCTTCATTGGTGGCGCACCGGCCGCGCGGGCGCTGCGTTCCGGCATGGGCATGGCGCAGATCGGGGAGTTCAGCTTCATCATCGCCCAGCATGGTACGGCCGCTGGCGTGGCCAGCGGATTCCTCTACCCGGTCACGGTCGCGGTATCGGCGGTGACGACGTTCCTGACGCCGTATCTGATCAAGTCCTCGGACGCCTTCAGCAAGCTGCTGTCGCGCTTCCTGCCGACGCGCCTGAAACTGCCGCTGCGCTACTACCAGCGTTGGCTGGAGTCGTTCGCTGATGTCGCCGATGACGAGCGCGCACTGATCCGCCGGATCCTGCGCCGGATGACGCTGTACATCCTGCTTGACCTCGTGCTGATCATCGCCATCCTCGCCTTCTCCGGGCTGGCGGCGCGCCGCTTCGACGCCGAACTGGAAGCGCTGCTGCCGCATCTGTCGTGGGCACTGCCGATTGCGGCACTGGTGCTGTGCCTGCCCATCATCATCCACGCCATCGGCAAGCAGCGTGCACTGGCGATGGCGCTGGCGGATGTCGGCGTCGGACCCAGCCGCCCCTTCGGGCGAGCGCTGATGCGGCACCTGCTGTTCGCACTGATGCTGCTGCCCACCGTCGCCATCGTCATCGGCTTCACCATTGCAATGGTCGGTTCCTGGCCGGGCCTTGTGCTGCTGCTGGTCCTCATCGTCGTGGCCGCGGTGCTGTGGCAACGACTGGCCAGCCTGTACACGCGCGCACAGCTGGACATCACCGCGACGCTGGCGGAACGGCCTGCGGAAGCCGGGCACCCCTGACCGCATGACTGCCTGCTGGGTCATCACCGACGGCGCCGCCGGCAATCGCAACCAGGCGCTTGCGCTGGCACATGGCCTGGGACTGGCGCCCCAGGTGTTCGACATCCAGCTGGCGGCACCCTGGTCCTGGCTGGCGCCTTTCGCGCCACGCGATCCCCGACGTGCACTGGCCGCCGTCCCGGACGGCTTCGCCCCGCCCTGGCCGGACCTTGCGATCGGTTGCGGCCGTGCCAGCGCCGGCATCGTGCTGGGCGTGAAGCATCTGTCCGGCGGTCGCAGCCTGGCCGTGCAGATTCTCGACCCGCGCTGGCGACGCATGAAGTTCGAGTCATTGATCGTGCCTGCGCATGATGGCTTGTCGGGCGACAATGTGATCGTCAGCACTGGCAGCCTCAACGGCATCGCCGAAGCGTGGCTGAGCGAGGGCCGCAGCCGCTTTCCCGCCATCGGCGTACAACCGGCGCCACGCACGGCGGTGCTGATCGGCGGGCCGGTCGCGGGAGTTCCGTTCGACGATGGCTACCTGGCCAACCTGCTCGACCGCCTCGCCGCCGCGCATGCCCGTGACGGCGGCAGCTTCCTGGCGACCTGTTCGCGACGGACACCGGCGGCGCTGGCGCAGCGGCTGCGCGACGCCTTCCGCCGTTGGCCGGGCGTCTTCTGGGCCAACGGCCTCGACGGCATCAATCCCTACGCCGGACTGCTGGGCTGGGCGGACCGCATCATCGTCACGGCGGATTCCAGCAATCTGCTCGCCGAAGCCTGCGCGGTGGGCGTGCCTGTCTACGTCCATGCCCCGTCAGGGCCGGGGCTGTCCGGTAAACGTCGGCGTCTCGTCGACCGTCTCGTCGCGAACGGTCACCTGCGAATGCTCGATGACCTGGAATACGCATGGCCGGCTGCGCACACCGCACCGCTTCGCGAACTGCCGAGGATCGCGGCGTTGCTGCGTTCGCGACTGGGGCTGATCTAGGCGGTCCATCGGGCGGCCGCGGATCGAGTCCGTGCCTCGCGCCATCGTGCGCGCCCCCGGCCGGGTGGCAGCGCGCCTGCATCCGGGGCAACGAAGCGGATCCCGCCGCGCCGACGCCTCGACGGCGAAGCGCACCAGGAGGAAGCGACGCAAAAAAAAGCCCGCGACGCAATGTCGCGGGCAGCAGTAGAAACGCGGTCGGTTTGATCAGCCGCGCGAGGTCTGGCGCAGGACCGGCGCGACGGCACGGGCCAGCGACGACAGCTCGGGATCGAGCGCTTCGTTGGCGCGCTGATCGGCATTGAGGGCGGCGAACTCGACCTTCTGGCGGAAGCCGGACGACAGCGCCTGGCCGGTCTGGGTGTCGTAGGCACGCACGCTCAGGTAGGCGGTGTAGGCGACGTCGTGGCGACCATAGAAATGCAGGTCTCGGCTGCCGATCGGCTCGGTGCGCACGATCACGACCACGCGGGCATGGCGGCGCGCCGCCCGGATCAGCGAGGCGGTGTCGCCACCGGACAGGCCGGGCACGGTGTCGGCGTCCACCAGACGATGGCCGGCGCCCGAGAGGTAATCCTCGATGCGCTGCTGGGCCGGCAGGCCCAGTGCGCTGTCACCCTGCGCGACCACCACGAAACGCGGCGGCGGCGGTGGCTCGGCGGCCGCACGCGCCTGCGCGGGTCGCGTCGATCGCGGCGTGGCCTGGCTGCTGCCTGGGCTGGCGTTTGTCGCGCCCGAAGTCACGGCCACCTGGCTGGCAGCGCTTTCGCTGACCGGCGTCTGGCCTTGCGGTGCCGCGGTGTTGACCGAGGCAGGACTGGCAGACTGGCTGGCCACCTGGGCTGCCGGCACCTCGGCTCCGCTCGCCACCGTGAGCTGCGAACCCTCCGCGGACACGGCAGCCGGGACCTGGCCGGGTGCCGTCGAGCTGTCCGCACCCTGCGTCGACTGGCCGTTCGCGGCAGCCGTGCCCGGCGACGTCGAGGTCAGCGCGGTCACCGGCAGGTCGCTGGCATGACTGGGCGGAACCGGATTGCTGACCTTGCCGGCGACGAAACCGTCGCGGAAGCCGTTCGCGAAGCCGGTGAAGTAATCACGGAAGGCATAGCCCGTGCCGGCCAGCACGAGACCGGCCAGTGCGAGGCCGGCGACCAGGCGTTGGCGTCCGCTGGGATCATTGGCGGCGGCCGGCGCACGCACAAGCGTCGCCTCCGGGTCCTGCGCCGCGGCCGGTGCGGGACGCGGCGCGCGCGGCCGCGTATCGGCGATATCGGCATCGGCGCGCGACACCACCGGCGGCGGCGTCGGCACGCGCGGCTGCGACAGTGCGGCAATCACGGTCTGGCTGTCGCTGGGCGGCACGATGGCCACCGACAACGGCTTGCCGTCGGCGACCAGCGGGTGCCGCGCCAGGTCGGCGGCCAGTTCGCGGGCACTCTGGTAGCGCTCGTCGGCGTTCTTCGCGACCATCTTCGACAGGATCGCCGCCGTCTGGTCGTCGACCTGGTCGTTCAAGGTGTGGATGTCGGGAATCTGCGCATTCACCACTTCCAGCATCAGGCCCAGCGGGCTGTTGTCGGTGAAGGGCATGCGGCCGCTGAGCATCTCGAACATCACCACTCCCAGCGAAAAGATATCCGAGCGCGGATCGATCGGCAGGCCCTTGCAGATTTCCGGCGACACATAGCCCGGCGTGCCGATGAACTCGCCGGTGCTGGTGAGCTTCTGGCCGGGATCGTTGGCGGCCAGCGCGATGCCGAAGTCGGCCAGGCGCACGCGCCCCTTGGTGTCGACCAGGATGTTGCCGGGCTTGATGTCGCGGTGGATGACGCCGCGCTCATGTGCGGTGGCCAGCCCCTGTGCGGTCTGGTGCAGGATCTTCAGGGTGTCGGCGACGGGCAACTTGCCGAGACGGCGCAGCATGCCGCCCAGCGCTTCGCCTTCGACGAACTCCATCACGAAGAAGGGACGGCCCTTCTCCTGACCGATGAAGTGGATGCCGACAATGTGCGGATCCGACAGCGACGCCATCGAACGGGCTTCGCGCAGGAAGCGCTCGACCAGGGCAGGGTCGTCAGCCAGTGCCGGCGCCAACTCCTTGATGGCGACGACGCGACCCAGGGCGGGATCGAGGGCCTTGTGCACGACGCCCATGCCACCGCGTCCCAGCTCGGCGACGATCTCGTAATGTCCCAGACGACCTTTCATGTCAGAACTCCAGTGGGGGTACCGCACGGACGATCCATGCTACTCCTGAAACGCAAAAGGCCGGAAAAAGGCGTCAGGTGCCGTTGCCGTCATTCAGCTTCCCGGGTTGCGCCCGTCCGGGCTGATCCGGATCAGCGTTCCTGCGCCGGGGCTGACGTAACCTGAACATCCTTGCCGTCACTCGCTCCCGGAGTCGTCCGCCATGGAGACCACAACGCAGCGCGCCTGGGAAGCCGAGGCCATCGCCCGCATCGAGGCGGACTTCAACCGCTCGGCCGACACCCACCTGATCCCGTTGCCGCTGCCGGGCTATACCGGCATCGATGCCTACCTCAAGGACGAATCCAGCCACCCCACCGGCAGCCTGAAGCATCGGCTGGCGCGTTCGCTGTTCCTGTATGCACTGGCGAACGGCTGGTTGCGGGCCGGCGCACCGGTGATCGAAGCCTCCAGCGGCTCGACAGCCGTCTCCGAAGCCTATTTCGCCCGCTTGCTGCAACTGCCGTTCATCGCCGTCATCCCGCGTTCCACGTCACCCGAGAAGATCGCCGCCATCGAGTTCCAGGGCGGCCGCTGCCATCTGGTCGAGCACGCCAGCGACCTGCACGCCGCGTCGCTGCGCCTGGCCCGAGAAACCGGTGGCCACTTCATGGACCAGTTCACTTTTGCCGAACGCGCCACCGACTGGCGCGCCAACAACAACATCGCCGAATCGATCTTCCGGCAGATGTCGCAGGAACCAAGACCGGTCCCGGCCTGGATCGTCTGCAGCGCCGGCACCGGCGGCACCGCCGCCACGCTCGGCCGTTACGTCCGCTACCGCCGACATGACACCCGCATCCTCTGCGTGGACCCGGAGATCTCGGTGTTTTTCGACCACTACCGGCAAGTGCGAACAGGAAGTGGCGATCCAGGAGCGCCGCTGGAGGAGGGATCGCGCATCGAAGGGATCGGCCGGCCGCGGGTGGAGCCCAGCTTCATCGCGCCGTGCATCGACGCCATGATCAAGGTACCCGATGCCTTGTCGCTGGCCGGCATGCGCCATGTCAGCCGGGCGCTGGGGCGACGGGTTGGCGGTTCCACCGGCAGCAACTTCATCGGCGTACTGCTGGTGGCGCAGCTGATGCGCGACGGCGGGCGCAACGGTTCCATCGTCAGCATCCTCTGCGACAGCGGTGAGCGCTACGCGCACAGCTACTACGACCCCGACTGGTACGTCGCCCACGGGATCGACACCATCGACGCCGACGCGCAGCTGGCACGGGCGCTGGCGGGAGAACCGCTGGCCGGCCTGGAGAGGTGCGGGCAGTTGTGCGGGTAGGCGTCCAAGCCCGCAGGCCTGTGTCGTTCCGGGAAAGGCAGTCGAACCGGCGAGGCGGCCGGAACGCGGCCACACCCGTGACGAAACCGCGGCCAGAATGGCCAGGACGCGGGCAGTCCAAGCTCCGCGTTCGCACGACGTCGAGCACTCCGGTCCCGCAACCGGGCGCGGCGTCCAGGATGCCTCCCCTGTCATCGATGCCCCGGACAGCCGGGCTTCCCTCGTGTACCGGCTGACCTGGATCAGGGGGCGCTGCAGCGGCGCGGCGTAGGCTGCGGTCCATGACCCGCCTGCCCACGCACGACCTTCGCGTCGACACCGCTGCCGACACCCCCGCCAATCCATGGCTCACCGCGGATCCGCAGCAGCGCACCCTGGATGCCTGCTTCCTCGGTCCCTACGGTGAGAATGATTCGTTGCTGGAAAGACTGCTGGTCGAGTTCCTGCGCGATCACGTGCACTGGCGGCGCAACTTCCATCCGGAAGACCCGCCGGCCATTCCCACCCTGGCGGCCCAGCATCCGCAGTACCAGACTTTCGAGGCGCGCATGCGGCGCGAGTTGCACCAGTTGTCGGCGGCGCTGAAACGCTCGGTGCCCTTCCACAGTCCGCGCTACATCGGCCACATGGTTTCCGACCTGCTGCTGCCGGGCCTGGCGGCGCAGATGCTGGTGCTGCCGTACAACCCCAACAATGTCAGCGAGGATGCCGCGCCAGTCACCGTGCAGATGGAGATCGAGGTCGGCCTGCAACTGGCGCACATGCTCGGCTATCCCGACGATCCGGCGCGACCGGACTGCGCCTTCGGCCACCTGACCTCCGGCGGCACCCTGGCCAACTACCAGGCGCTGCGCCTGGCGCTTGCGCTGAAGGCTTTTCCCGTCGCGCTGCGCGCCGCCGGCGTGCCGGATATCGACTTGCCAGCGGATGATCATGCCGCCTTCAACCTCACCCCCGCGGCCGGCATCGAGCTGCTGCAGGCCTGGCAACACTGGCTGGCCACGCAGAACGGGCGCGAGCGTCGATGCTGGCGCGAAGCGGTGAACGGGCAGCGCATCGAACACCTGGGCCTGGTCGACTTCTTTGCCCGCCACGCTGACCTCAAGGTACCGCTGGTGCTGGCGCCTGCCACCGCCCACTACTCCTGGAGCAAGGGCCTGAAGATGCTCGGCCTGGGCCGCGCGCAATTGCGCCTGCTGCCGACACGAGGCATGCGCCTGGATGCCGACGCCCTGTGCGAGACACTGCATCACTGCGAACGCGACCGGCAACCGGTGCTGATGACCGTGGCGGTGCTGGGCACCACCGAATACGGCACCATCGATCCGGTCGATGCCGTGGTCGCCGCGCGCGACGCGGCCGGTTTGCGTGGCCTTGGTTTCAGCGTCCATGTCGATGCCGCCTGGGGCGGTTACCTGAGCACCCTGTTCCGCAATCCCGATGGCAGTCTGCGCCCGATCGAGGCCATGCAGGACGAGTACCATGCGTTCCCGCGGCCAGCGGTCCATGGCGCCTTCGCCGCCCTGGCCGACACCGACTCGGTCACGGTCGACCCGCACAAGCTGGGATACCTGCCCTATGGTGCCGGCGCATTCATCTGCCGCGACCAGCGGGCAATGACGCTGCTCGCCGAGTCGGCGGACTACGTATTCCAGGAACCACAGGTCGACGACTACATGAGCCGCTACCGGCAACTGGGGCAATTCATCCCCGAAGGCTCGAAGTCCGGTGCCATCGCTGCCGCCGTCTACGTCACCCACCGCGTGCTGCCGCTGGACCATGCCCACTTCGGCCTGCTGCCACGGCAGACCATCCGCGCTGCCGAATCCTTCCAGGCGAGGGCGCAGCGCTTCGCACGGGACATGGCCGGCGTGCTGCACGCCAGCGTGCCGTTTGCACCGGACAGCAATCTCGTCTGCCTGGCGCTGAATCCCGCCGGCAACCGTGATCTGGCGCAGGCCAACGCCTTCGTGCGGCGCCTGCACGACCAGCTTCGCATCGACCCCAAGCAGCCGCTGCAGCTCAAGCAGTACTTCGCCTCGATGACGACATTGCAACCGGCCATGGTGGGTGACGAGGACATGCAACGCCTGTTTGCCGAACTGCAACTGGATCCAGCGACGCTGGACGGGCGCAATGGCAGCGACCGGCTGGTGATACTGCGCCACACGCTGATGAATCCCTATCTCATCGACCACGAAAACGGCATCAGCTACATCGACCGCTACTTCGACTACCTCGCCTCCTGCCTGCGTACGCTTGCACCCGTGCCGGCCTGAGGGCTGCAGGGCGCGCCGACCGGAACAGGGCGCGCAGCGTCGCGCTGCACCCGCCAAGGTGCCCGGGCACACTCGCCTGGCAAAGCAAGGGGACAGCAGCGGAGAATCCAGTCACCGCAAACGGAAACATCCAGCGCGAGGCCACGCTGGCCACATCCTGTGCCGCCGCCATCACAAGCCTTCGAGGATGCCACGCAGAGGGGCCGCCGCCACGGCGCTCGGGACCGTTGCTGTGCGGCCTGCCAGGCGCCGGCACGCAGTGCATCGGGCACGCCTGCCAGAAGTGCTGTCGCATCCGGATGCCGTCGGCTGCTGGCGACTGCCGCCGAATAGGGCCGGGCCTCGTCAAGGGCTGTGGTGCGTCCTTGACGCAAGGCAGCCGCGCCGGGGCCTGCAGGCGCACGAAGTCGCGGCCGGACAATCGAACACCGTGCCCCTCCGTCGCGCGCGCAACCCGTGGCAATGCGACGTGCAGCCCGCTTCGGACACGGCCTGCGTAATCCGCTGCGCCACCGGGCGGGGCGGGTCGGGCGCGTCGCGCCTGTGGATCGGGATCCCCTGGGCATTCCGCCGCCGGCCGGGGCCGGTGCCTCAGACGCGCGCGAACACCAGCGTGGCGTTGTTGCCGCCGAATCCGAAACTGTTCGACATCACCGTGTCCAGGCGCGCTTCGCGGCTGGACAGAACGATCGGGCAGCCTTCGGCACGCGGATCGAGCCGGTCGACATTCGCGGATCCGGCGATGAAACCGTCACGCATCATCAGCAGCGAGTAGATCGCCTCGTGCACGCTGGCAGCGCCCAGCGAATGCCCGGACAAGGCCTTGGTCGACGAGATCGGCGGCATCATGTCGCCGAACACGGTGCGCACCGCGTCCAGTTCAATGACATCGCCCAACGGCGTCGCTGTTGCGTGGGCGTTGAGATAGTCGATGCGACGATCCAGGCCTTCCATCGCCTGGCGCATGCAGCGCACGGCGCCTTCACCGGACGGCGCCACCATGTCGGCACCATCGGAGGTCGCACCGTAGCCGACAAGTTCGGCGTGGACATGCGCGCCGCGCGCGCGGGCATGTTCGAAATCCTCCAGCACCAGCATGCCGCCACCGCCGGCGATCACGAAACCGTCGCGGTCGGCGTCATAGGGGCGCGATGCGGTTGCCGGCACATCGTTGCGCGCCGTCGAGAGCGCGCCCATGGCGTCGAAAAGGCAGGTCATCGCCCAGTGGACCTCCTCGCCGCCACCGGCCAGAACGATGTCCTGGCGGCCGGCGCGGATCATGTCCGCAGCCATGCCGATACAGTGCGCCGATGTGGCGCAGGCCGCGGACGGCGAAACGCCGACACCACGGATTCCGAATGCGGTCGCAAGCGCCGCCGACACCGTCGAACACATCGTCCGCGGCACCATGTACGGCCCGATGCGGCGAACACCGCGGTCGCGCAGCAGATCCGCTGCGGCAACCTGCCATTGCGCCGATCCGCCGCCGGATCCGGCGATGACGCCGGTACGGTCGTTCGCGACCTGCTCCCTGCCCAGGCCGGCATCGGCGATCGCCTGCGCAGTCGCGACATACGCGTAGCCGGCCGCATCACCCATGAAACGGCGCAACTTGCGATCGATGCAGGCATCGAGGTCGATGTCGGGCACGCCGGCGACGTGACTGCGCAGGCCCATTTCGACGTAGTCGGGCTGATGGCTGATGCCGGAACGGCCGTCACGCAATGCGCTCGCGACGGTGTCGACGTCGTTGCCAAGGCAGGAGACGATGCCGATGCCGGTCACCACGACACGCCGCATTTCAGAAGCCCTCGGTCGAGGCGAACAGTCCGACGCGCAGATCCTTGGCACGGTAGATTTCGCGCCCGTCAACGCGGGTGCATCCGTCGGCGATCACCAGGTTGAGCTTGCCGCGGATCACGCGCCGGATATCGATTTCGTAGCTCACCAGCGATGCGCTGGGCAGGATCTGGCCCGTGAACTTCACCTCGCCGACGCCGAGCGCACGACCGCGACCGCTTTCGCCCAGCCACGGCAGATAGAAGCCGGCGAGTTGCCACATCGCATCCAGTCCCAGGCATCCGGGCATCACCGGATCGTCGATGAAGTGGCAGTCGAAGAACCAGAGGTCAGGGCGGATATCGAGCTCGGCGCGAATCACGCCCTTCCCGTGCGCACCGCCTTCGCTGGCGATGTGCGTGATGCGGTCGAACATCAGCATGGGAGGCGCCGGCAGGCGCGCATTGCCACGCCCGAACAGTTCGCCGCGCGCGCAGGCCAGCAACTGCTCGCGATCAAAGGATGCAGCGGACATGTTTACTCGTCTTGAAGCGAAGGCAGGCCATGCTGGCGGAACCTATCCAGTGGGTCATTGACCTGTATCAACGGGTGCCTTGCATGATGCTATGCCATGGCGGCCTTGTCGATCCGCCCGTTAAGGATCGGTTCCGACGTTGGTTAAGATGGCGCATACCGCCGCGGCCATCACGGTTTGCACGGACACCGCGACGAAACACCGCCTGGAGTGACGACCACACATGCCCGCGCGCCCAACAAGTCCATGCCCAGCGCGTGCGCCGCACCGCCCAGGCGCGAGACCATGAACCGGCGCTCGTTTGTCGCCTTGCTCGCCCTGGCGACGCTGGCCGCCCGTTCATCGCAGGCGGGCGCACGTGGCGACGGCATGGCCGTCACCTTTGGTGAATTGCCGGCCGGCGGGTCGATCGGAAAGATCTTCGCCGCCGGATCGCCGGCCGCGGTTCTGACCTGCGTGCTGGCGCCGGACAAGCTGCTCGGTTGGCCGATGCAACTGGACGACGCCGCGCGGGCACTCCTGCCTCCGTCCGCCGCAGCGCGACCTTTTCTTGGCCGCCTGTCCGGACGCGGCAGTACCGTCAGCACCGAAACGCTGCTGTCCCTGCAACCGGATCTGGTGCTGGACGCCGGCAGCGTCAACCCGCTGCACCAGTCGGGTGCGGAACGTGTGTGGCAACAGACCGGCTTGCCGTACCTGCTGATCGATGGCCGGCTGCGCGACCATCCGGCGCAACTGCGCGATGTCGGCCGGCTGGTCGGTGTCAGCGAACGGGGACAGGAGCTGGCCGACCTGGCGACACGCATCCTCGAGCTGGTGGATACCGTGATGGCGGCGAACCACGGCGAGGCTGCGCCGCGCGTCTATTACGCACGCGGCCCGGACGGACTGGAAACCGGCCTGGGCGGTTCGATCAACATGGAAGCCATCGAACTGGCCGGCGCCGACAACGTGGCGGCGCAGGCAGGCCGTGGCGGGCTGACCCGCGTGTCGATGGAACAGATCCTGGCCTGGAATCCGCAAGTGCTGCTGACCCAGGACGCCGGCTTCGCGCGTCGTGTTCGCGATGACCGGCTCTGGCGTTCGGTGTCCGCGGTCCGACAGGGGCGGGTCCATATCGCACCGGTCCTGCCGTTCGGCTGGCTCGATGGACCCCCGGGCGTGAACCGGATCATCGGCCTCCCGTGGTTGCTGCGGCGACTGTATCCGCGCTGGCGTCCAGAGCTCGGCGCGGAACACATCGACGGATTGACTGCCCTGGCATTCGAGCGTTTCTACGGCCAACGGATGCCGGCGGCCCTGCTGGCGGACGTACCCGCCCGCAGCACGTGATGAGCGCGACTCGACGCGGGCCCCTACGCTGGCTGGTCGCGGTTGTCGCCCTGCTGGCGGTCCTGCTGATCGCATTTTCCGTGGGCAAGTATCCCGTCACGCCGACCGAACTGCTGCGCGCACTGCTGGCCGGGCTGGGGCTTGCGGCGCCGGTGGACGCCACAGTCGACACGGTGGTCTGGCAGATCCGGATGCCACGCGTCGCCGCGGGGCTGGCCGTCGGTGCGATGCTCGGCGCGGCCGGCGCGGCCTATCAGAACATGTTCCGCAATCCACTGGTATCCCCTGATATCCTTGGCGTTTCCGCCGGAGCGGGACTGGGTGCGGCCGCCGCCATCTTCACGGGCCTGCCGCTGGTCGCCGTGCAGGGCATGGCCTTCGCCGGTGGCCTGTTCGCCGTTGCCGTGGTGTATCTGGTGGCGCGCTCCGTACGTCGGCACGATCCCGTCCTGGTGCTGGTGCTCGCGGGTGTGGCCGTCGGCGCCCTGCTCGGTGCCGGCATCTCGCTGCTGAAGATTGTCGCGGATCCCTATACGCAACTCCCGAGCATCACTTTCTGGCTGCTGGGAGGATTGAACGCGGTGACTGGCAGCGATGTCCTGGCGACGCTACCGGCCATGCTGATCGGCCTGCTGCCACTGGCCTTGTTGCGCTGGCGCATCAACCTCCTGAGCCTCGGTGACGAGGAAGCCGCGGCACTGGGCGTGGATGTGCACCGGCTGCGTGGCCTCCTGATCGCCGCCGCCACGCTGGGGACCGCAGCCGCCGTTTCACTGGCCGGCATCATCGGCTGGGTCGGACTGGTCGTGCCGCACATCGCCCGGCTGCTGGTGGGGCCGGAATTTTCTCGGCTGCTGCCTGCCTCGCTGCTGATCGGCGCCGGTTTCCTCGTCGCCACCGACACCCTGGCGCGGACGGTGGCGAGCATGGAATTGCCGCTGGGCATTCTCACCGCACTGGTTGGCGCGCCGTTTTTCCTGGTGCTCCTGGCGCGCAGGAGAGACGGCGCGTGACCGCTGCGACGCCATTGCTGAGCCTCCAGGGCGTCAGCGCCGGTTACCGCCGCCATGTCGTGCTCGACAGCATCGATCTGTCCCTGGCACGCGGGCAGATTACCTGCGTGCTCGGTCCGAACGGCAGCGGCAAGACCACGCTGTTCCGGACCCTGCTCGGCTTGTTGCCGCCGCTGGCCGGCCGCATCGAGGTACTGGGCATGCCGCCCGCGCGCTGGTCGCGGGCCGAGTTCGCGCGTCATGTCGGCTATGTGCCGCAGGCGCATGACGCGCCGTTCGCGTTCACCGCCGAGGACATCGTACTGATGGGTCGCGCGGCGCGCGTCGGGCTGTTCGCCACACCGTCGCGGCAGGATCGCGAGGTGGCGAGGCAGTGCCTGGCAACACTGGGCGTTTCCGATCTCGCGCCGCGCGTCTACACCCAGCTCAGCGGGGGCGAACGACAACTGGTGCTGTTCTCCCGCGCACTGGCACAGGAACCGGAGCTGCTGGTCCTGGATGAGCCCACGGCGAGTCTCGACTTCGGCAACCAGTTGCGCGTGCTCGAACACATCGCGCTGCTTCGCGACCTGGGCCTGGGTGTGCTGATGTCGACGCACCAGCCCGAACATGCCCTGCGCATTGCCGATCGCGTGGTGCTGCTCGCCGAGGGACGAATCATTGCCGATGGGCCGCCGGCTACGGCCATCAGCGCCGCACATCTCGCCCGGCTCTATGGCGTGCCCGAGGCGGCGATCCGTGCCGGATGGTCCAGCTTGCCCGCATCGGCCTGGTGACCATTGCAACTTGCAGGACCACCCTGCACGTTTTCATGCAGCCTGCGCGAAGGATTCGCCCGGATCGTACGCAAGCACTTGATTGCCGGTTTGGCACGGCACGTGCGCAATGTCCGCTGCGAGTCGACTCTCGCGTTTTATCGAATCAAGGAGTACGACCATGACCAAGTCCCCCTTCATCGCTCTCGCCGCAGTTGCCTTCGGCTTCTCGACGCTCGCCCTGGCCGATGACGGCCGCAGCTTCCAGTCGCTCGACGCCAACAATGATGGCTACGTGGCTCGCGACGAGATCCCTGCCGACCACAAGCTGGCGGTCAACTATTCCAGCTACGACACCGATGCCGACGGCCGTTTGAGCCAGTCCGAATTCGATGCGTACAAGAGCTCCAAGCAGCACGACGAGGAGTGATCCCGTCGTACGTCCCCGGGCGACCGCCCTCCCCGGTCAGCCCAACCGCATTGCGGGCGCCCAGCGCCCGCTTTTTTTTGCATCCAGGGTTGCTTGACGAGGAACGCACGACGCCCCTTTCCAACGCCGCGAAGCTGCAAATGGTGGCCAAAGGTCAAGGGACCGGTGCGGCTGGGCGGACGCTGCTTCGATCCTGCGGGATCGTGCCGTGTGTCAGGCTGGCACCCCAGCGCTGGAACGGCCAGCTGACCCGCCGATGATGGCAAGAACGGGCAGCCGGCGGCCGCTGACCCGCCAGGCGTTCGGAACGTCCCTGTCGGAAACCCGGCTCCGTCCGCGCCCAGCCCATGTTGACTCGAAGACGGGATTGTTATGATATAACGTCTTTCATGGAAGGAGGCCAGCCCAGCCCATGCGCCCTTGCACACCCCGCCACGTCCTGTGGGTTCCCCTCTCGGTTGTTGTCGCCGCGCCGGCTTTGGGCGCGGGAACGGACGTGGACGCCCACGCGCGCGAACTGGACCAAGTCGTAGTCACGGCAACGCCGCTGCGAAAGGCACCCGACGACATCGCACGGCCGATGGAAGTACTGGCCGGCACCGGACTCGACGATCGCCGATCCCCGACGCTGGGGGAATCGGTGGCGCGGTTGCCTGGCGTGCAGTCCAGCTTCTTTGGTTCCGGCGTGGGACGGCCCGTGATACGGGGCCTCGATGGCGCCCGTGTCCAGGTCCTGGGCGAAGGCCTTGCGGCGCTGGACGTGTCGACGGTGAGTGTCGATCATGCGGTGACCATCGAGCCCTTCCTGGCCGACCAGATCGAAGTGCTGAAGGGTCCGGCCACCTTGCTGTTCGGCTCAGGTGCCGTCGGCGGCGCTGTCAATGTCGTCGACGGACGAATCCACGAGCACGCCTTCGAGGGCATGCGTGGCCGCGCCGAGCTGCGCGGCAACGACGCCGCCGACGAACGTGCCGGCGCGGCGCGGGTCGACGTCGGTCACGGCAGTTTCGTCGTCCATGCCGACGTTTTCCATCGCGACACCGGGGACTATGAGATCCCCGGCGCGGCAGAACGCCATGCTGACGATCACGACCACCGCCATGATCACGACCCGACGGACGAGCCGGGGCACGACATCGGCAACAGCGTCCTGGCCAACAGCGCCACACGGACAAGGGGTGGCGCCGCAGCGATCAGCCATGCCAGTGAGCGCGGCTTCGTCGGCATGGCCGTCAGCCGGCATGAAAGCGTATACGGCGTGCCGGGACATGCGCACGACGACCCCGACCTGCACGCCGATCAGGCGCGCTCATCCGGCAGTGCGGTCCACAGGCACGACAGCGGCGGGCACGAAGGTGTCGAGATTGATCTCAAGCAGACGCGCATCGACGCCAAGGCCGGGCTGACCGACCCGCTGCCCGGTCACGAGACACTGCGGCTTCGACTGGGCCAAAGCCGTTACGCGCACACCGAATTCGAAGAAGGCATCGCCGGCACGCACTTCCGCAACGAAGGCCATGAGGGACGCCTGGAACTCGTGCACGCGCCCCGTGCGGGTTGGCAGGGCGCCTACGGCGTGCAGGCCAGCCGACGCGACTTCACCGCTGAAGGCGACGAAGCCTTCGTGCCCGCCAGCGTCACGAGGGACTTCGGCGTGTTTCTCGTCGAGCGGCGCCAGTGGCAGGACTTCGATCTTGAAATGGGTGCGCGGCATGACCGTGTCGAAATCGTCCCGCAAGGCGAACACGCGCCACGCCGCTTCGAGGCCGTCAGCGCCTCGCTGGCAAGCCAATGGCGGTTCGCCGAGCGCTGGCACCTCCGCCTGGGCATCGACCGCGCGCAACGTGCGCCGACCGCGGAAGAGCTGTACTCGGACGGCCTGCATGTGGCCACCGCGTCCTATGAGGTCGGCGACGCCGCACTGGGCGAAGAAACATCCCGGCAGCTGGAACTGGGGCTGCACTATCACGGCGACCGACTCGAGATGCGGCTGGCTGCGTGGCACAACCGCTTCGACCGTTTCACGTATCTTCATGGCGACCACGAACACACGGCACGGTCCTTCCACGCCGATGGCGACGACGACGGCGGGCAAGGGCATCCGGTCCTGCACTGGCACCAGCACGACGCGACGTTTCGGGGCGGCGAGCTGGAAGCGAAGCTCAGGCTGGCCGATCACCGCAGTGGCCGCTACCTCCTGAGCCTGATGGCGGACACGGTGCGTGGTGAGCTGGACGACGGCGGCAACCTGCCCCGCATCGCGCCGTCACGCGTTGGTGCCGGACTGGAATGGTCGCGCGGGGGCTGGCGTGCGGGCGTCTCGGCATTGCGTTATCGCAGGCAGGACCGCGTCGCCGAAGGAGAATCAGCCACCCCCGGCCACACGCAGTTCGAGGCGGACTTGGCCTGGTCGTTCGAATGGCAGGCGCGCGAAGTCGAGTTGTTCTTCCAGGGACGCAACCTGGCAGACGAGGACGTCCGCGTTCACACCTCCTTCCTCAAGGACGTCGCGCCACGCCCGGGGCGTACGCTCGCCGCCGGCCTGCGCGCCTGGTTCTGAACGGCGCCCGCCCGCATCCGCGGTGGCGTTCCCCTGGGCCACCGCGGCGCGGCGAAGCCCGCGGCGGGCAACGCCTTCGATGGCCGGCATTCATCGGCGAGGACGGCGATCGGCTACGCTATTCCGTTGCCTAAGGAATCCAGCCATGTCCGTCAACCTGCCACGCTTGCGCCTGAAAAAAGGCGAGGAACGGCGTCTGCGCCACGGTCATCCGTGGATCTACAGCAACCAGATCGACACCACCGCCACGCCGCTTTCGGGCTTCGAGGCCGGACAACTGGTTCGTGTGCACGATGCCCGCGATGAGCTGGTCGGCACTGGCTACATCAATCCGCACAACCTCATCGCCGCACGACTGATGACCCGGGATACCGGATCGACGGTCGACGCCTTCCTGATCGCCAAGCGCCTGCGCGCGGCACTGGCACTACGCGAGCGGCTGTATGACCAGCCCTATTACCGGTTGGTATTCGGTGAGAGCGATGGCCTTCCCGGTCTGGTGATCGACCGTTATGGCTCGACGCTGGTCGGCCAGATCGCCACCGCGGGCATGGAAGCCCTGCGCCCGCTACTCGACCAGGCCGTCGCCGAAGTGCTGGCGCCGGAAAACCTGGTGTGGCGCAACACCGGCGGCGTGCGCAAAATGGAAAACCTGCCCGAGTATGTCGAAGCGGCGATCGGTGACGTCCCGGCGTTCATCGAGGCGCGCGAGGGCGACCTGCGCTTCCGCATCGACTTCGCGCACGCCCAGAAGACGGGCTGGTTCTACGACCAGCGGGCCAACCGCGACCTGTTCGAGCGCCTGGCCCGCGGCGCCCGCGTCCTCGACGTGTTTTCCTACCAGGGTGGCTGGGGTCTGCGCGCCGCAGCCAAGTTCGCCGAACGCGTGATCTGCGTGGACTCCTCGCTGCCGGCCTGTGAAGGCATCGAGGCCAATGCGGCGCTCAACAACGTGTCCGAAAAGGTCGACACGCTGCACGCCGATGCCTTCGACGCGCTGAAGGCACTGCGCGAAGATGGCGAACAGTTCGACGTGATCGTTCTGGACCCGCCCGCCTTCATCAAGCGTCGCAAGGACCACGCCGCCGGCCTGGTGGCGTACAAGCGCCTCAACCAGCAGGCGCTGCGCATGCTGGTGCCGGGCGGCATCCTGGTCACCTGTTCCTGTTCGCACCACCTGGCCGAGAGCGAGTTGATGCAGGTGGTCCACGAAGCGACCACGCGCGTCGGCCGCACGGCGTCGGTGCTAGCGCGACTCCAGCAGGGCCCGGACCATCCGCTGCATACCGCCGTCGCCGAAACCGCCTACATCAAGGGGCTGATCTGCGCCGTCAGCTGAGTCGTTGACGGCTCAGGCTTACCCTCCCACACCACCGAGGACCTCACATGAAGCTCTATTACATGCCCGGTGCCTGTTCGCTCGCGACGCATATCGTGCTCGAATGGACCGGTCAGCCGTACGAGGCGGTCAAGGTACCGCGCGAGCAGCTCAAGTCGCCGGAATTCCTGGCGATCAATCCAACCGGTGCGGTACCGGCCTTCGTCGACAGCGACGGCTGGGTTCTCACCCAGAACGTCGCCATCCTCACCTATCTGGCCGACATGCATCCACAGGCCGCGCTTGCCGGTGACGGCACGCCGCGCAGTCGCGCGGAAGTGAACCGCTGGCTCGGCATGCTCAACGCCGACGTTCACAAGGCATTCCTGCCGATCTTCGCACCGGGCAGGTTCCTCGCGGACGAGGGCCAGCACGATGCCCTGAAGAACTGCGCGCGTGCCGCCGTCCGCGTGCTGCTCGAGCGCATCGACGCGCATCTGGCAGGCCGCGAATGGCTCGCCGGGAATCAGCGCAGCATCGCCGATCCGTATCTCTACGTCGTGCTGCGCTGGGCCAAGGGTGTGGGTGTCGACCTCTCGGGCCTGGACAACCTCGCAGCGTTCAGCGGCCGCATGGATGCCGACGACGGTGTGCGCAAGGCGCTGGCGGACGAAGCGGCCGGCTGATCACGGGGTCTCCGTTCCCGCGCACGCCCGCTTGCCCGCGGGCGTGGACTTCATCGCTCTGGCATCGCCACTCCGGAACGCGGGTGATTTCCACCATCGGACCGGATTGACGCGTGCCGTTGTCCGGTTTGCTCAACCGCCTGCGTGGTATCCGCCACGAGTTCCCTGACGGTTGCGGACACGCAGGACGGTCACACCGGCGGGATCGGCCGGCATCGCTTTGCCCGGACTTCTCGGGTCATGCACCGGTCGCAACGGAAAGTTCGGCCGATGGAGGCTTCCGGTGTCACTTGCCGGGTACGCCCGGCGCGTCAAGGCTCACCGGCATGGCATCCGGCGCTGAATGCCGGATGCCGTCAAGGGATGCCAGCCGTCGGAAGGCCGGCTACGCCACCGTCGTCAGCGGTTGCGCTTCGCCAGCCAGTCATGGATGGCGGCGGGCACTTCGCGCTGGGCGCGCGACGACACGTAGATGCCGATGTGGCCGCCGCGGAAGGCCAGCTCCGTGTAGTCGTCCGTGCCGACGATCCCGCCCAGCGGACGCGACGCGCTCGGCGGAACCAGGTGGTCCTGTTCGGCGAAAATGTTGAGCACCGGCATCGTCACCTGCATCGGATCGACGTCTTGCCCGCCGATCTGCAGACCGCCCTGCACCAGCTTGTTGCCGTGGTAGAAGTCCTTGATGAACTGGCGGAACGTCTCGCCGGCCAGGTCCGGCGAATCGAAGATCCACTTCTCCATGCGCAGGAAGTTCTCAAGCTCGTGCTCGTCGTCCAGGATGTCGGCGAGGCCGAGGTACTTCTGGAAGTTCAGCCGGTACGGCTTGAGCATCAGGTAGCAGTAGTTCATCAGGTCGGCGGGCACGTTGCCCAGCGTGTCGACGAACTGGTCGACGTCCAGCGACCGCGTCCAGTGCGACAGCATGTTGTCGTCGGTGTGGAAATCCACCGGCGTCACCATGGTGATGAGGTTCTTCACGCGCTCCGGATGCAGTGCGCCGTAACAGATCGAGAAGGCGCCGCCCTGGCAGATGCCGAGCAGATTGATGGCCGGCAGGCCATGGCGTTCGCAGATGGCTTCGACGCAATGGTGGATGTAGCCGTTGATGTAGTCGTCCAGGGTCAGCCAACGATCGGAACGGTCCGGATAACCCCAGTCGATCAGGTAGACATCCTCGCCGCGCGCAAGCAGGTTGCGCACCAGCGAGCGGTCTTCCTGCAGGTCGACCATGTACGGCCGGTTGACCAGGGCGTAGACGATGAGGATGGGCACGCGCGCCGTCGGCTTGCCTTCACCCTTGAAGCGGTAGAGGACGGTCTTGCCCTCGCGGTAGATCTCTTCCTTCTCGGTGCAGCCGTATTCGACATCGGGCACGGAACGCAGGGTCTTCAGCCCGGCGGCGAGCTTCTGGTTGAAGCGCAGCGCTTCCTCGACCACGGCCTTGGGATCGAACTTGATGGCGGTCGTCATGATGTCAGCCTCGCTTGCGCGTGCGCGCGCCGGTGGTCTGGATGATCGGCGTCAATGGCGCGGCGGATGTCGTCCGCTTGCCCTGTGTCCGTCCTTTGCTCTTTGCCGCCTTCGCCGGACGCTGTGCCGCCTTTGCCGCGCGCGTGGCGACCGGCACGGGTGCCGCGGCGACCAGTTTCGCGGACGCTGCGGCGGCACGCGGCTTGGCCTTGCGGGCGGGTTTCGCCGCAGCGGCCGGCTTCGCGGCAGCCGCCGTCTCCCTGTGTGCCGCTGTCTGCTTGCGCGCCGCGGGTTCCCCGCCTGAACGGGACGCCCGCTCGGCAGCTTCAGTGGCCGCCGGACGCGCGCGGCGACGCAATTCGCGACGCAGCTCATGCAGCTGGCGCGCCAGTGAGTCCACTTCGGTGCGCGTCGGCAATCCGAACATTTCGCCGATGCGTTCGATCTCGCCGTTGATGCCCGCCCGCACGCGCATCTGTGTGTTGACAAGATCGCCGTAAAGACTGCGGTAGTCGGCACTCATCGCGACCTCCGCGAACGCCTCCTCGGCGGCGTCGATCCACAGGTCATAGAGGGCGCGGGGCGTCTCGATCTGGCGTCCCGGCTCTTCGCGCCCGGCGAGCTTGCCTTCCAGGACCTCAAAGGTGCGACGGGCGGAGCTGAGCATCAGGCTGTCGTAGCGCTTCTGCGCCTCCAGGTAATCCAGCCAGGCGCTGGCCAGTCCCTGCACACGCTCCTGATGCTCGCGATTGAGGCCGAAGGCCGGCGTGGACAGCCAGGCCTGCAGTTCCTCCTTGGCCCCCAGCGTCGGCAGGCCCGTGAAGGTCTTGACCAGCTGCTCGATCTGCGCCGTCTGCAGGCCGGTGAACCACGGCATCGGCTCGAGCTTGCCGAGCAGGTCTTCGCCGATGCGTTCGTGCAAGCCGCGCATCTGCTCCAGCCATGCGCGCGGATCGAAGTCGCCCTGCATCGCCCGGAAGGCGTCACCCGTCATCATGCCCTGCAGCAGGCCGAGATAGCGCTTGCCCTGGTCGAGCAGGCGCTCGACCGGATCGACCTGCGGGAGGACACTGCCGGCGAAGGGAAAGAAAGGATTCGTCGGCATCGGCATCTGCATGGTCATCGGCATCTGCGGCCGCAGGCCCATCGCGCGCGCCCAGGCATCCATGCCGTCCTGCCAGGGTGTCGACGGTGTCGGTGCGCCGCCCATCGCCTGCGTGGTCGCTTCGCGCCAGCCGTTCCAGTACTGCTGCTGCAGCTCGCCGAGCTGCTTCAGCCATTCGCCTTGGTCTTTCATGTGCGGCATCCCTGAGGGTGGATGCCGCCTATGCTAGCGGTTGACGACGGGGAATGTCGTCGCCGCGCTGTTTCCACGCGCCGCCGTTGTCAACGGCGGTCAGCGAACGTCGGCACGACCGGACTCGGTGCGCGGGTCGGACGCCGCTTCCACCTCGCCGGTGCCGCGATTCCAGATCGCCACGTGCATGTTGCCCCAGTCGCGCCGTCCGGCATCGACGGTATGGCCCATCGCTTCAAGCGCGTGCACGGTCTCGGTCGACAGCGCGCCGGTTTCGGCGGAGATCGCATCCGGCAGGTACTGATGGTGGATGCGACGTGCGCTGACGATGCCCATGGCGTCGGCACCATCGATGAATTCCAGCACGCCGAGCAGCACCATGGTGATGATGCGGCTGCCCCCGGGCGTACCGATCACCAGCGTCCGATCCGGACCGCGCACGAAGGTCGGCGTCATCGACGACAGCATGCGCTTGCCGGCGGCCGGCGCGTTGGCCTCGCGCCCGATCAGGCCATACGCATTCGGCGCGTCGGCGACCAGCGCGAAGTCGTCCATCTCGTTGTTGAGCAGCACACCGGTACCTGGCGGCACGAAGGCCGAGCCATACGGCAGGTTCACGCTGAGCGTCGCGGACACCATGTTGCCGTCGGCATCGATGATGGAAAAGTGGGTGGTGTCAGTGCCGCGAGGCGCATTGTCGCTGCCGGGCAGCATCGAGCTGGGCGTGGCCTGGTCAAGGCGGATCGAGGCACGCAGGCCGGCGGCATAGTCCGCGCTGAGCAACATCGCCAGCGGCATCTCGACGAACTCCGGATCACCCAGATAGATGCCACGGTCGCGATAGCCTCGGCGCATGGCCTCGACGATCAGGTGCACGCGCTGCACAGCCGTCATTTTCTGCAGGTCCCACACCGACAGGATATTGAGGATCTGCGCGATGACCACGCCACCCGACGATGACGGCGGCGAGGTGACGATTTCGTGGTCGCGGTAACGCAGCCTTATCGGTTCGCGCTCCTTGACCTGGTAGTTGGCCATGTCGTCGAGCGTCCAGCTGCCGCCGGCCTCGTTCACGCCGGTCACCAGACGCCGTGCAGTGACGCCCTTGTAGAAGCCGTCGAAGCCGCGCTCCGCGAGGCGCTCGATGGTCCTGGCAAGATCGGGCTGCCTGATGACGTGGCCCAACTCCGGCATCTCGCCGGCGACCAGAAACTGGCGCGCGGCATCCGGGTAGCGGCGCAGCGCATCGATGCGCATGCCGATCAGCTGCCGGTACTTCTCGTCGACCGGGAAACCTTCCTCGGCCAGCCTGATCGCCGGCGCCAGCGACTTCGCCAGCGGCAGGCGGCCATAGTGCCCGGCCAGCCAGACCAGCCCGGCCGGCTGGCCGGGAATGCCGGCGGCCAGCGGACCGTTGACGCTGCGATCGCGATCCGGCTTGCCCTCGTCGTCCAGGTACCAGTCGCGGCTGACTGCCGCGGGCGCCACTTCGCGGGCATCGACGAAAACATCCTTGCCGTCGCTGACGCGATGCAACAGGAAGAACGCGCCCCCGCCGATGCCTGAGCTGGCCGGCTCCACGACGGCCAGGGCCATCGCGACGGCCACCGTTGCGTCGAAGGCGTTGCCGCCGGCGGCAATGACCTCGTGGCCGGCCTCGGTGGCCAGGTGGTGCGCACTGGCGATGGCCACCTTGCCCGGCGTGGCACTGGCGCCGGCTGTCGAGGTCTCGCGCTGCGCGCCGTCGCCGGCGGCATGGGCCGCGCCGGCGCACAGCACAGCGAGGAAGCCGAGATAGCCGAGGGGGCGGAAGACGTTCATCGTGCGGATTCCATGTTCAGGCGTTCGAGCTTGGCCAGCAGTTCGCCTTCGCTCTCAGGTCGGGCCGGGTCAGGCAGGCAGCATTCGACCGGACACA
Source organism: uncultured Rhodanobacteraceae bacterium (assembly GCA_964647135.1). GTDB lineage: Bacteria > Pseudomonadota > Gammaproteobacteria > Xanthomonadales > UBA2363 > Pseudofulvimonas. The sequence continues at coordinate 40,905 of CAZYHP010000006.1, forward strand.
CCGCCTGGCATTGCGGCTCGTCGAAATGGCCGACGCATTCGGTACAGCGGGCCGGGTCGATCTCGTAGATCAGTTCACCCATGTGGATGGCCTGGTTCGGGCAGGCCGGCTCGCAGACATCGCAGTTGATGCATGCGTCGGTGATGTACAGGGCCATGCAGGGAGTATAGCCGCCGGGTGATGCCGGGGACTTGAACGGCGCCGGCGCGTTGCGCGCCGGCGCGGGCGGACTCGGCTTACTTGCCGACCTCCAGGAAGATGAACTCGGCGCCGGACGGCGCGACCGCACCCTCGGCGAGGCTGCGATGGGCGGCATCTCCGACAAACACGACGCGCGCACCCTTGAGGCGATCGGCCGGAATGTCCTGGAACAGCTCGACCATCTGCGTCGCCATCAGCTGCGAGTCGCGCGAGCCGAAAGCGATGATGGTGTCCTTGACGACGCCACGCTGCAGGGTCTGGCGCGCATTGTCGATGACCGGGAACGGATCCTCGTCCGGGCTGACATAGACGGCGAAGGGCGGGATGCCGCGCTTGACGCGGACGTTCCGGGACACCATCTGGCCGATGTAGCGCTTCCAGTCTTCGTCGCTCTGCGACGCCGGCAGCATCAGCGGTGCGCGCGGTTCGGCGGCGGGCGCGGGCTGTCCGGCGCCCGGTGTCGGCCGGCCTTCGCTGGCTTCCTGCTGGCACCCGGCAAGGGTGAAGAGCCCGGCCACCAGGGCGAGCAAGGCGATTCGAAGACGACTGGTCATGGCTGTGCGCACTCCTGTTGACGCGGGGCGGCCCGTGGCGGGCGGCTGAATGGGAAAGAGTATAGCCGCAGGCTTCAGCGGAAACGGTCCTTGAGGGCGGCATTCACGACCGGATGCACGAACTCCGAGACATCGCCCCCGAAGCGTGAGACTTCGCGGACCAGTGATGAGGAAATGAAAGCCCACTGCTCGGCCGGTGTGAGGAACAGTGTCTCCGCCTCCGGGACCAGATGCCGGTTCATGCTGGCAAGCTGGAACTCGTACTCGAAGTCGGACACCGCGCGCAGGCCGCGCAGGATGACGCCCGCGCCGACCTCGCGCACGAATTCGGCGAGCAGCACCCGGTAGCCCAGGACCTCCACTTTTCCGATGCCTTCCAGGGCCCGCCTTGCCAGCTCGATGCGCTCCTCGAGACTGAAACTCGGCCCCTTCACCGGGTTCTCGGCAATCGACACCACGACCTTGTCGAACAGGGGAACGGCGCGCTGCACCAGGTCGATATGACCATTGGTCAGCGGATCGAACGTGCCCGGATAGACCGCGATGCGGGGGTTGCCGGCTTTCATCAGGGAGCACTCCAGGCCTGCCGAGGCGTTGCGAAGCCGCGAGCGTATCAGGCGGCGGGATCGCCCTGCATCGTCCCGGACTGGCAGCGGTACAGCGCATACGCGACCTGTCCGGCCCGCCCACTGCGCCAGGGCACCAGCCCGATCGGCGACGGTTCCATGAGCGGCCATTCGGCATAGACATACGCCTGTGGCGCCAGCCAGCCGCGCTCGCAAAGCAGCTTCCAGGCCGGCGCCAGCAGGCGGTCGGCATAAGGTGGGTCGAGGAAGACGATGTCGAACCGCTGCGAGGCCGGTTGCGCCAGCCATTGCAGACCGTCGGCACAGTCGACATGCACCTGGCTGGCATCCAGTCGCGCAGCGTGTTCGCGCAGGGCTGCCGCGGCACGGCGGTCGCGCTCGACCAGAACGACCCCAGCGGCGCCACGCGAAGCCGCTTCCAGCCCCAGTGCGCCGGTACCGGCGAACAGGTCCAGGCAGCGCGCGCCCTCGTTGACCGGCATCAGCCAGTTGAACAGCGTTTCGCGGACGCGATCCGGCGTCGGCCTCAGGCCCGGCAGATCGGGCACCGGCAGCTTCCGGCCCCGCCACTGCCCGGCGATGATGCGGACTGAACCGGGCGTGGCCGGGATTGTCGTCGAACGCTTGGCTTTCATTGGCGGTGATAGCATACCGGGCCGCCCTGGACGCCCGTGCAGCACCGCCTGACGTCCAGGCCGCTCCGGCGCCTTCGCCCCTCCGCGAAACTGTCACGCAGACTTCCAGACCGTCACGCCATGCTCGGGTTTTTCCGCAAGAAGAAAACGGCCGAACCGGCCATCCCTGCCGTCGACGAAGGCCATTCGACGCAGGCAGCGGTCGAGGCGACGTCGCAGGCCGATGTCGACGCTGCCGGCGAGCACGAAAGCACCGCCAGCGCAGCCGCTTCACCACGGCCCGCGCCGCTCGCGAACGTGCCCGCGACAGCACCGGTCGCTGTCGCGGCAGCGGTCAAGGCGAAGCCGAGCTGGCGCGAACGCCTGTCCAACAGTTCCCTCGGCGTCGGCATCCGCGCCCTCTTCTCCAGCAACAAGCCGCTGGACGAGGATCTGCTTGATGAACTTGAAACGGTACTGCTGACCGCCGATGTCGGCGTCGCCGCCACCAGTGAACTGGTCGACGCCCTGCGTCGCGGCATCAAGGCGCGCAGCTACGCCGACTCCAACGCGCTGCTCGCGGACCTGCGCACACGCCTGCGTGCGTTGATCGATCCGGTAGCGCAGCCGCTCGCCATCGATCCGGCCGTGCAGCCGTTCGTGATTCTCGTCGTCGGCGTGAATGGCGTCGGCAAGACAACCACCATCGGCAAGCTGGCCCGCCGCTACCACGACCAGGGCCTGGGCGTGACCCTGGCCGCCGGCGATACCTTCCGGGCCGCCGCCGTCGCCCAGTTGCAGACCTGGGGCGACCGCACGGGCATTCCGGTCTACGCGCAGGGCCAGGGTGCGGATTCGGCTTCGGTGATCTTCGATGCGCTGCAGTCTTCGCGCTCGCGGGGCGCGCAGCTGCTGATCGCCGATACGGCCGGTCGCCTGCACACGCAGTCTGGCCTGATGGACGAACTGGCGAAGATCCGTCGCGTCATGGCCAAGCTGGACGGTCAGGCGCCGCACGAAGTGCTGCAGGTCATCGACGGCACCACCGGCCAGAACGCGGTCAACCAGGTGCGGCAGTTCCACCAGGCCGCCGGCGTGACCGGGCTGGTGGTCACCAAACTCGACGGCAGCGCCAAGGGCGGCGTGGTCTTCGCGCTGGCGCGCGAATTCAAGCTGCCGATCCGTTTCGTCGGCCTCGGCGAGGGAGCCGAGGATCTCCAGGTTTTCGATCCCGACGCGTTCATCGACGGCCTGCTGCCGGACAGTCTGGATACCTGATCGATGCTGCGGGGCCGGCGCACGCTGATCGTCATCGGCCTCCTCGCCGTCCTCGCCGCCGGCACCGTGATCGGCATCCGCTGGGTGCTGCGACCCGACAATGTCGCCCGCCTGATCGGCAACTGGACTGAACGAGAACTCGGCGCGACGCTGACGCTGGCGGAAGCGCCGGGCGTGCGGTTGCTGCCACGCCTGCAGGTGCATCTGTCCGGCGCACGCGTCGAGCGCGACGGTGTCCTTGCCGCCAGTGCCGAGGAGCTGAACCTGGCGATGCCGTGGTCGGTCCTGTGGACCGGCCAGACGCGCGTCGAAAGCCTGCAGTTGCGCCGGCCGGTGATTGCCTGGCCGGAACTGATGGACCTGCTGGCCAACCTGTCCGACGACAGCGGCCCGGCGCGCACACCGCGACTGCCGCGAATCGAAGTGGGCCTTCGCGTCGAAGACGGCACGCTGCTTTCGGGCGATGGCGATGACGACTGGCGCCTGGACCAGCTCTCGCTGATCACCACGCCGATGCTCGATGGCGAAGTGTTCAACCTCGACGCCGGCGCACGCCTGCGCGGACGCCAGAGCCGCGCGCTCTCATTCACGCTGAGAACGCGGCCGCGCAACGACGCCACCGGCATCGCACTGGAAGACACGCAGCTGCGCTGGGTGGTCAGTCCCGATGGCCAACCGCTGTCGGACGGCCTCGGCATGGAGCTGAGCGGACGCCTGCATCTCGATGCGATCGGCCTCAATCACGTCGACCTGGCCGGGACGCTGCCTGCCTGGCCGGACTGGCTCCCCGATCCGCTCGGGCTCGACCCGAACCTGCCGGTGTCGATCGCCTTCCGGCTGGATGAAGGCGACAACGAGCTGCGCTTCGAACTGTCGCAGGGCAGCCAGCATTTCCAGGCCGAACTGGCCGCCGACGAAGCGAACATGGCATTGGCGCAGCTGGGCAATCCCATCGCCGCCATTGCCGCCATCCGCGGCGAATGGCGCCTGCAGGCGCTGGAGATCGGCGCTGCCCGCATCGAAGGCATCGAGCTGGACGTGCGCACGCTCCCACCCGTCGCAGCACCGGGCGACGAACCTTCGACCCGTGACGGCGACCCGCGCGGCGATTGATCCGCTGCCGGACTTCGCGCCACGGCTGCTGGCCTGGCATGCGAAGCACGGCCGCCATGACCTGCCCTGGCAACAGCCGCGGGAGCCCTATCGCGTCTGGCTCAGCGAGATCATGCTGCAGCAGACCCAGGTCGCCACCGTGACCGGCTACTTCACGCGCTTCGTCGAAGCACTGCCGACGCTGCCGGCGCTGGCTGATGCACCGTCAGACCAGGTGATGGCACTGTGGTCCGGACTGGGCTACTACAGTCGCGCCCGCCACCTCCAGCGCGCGGCGCAACTGTGCGTCGAACGGCATGATGGCGAACTGCCGGCCGACCTCGACGCATTGGTCGCACTGCCGGGCATTGGCCGCTCGACGGCGGGCGCCATCCTGTCGCAGGCATTCGGCTTGCGCGCGCCCATCCTCGATGGCAACGTCAAGCGCGTGCTCTGCCGAAGCCACGGCGTCGAAGGTTTTCCGGGCGAGCGCGCCATCGAGCTGCGCCTGTGGCGACTCGCCGATGCGCTGTTGCCGTCTTCGCGACTGGCCGATTACACGCAGGCGATCATGGATCTCGGCGCAACGGTCTGCACGCGGACACGGCCGGACTGCGCGCGCTGTCCACTCAGGGATGACTGTGTCGCCCTTGCCGCCGGTCGCGTCGCCGCCCTGCCCACGCCGAGGCCACGCAAGTCGCTGCCCGAACGCACTGCGACCTGGCTCGTCCTGCTGGACGACGCCGGGCGCATCCTGTTGCAGCGGCGCCCGGCACCGGGCATCTGGGGTGGCCTGTGGAGCCTGCCGGAGTTTCCCGATGAGCCGACGTTGCGCAACGATCCGACCTTGCGCGCAGCGCGACACCACGGCGATGCGCTTGTGGCGATGCCGGCGATCCGCCATGTATTCACGCACTACGCGTTGACGGCACAACCGTTCCGGATCGACGTCGACCCGACCGTTCCTGCCGCCACCCGCGTGCCTGCCATCGCCGAACAGGACGACAGGCGCTGGCATCCGCTCGACGAGCTTGCCAACATCGGCCTTCCGCAGCCTGTGCGCCGCCTGCTCACGGCTCTGCGATTGCAAGAGGATTGACCCCATGCGAACGATTACCTGCCAGAAACTCCAGCGCGAAGCCGAGGGCCTGGATTTCGCGCCCTGGCCCGGCGAACTCGGCCAGCGCATCTACCAGCACATTTCGAAAGAAGCCTGGAGCCAGTGGCTGGCGCACCAGACCATGCTCATCAACGAGAACCGGCTGTCGCCGCTGGATCCGGAGACGCGGCGCTTCCTCGCTGCGGAGATGGAGAAGTTCCTGTTCGGTCCCGGCGCCGAGAAACCACCGGGTTACGTCGAGCCGGAAGCCTAGTCCGACCGGCGCACTGCAGACATTCGAGGCGAGCGGCCGGAAGGAGACGCCGGCACCGGCTTCGCCGCGTCCAGTGCATGCCCGGCAAGGGCGTTCTTGCCGGCCGCCGTCGACGCCCCCGCCGTGCGCAGGACCGCGAAAAAGCCACCACACGATGATCAGCCGCGAGTCGACAGCCGCCCTGGGCGACGCAGTGTGACGACCCGGCCCGCCTGAACCCGGCCCAGGCGCCGGGAGGAGCCCGTCGCACCGACGTCGCCCCATTGCGCTATCGAATCAGCGGCGACGCTCACGCAGTGCGCGCAACTCGGCGCGTGCCGCCTTGTAGTCGATCGGACGTATGCTGCGGATGCGGCAGGGCTGTCCGGCGACGATGAGGCTGTCGAAGCGCGCCTGAAGCGCGTTCATCGAGGTCTTGAAACCGATCGTCTGCGCGAACGGCAGGTCCATGCACGGACCGTCCACGTCCAGCCAGTACCATTCATTCAGACGCGCTTCCAGCAGGATGCTGAGGTCGCCGACCGGCTGCCAGCTGATCAGACGGAAACTGCGGATCTGGTCCACCGGCTCACCGGCGTACTTGCTGTAGATGGCCAGCTGTTCCTGCTCGAACTGGCGGCGCTCGGCGGTGCTGGCACAGGCGGCCAGCGCGAAGACAACGGCAAGACATGCGATCCGGACGGAAGTCATGATGGCGCTCCTTTCAAAGGCCCGGGCGGCAGCAGCGGGCGAGGGTTGCAACGATCCTACCCCTCCATGGCGATGGACAAGAACGAATCGTCGCGCGGACGCACGGCGGTGTTCACGTCGGGGCCAGCTTGACGTCGACGCCCGCGGACGGTCTAATACGCGGCCCGCACCGCCCGAATCCGGGTGGAGGCGTGAAGCTTTCCGGCCAAGTAGCTCAGTTGGTAGAGCAGGGGATTGAAAATCCCCGTGTCGGCGGTTCGATTCCGTCCTTGGCCACCATAATTTTCAGAGACTTGAAAGAGCCCGGCCCAGCGCCGGGCTTTTTTGTTTCCGATCGGCGACCGCAAGGTACCCGTTTCTCATTCGCAGGACCTGCGTCCAGGTCCTTTCACGACGTGTAGGTGGCCGCCACTGGTCAGTCGTCGTTCCCGGTTCATAGCCCTCAACGCGGACGAACCCGCTGCGGGCAGCGGGCGCTGCCATCCAGTCCAGCGCGAAAAACCTCACCGGCCGTACCACGGCGGCCGATGACCGCTTCGTTGCATGCATGAGCGCATGCCGCTCTGCCGCTCATACTGCCTCCCCAAGGGCTCGAACCTTCCGACCGCCAGACCAGACGATGGAAAACACCGCAGGTCCATGCGTCACGACGCCAACGTCCAGGACCTCGGCAATGCAGTCGGGCCGGGCGAAATCCAATGCAAAGGCTGATCAAGCCGCCAGGCTGATTCGAATTCTTTCCATCCTTCCAGTGGTCCACGTTGAATGCTGCCGGAGCAATGGGCCACCGGTCACCGGCACCGGCACCGGGCGACCACTGTGAACAACTGTGACGGGGTGAGACTGCCGGGCTGACAACACCTCCTTACCCACAATCGGAATTTTCCGATTCCATTCGCCGTGGCTGCCGCCATAGCGTTGGCACTAATGGGAGGACAAACCGATGAAGATCTTCGCTCTGGCACTGCTGCTCACCATCGGCTCGGCACATGCGGTCGACCAGCGCATCACCACGTACCGGATCAGCACAACCGTGGTCATCTCGCCCGGCGATCCGGTCACCAAGGCCCAGAATGCCAAGCGCCCGACCGTCGTCTACGACGTCGTGAACGCGTTCGGCGCAAAGATCGCCGAAAGGTGGGAATACCATCAGGGACGGAAGATCACGGCATTGATTGTCCAGGGCGGACGGATAACCACCATGTACGAAGTGCGAGACTGATCGGGGGCGTCAAACAGGCGTGAGACACCGCGAGGACGACGCCCGGTCCCGGTTCGCGCCAGGGCATGGGCCCAATGACCTGCATTACCCGCTGTTGATGACCTTCACAGCCGGAACGCAGGAAATCGTCGGGTCGTTGAAAGTACGTCGGGGATTGGCGTACACCCGTGCCCTTGCTTCGAGGTGGCCGTCCGACGAACGACCGAGCCACGCTAAGCCACGACATGCCAGACATGAGGCAGGCGATGCTTCAAGGCATTGGCGGTGGGCGAGGTGGATTCCTGCCGGCACCATCGCTACGCCCTGGAGCGGGGAACCGCTATTGGTTCCAGCAGACTCCAGGACCCCGGTGGTCTGCACGCATCGCTCGCTTCAGCGATTGTGGTTGGAAGCGGTGTCGACGTCGGGCGCATAATTGCGACCGCCATGCCTTCCTCCCACTCTTTCCTGCGGCGATTGGCGGTTCTGACCCTGTTGACAGTGGCTGGAGCTGCGTCAGCGCAGGCGCCTTCGCCCGCGCTGCAGGACGACGCCAGCGCGACCGTCACCCCGGATCCTGACTCCGCGGCTACCAGCGCGGCCGTTCCCGACCTGCGCGAGCAGTTGGCCGCCTGCGCGATCTGCCATGGCGAGCATGGCG
>CAZYHP010000006.1:49255-59211 GCA_964647135.1 uncultured Rhodanobacteraceae bacterium
CCCGACCTGCGCGAGCAGTTGGCCGCCTGCGCGATCTGCCATGGCGAGCATGGCGAGGGTGCGAATGAAGGCGACGAATACTTCCCGCACCTGGCCGGCAAGCCGGCGGGGTATCTGCTGGCGCAGATGCAGGCCTTCCGCGACGGTCGTCGACTGTATCCACGCATGATCTACCTCATGCAGTACATGGACGACGCCTGGCTGGGTGAGATCGCGCACTGGTACGCGGCGCAGCCCGCCCATACGCAGCGCGTCGCCGGCGAATCCACGCGACTCGATGCGGCCGGACGCGCGCGTGCCGAAGCGCTGGTGTTCACCGGCGATCCGGAACGCGGCCTGCCGGCCTGCGCGGCCTGTCATGGCGAACGTCTCACCGGCGTCGAACCCGGCATTCCGGCGCTGGTCGGGCTGCCCACCGACTACCTCATCGCGCAACTTGGCGGCTGGATCACCGGTGCACGCAGCAGCACCGCACCGGATTGCATGGCCGAGATCGCGCGACGCATCGATCCGGTGGACATCCGCCTGGTGTCCACCTGGCTCGCCGGACAATCCGCCGCGCCGGGCGAACGTCCGCTGCCGGCCGGCTCGGTCGAACTCCCGATACCCTGTGGTTCGCTCCCCATCGCAGCTGACCAGAGCAGCACCGCGGAGGCGTCGCCATGAGCCGACGTGGAGTCCGCTGGGGCCGGCTCGCCCTGCTGCTGCCATTGCTTGCGATCCTGATGGTCGGCGTGCTGATGTTCCGCGCGCAGGGCGGCTTCGCGCCGTTCAACGTGCCGACGGAAGGCAGCCGGCCCGCCGCACAGGACAGCGCCCGGATTGAACACGGCGCGTATCTGGCGCGTATCGGCAACTGCGTCACCTGCCACACCACCCGCGGCGGCACGCCCTACGCGGGCGGCCGCGTTTTCCAGTCCGAGTACGGCAGTATTCATGCGAGCAATCTCACGCCGGACCCGGAAACCGGCCTGGGCGACTGGACGCTGGAAGAGTTTCGCCATGCGATGCGGCACGGCGTCAGCCGTACCGGTCCGCTGTATCCGGTGTTTCCGTTCGCGAATTTCGCGCGCCTGACCGATGACGACATCGATGCGCTGTTCGCGTTCCTGGGCACACTGCCACCTGTGAATGCCGCGCCGCCGGCGAACGCCCTCTCCTTTCCGGCCAGCTGGCGCAGCGCCGCCGTGCTGACGTGGCGCATGCTGTTTCACCGCCCACGCTCGTTGCCGGCGGATGCGTCGAAATCCCCGGAATGGCATCGCGGCCGCTACCTGGTCGATGGACTCGGACACTGCGACATGTGCCACAGCGGGCGCGGCGCGATGCAGTCGCTGCCGGTCGAGCGGTACATGGCCGGCGGCCACATCACCGGACTGGGCTGGTACGCACCCCCGCTGGATCGCATCAGCCTGGAGCGCTGGGACACGACCGAACTGGCCCATTACCTGCGCAGTGGCGTGTCGCGGCACGGCTCCGCCTACGGATCGATGGCCGAAGTGATCTACACCAGCCTGCAGTACCTGACGGCGGACGATGCGCTCGCCATGGCCACGTACCTCAAGACCATCGAGCCCTCGCTGTCGCGACGCGCGAGCGCGCGCCAGCGTGGCACGACCGTGACGCAGGGCGCGGCTGCGGCCAACGGCCTTCGGGTCTATCAGACCCACTGCGCCGAATGCCATGGCGACGACGGTCGCGGCCGTGGCCTGGAGTATCCGCCACTGGCCGGCAATCCCCTGGTCACCCATCCCGGTGCCGTCAACAGCGTGCGCATGGTGCTGTTCGGCGGCGCGGCGCCGGCCACGGCCGGCAATCCGCGTCCGTACTCGATGCCGCCCTATGTCGGCCGGCTGCGCGAGGACGAAATCGCCGCCGTGGTGTCGTACATCCGCTCCGCCTGGGGCAATAACGGCCCCCCGGTCAACGTCGACGATGTCCGCGCGTTGCGCCGCATCCCGCTGGACTGACCCCCCACTTCCAGCGACAAGAGACACCTTCAGCGGCGGCGGATGTAGGCGAAGCGATCGACCACTTCGTCGAACACCTCATCGGACGCCGCTTCGATGACGAACATCCAATCACCGCTCTGCCACGCGTAGAGCCGCCCCCCGCCTTGAATTTGGTGGCCGCACAAGCGCCACCGACCCGCCTTCTTTCCTCCGGTGTTGCGTTTGTAGCCGGAAAGTCTGGGCTGGACCTGCGCTTGGACATGTTTGTCCAAGGCTTCGGCCCCTTCAGACCTGACGATCTCGACCGTGGCCCGATCGCCATAGCGCGCCCGCGCGCCGCGCACTTTGCCATCTTCGGACGGCCACGCGCTGATTGCCGCATCGATGCCGGCGATCCGCCCGGGAAGCACTTCGGCATAGGTCTCCTGGCCGCTCGGCGGAGGCAGATTGATGTCGAACTCATCGCGCACGAACCAACTGCCGACGATGAAGACGGTCGCAGCAACCTGAAGGCTCGCAAGAAGCACCAGGGTTATGCCGTGCCAGCGGTCCATGACCATCATCGAAGTGCCGAGGCGCTCGCGTTCAACCGAAGCGCTGGACGAGGCGTCCGTCATGGGTCGTACGGTTGTCCTCAAACACCGCGGGATCGTGGCGCAGAACGCTCCCGCCGACGTTGCCGGCGCGGATGCGGACCTGGCGGTTCGATACGACGCCGCTGTCGCCGCCCCTGGCTTCGGCCGCACAGACCAGCGTGATCTTCGGCATCCGGTCATGCCTGTTGTCATCCCATTGCAGCGCGACAGGCATCCCTCCCGGACGCATGAGGTGGGAAGCGGTGCTGCAACAGGTCCCACCTGCATGCGACGAATGAGAAAGCACACGGTCCATCAACGCGCAATGACCGTGGGCGACGATGACCCCTTCGCCGGCGCTGCCGGGGGTGGCCGTGGCCGGCACAACAGCAGCAGCCCTTGTCCGGGCACTGGCCCGGACGCGCACGGCAGCCAGGCAATCCTGCCATCGTTTCATGCCGGCGCTCCCATGGTGTCAGGCGATCACGGCCGCTCGTAATCGTTGCGGAAGATCCAGTCCGGGTCCTGTCGTATTCCGATGAAGCCACCGGCACCCGCGACGATGATCGTTCCATCCGGTTCGATCACGCACTTGTTGATGCTGGCGGGTGCGTCCGGTGGCGTGATCACCGTGAAGCTGGCGCCATCATTGTTGGACAGCAGCACCCGGCCTGCGCCCGATCCCAGTGGATGTCGCTCGCCGACCACCACGATGCGGTTGCGCGCGATACACGCGCCGCGCGCCCAGGTCGTGGCATCGCCGGTGATGGCCGACATTGAATGCTGCTGGTAGCTGGACGGCAGATACAGGTCGCCGCCGCCGACAAAGATCTTGCCGGTGCTGTTGTCCTGATCCATGCCCACCGCAACCAATCGGCGGTTGTTCACCGCAATGCCCCACAACTCGCCTCGCCAGCCGGCACCGGTTTGCAGGTCCACCGTTTCGAACTGGTAGGGATCCGCGACGGTTCGCGGCGGCAAAAACAGGCGCGGTGGCTCGACGTTGCGGCTGCCGGCGCCGTAGAAGCGGTCGCCGTAGACGGTCATGTCCAGCATCTGCACCGTGCCCAGTTCGCGCACCCAGTTGCTGGCACTGCTTCCCACCGTGGCATTGGGTCGATACAGCAAGTTCGTACTGGTGAGCGCCTCGGCGATGGCCCGCCCATCGCCGAGTTCGCGGTAAGTGCCGACATGGAACTGGCGGCCGGTCTGCGCGACGCCGGTGAGGGTGTCGGTCACCGGATGCGGCGAGGTTGTCGTCGCCACCCGGCGAACCATCTGCACCACACCCGGCTTGAAACCCGCCACATACAGCGCATTGTCGTGGCCGCGCGAAATCGAGTTGACGCGGAATTCGTGGAAGGCATCCGACGGCGACACCGCAGCCGCCGCCCAGGTGACGCCGCCGTCGATGCTGCGGAACAGGCCGTAACCGGTGGCATTGGTACCGCAGCCGGCCCACAAGGTGCCGTCCGGATCGCGATGCAGCGCGTCGGTGCGATTGCCGCCGTTGCAGCCGTGGTTGTGCGAGCTCCAGACCGCGCCCCGTTCGGAGACGGTCGCATCGACTTGCGCTGAGACCGTCGACGCGAGCAGCACGCCAGCCAAAGTCAAAGCGACCGTTGTCGCCACGTTCGTGTTCATGATCAAACCACCCTTGATAGATTGAATGCCGGTCCTGGCCGTGCCAGGCGTATGCGGAATGACGGCCGAACGCGAAAGCGCTTGCGGCAGCCCGAGGTAGAGGTTCAGTGCGTCTCGAAACCGTTGGCGAAGAGGGTGTCGTCGGCCTCGCCGCCATCGAATCGCCAGGCAGGCGAGTACTGCATGTGCGTGCCGACCCCACCCCGATCGCCGGTGATCGTCGCCGCGCGCAGGTAGAACATGCCGGTCAGACCGGTGAATCCATTGAGGACGTACTGGCGATTCACACCGATGGCGCCGCCGACCATGTCGGCCCCACCGGGCACTTCAATGAAACTGTCGTCGTCACAGCATTCGGTCGAGACCTGCAGCTGCGGCGCATGCAGGTGATCGGCTGCCGGCCCTTGCCACTGCCAGTACACTTTCTGATTGGCCTGATCCCAACGCAGGTGGTGGCGAACGGCTTCTGGAATGGAGAGCCGCGCCAGGTACGTGCGCGGAACACCGGCCACGGCTTCGAAGGTGCCACCAATGAGTAGCTTGCCGTCAGGCTGCACCGTCATGGCACGGACCAGATTGGCGGCCTGGGCGTCAAAGCCGGCGAGCAGGGCGCCGTTTGCAGCAAGCCGGGCAACCCGTCCGCGCGGCGATCCCGCCACACCGGTGAAATCACCGGCGATATAGATCGAGCCATCGATGCGCGGAACGACGCTGTGGATATCGCCATTGGCACCGTCGGCAAACGTCGGCAGCAACGCGCCGTCGGGATCCAGCGCGGCGATGCGGTTGCGGGGACTGCTGTCCATGCTGGTGAAGTTGCCGGCCACAATGAGGTCCCCGGCGGCAGTCTGCGCCAGTGCACGCACGGCAGCGGAGGCGCCGTCGCCTGCGTCGAATGTGGCGTCCATGTTTCCATTGGCCAGAAGCCGGGCGATTCGATTGCGCGTCCAGCCGCCACCGAGGGTCGTGAACTCGCCACCAATGACGACACGGCCATCGGGCTGCACGAGGATGGCGCGCACTGTTCCGTTGTTCGTCGGCGGCAGGAACGAGGTATCCAGCGTGCCGTCCGGATGCAATCGGGCGAGATTCTGGCGCGGCATGCCGCCCACCTGATCGAAATCGCCACCGATCAGAATCCGCCCGTCGTGCTGCGGCACGATAGCAACGACGATGCCGCCGGGAATCTGCGCATTGAACGAGGTATCCAGCGTGCCGTCGTGGTTCAGCAAGGCCAGCCGTCGACGGTTGGTGCCATTGACCGATCCGAATCCGCCGCCGACCAGGATCCGCTGGTCGGGCATCACCGCGAGCGCATAAACCTCGCCGTTGATTGCCGGCGCAAAGCCCATGTCCACGTTGCCCAGCGCGCCATGCAGGCGTGCCAGGCGGGTGCGCGCAACGCCGTTGAACTGGGTAAACAGGCCGCCGACAAGGATCTTGCCGTCGGCCTGCACAGCGAGGGCACGAACGCCGCCGTCGGCAGCGCCGGTAATCGCCAGCGTCCGCTCCAGGCCGCCGCCCGTAGCCAGCCGCGCCAGCCGCGTGCGGGGAATACCCGTCACCGTGGTGAATTGCCCGGCAATCGTCGCCGCGCCGTCGGGATGGACGTGAACCGCATTCACCACATCGTTGGGATCGACGAGCGCCGCGTAGCTCGTATCCAGGCTGCCGTCCTCGTTCAAGCGCGCGACCCTGTTGCGCAAGGACAGATTGGTGAAGCTGCCGCCGATCACGATGCGACCATCGGGCTGCAGGGAAATGCTCGCCACGCCGCCATTCAGAACGGGCGGAACGAAACTGTCGTCGATACTTCCATCAATGTGCAGCCGCGCCATCATGTGCCGCGCCTGCCCGTTGACGGTGTCAAAGTCACCGGCGATCAGGATCCGGCCATCAGGCTGCACGGCGAGGTCGGCGATGTAGTTTCCAAATGTTGTCCCGCCACTGGTGGTGACGCTGAAGCCGGTATCTTCCGCACCACTTGCCGTAACCAGGCGACGCAGGGTGGCCGGCTGACCTGCGAAGGTGTACGCGCCGCCGATCAGGACGCCGTACTGGGCACCGTTCTGATCGCGGTGCACACGCAGGACGTTCACCTGGCCCGTCGTGATCTGGTTCGGTGCGAAGAGGTTGTTGAGGCTGCCATCGGCAAAGACCGCCGCCACACGGCTCCGCGGCTGGCCCTGGACGCTGGTGAATCGACCTGCGATGAAGATGGTGCCGACGCTGCCATCGGGCGCCATGTTGGCGTCAAACGAACGCACATCGCTGTCGACGGCAACATTGAACGGGCCGTCCACGCTGCCATCAACGTTCAGGCGGGCCAAACCGGCACGACTGACGCCATTGACCAGTCCGAAGTTGCCGCCGATGAGGATCTTGCCCTGCCCCGGCACGGTGCTCGGCTGCTGGTGGATGGCCCAGATCGTCGGTGCGCCGCTGCCCAGGGTGATGCTGGGAGAAAACGCGCTGTCCAGCGAACCGTCCGGATAGAACCGCGCCAGGCGGTTGCGGACCTGTCCGCCCGCATCGGTGAACGCTCCTCCGACCAGCAGTCGGCCGTCGCCCTGTTCGTGAATCGTGCGCACCGTGCCGCCGACTGCCGGTGCGTAGCCGTCATCGACATTCTGCGCGACCAATAGCGGGCAGCAGAGCAGGGCTGCCAAGGCGGCGATGCCGCGAAGACGGGCGGCGACGCCGCTCCCGGCGGCGCTACGGTAGTTGGGGTTTCCGGTCATGCTTGCCTCTCCTTTACATGCGGAAGGTCTGCCCCCGACCCGGGGGCGACTTCAGCCGTGAAAGTGCGCGCATGCGTATGGCGAAACGTCCGTATTGCCTGCCGAAGTTCTTCGAAAAGTCTTCGAAAGCCCGTCAACCGGCCCAATTAATTCCTCAAGCCATTGATTTACTGTGGATTGACCGTGGAGCTCACAGGTTGATGTGTAACGCAACGGACAACGCCGCCGTACAGCGATCACCGGTATGGCCGGGAGCCGATGTCAGCAAACCCGATGTCGTACCACCGGGCGGCTGGCGCGTCGGGCGCACCCGCACCCTGCTTCAGACCGGTCATGGCCGGTCATGGCGTGAAAGCCCCCGCAGGCGGCAGGCGGCGCTAGCGCGGGCCCAGGCCGCGAAGACCCGCAGTGATGATGCGTTCACGCGTCGCGACGTCATCGGGATCGGCATCGAGACGACTGCGAAGCGCCAGGACCACGAAGCCTTCGGCTTCGGCCCCCGCAGCCAGTTCGCGCAGACGCAACTGGCCCGGCCCCTCCAGCGGCGCGTCGCTCAGGATACGCTGACGACCCAGTTCGTAGGCCAGTCCGGCATCAGGCCAAGCCGACAGCAGGGCCTCGGCTTTTTCCAGCAAGGTGGCCGCCTGCGGCGACCGGCCGGCGACCAGCAAGGCCTGCGACTGGATCAACAGGGCATTGAATTGCCCGTGCAGATCGTTGTCGCGGACAAAGTGGCGGTACAGCGTTTCGGCCCGGGCCCGGATCTGTCCAGGCGGGCGAGCCTGATGAAGATCGAGGGTCAACAGGTCCAGATCGCTGTAGGCGACCTTGTCGGCATCGCCTCGCGCGTCGCCACGCAGGCTGCGTGCCTGGGTAAATGCCGAGCGCGCGCCTTCCGGGTCACCGGACAGCAGCGCCAGATGCCCTGTGCTGGCATGCACCCGCGCCTGCGCGCCCGGATCGGTCGATGCCGCCAGCTGCGAGGAAACACTGTCGAGGACCGATCTGGCCTCGTCAATGCGCGCCATCGCCAACTGAACGCGTGCCAATGCCGCGGCAGCATGCAGGGCACGGTCAGCTGCCGCCTCCCGCTGCGCGTCGAGGGCCTGCCGATAGAGTTCCGCCGCCTCCGCCAGCCGCCCCTGGCGCTCGGCCACCTGGCCCAGGTCGAAGCGCGTGCGGGCCATATGCTGGACAGAGTCCAGCTCGACGAAGCGGTCCAGTGCCTGCTGGAACTGTTCGCGCGCCTGGGCGAGATTGCCGCGGGAGACTGCCGCACCGCCCAGGTTGCTCAGGGTGATCGCCGCCCCCAGACCGTTGTCGACTTCATTGAAGACGCGCAGGGCCTGTTCCCAGGCGCGTATCGCATCCTCGGTGCGTCCATTGCGCGACAGGACGTTGCCGAGGTTGTTGTAGACGCCGGCTTCGTTGTCGATCTGGCCGGCCTTGCGCGCCTCGGCGGCGGCGCGCCGCAGGTAGGCATCGGCCTTGTCGATTTCCTTGTTCAAGGTCGCCTGCACGCCAAGGGTATTGAAGTACCGAGCGAGCAGGCCGGCATCATCTAGCAGGGTGATGCGCGGTTCGAGTGCCTCCAGGTCGACCAGCGTCTGTTCGCTGTGGCTGCGCAACGATTTGACCGTGTGCAGCTCCACTTTCGCGAGCATCAGCTGTGCCTCGCTGCCCAACTCCGTGGCGAGGACTATGGCTTCGCCGATGACCTGCTCGGCGCCGTCGAAGTCGCCCGAGTCACGCAACAGGTTGCCCTGTTGCAACAGGGTCCGCACACGCTGCGCCGGTGTCAGCGTGCCGCCGAGCAGCTGTCGCAGGCGCTCGGCGGCGGCCTTCGGGTCATTCCGTCGACGATCGACGGCTACACCTACCAGTTGTGCTTGCGCTGCCAGCTCGTCGAGTCCGTATTCATTCGCGAGTGCCTGCGCGCGCAGGGTCGCGGTCGCGGCGACATCAAGCTGGAATTGCATGATCGCCAGCTGCGCCCGCGCGATGTGCCAGCGCGGATCGCTGCTGCCTTCGCCGGACAGCGTATCCAGTCCATGCAGGATCGTCTCCGCGGAACTGGCTTGGCGGGCCTGGATCTGTGCGTCGATGAGGTCGTAGGCGACATCGCTGTCGTCGGGATGGAGCCGATGCAGCGCGAGCAGGGAAGCCGCGGCATCGGCCGGACGATTGTCCGTGCGCGCCAGCTCCGCTTCCAGGCGAAACCTTTCGGCGACAGTCAGACTGTGGCGACTTTCAAGAACGGCTTCGAACAGGGCACGGGCGCGACCGGCATACCCCGCTGATCGCCAGGCGCGCGCCAGGGCCAGGTGAACACGTGCACCGGCGGTTTCGTCGGCCACCGCCACCTCCAGCTCGGCGACGGCCAGGCCCGGGCGACCATCCGCCAACGCGGCCAAACCGCGGTAGTAGGCAGCCCGCGCGTCGCCACTGCGAGGAAGACCAGGCAGGTCGTCGGCCTCCGCGGACACCAGTTCGAGATGCCGTCGGACGCTGACGGCGACGTCACGGCTGAGCGCACCCAGATCACTGTCACTGCTCTGGGCGCTGTGCGTCACCTGGCTGTCCGACAAGCGAAGAACCGACCAGCGCAGAACCGGTCGGCCGCCGTCGAGGCGCCACAGGCCAGTGAGTGCGTAGTCAGCACCCAGAACTTCCCGCAACCAGGATTGCCAGCGCCCATCCGAGACGCCGGGCATGTCGCTACGCCCGTGGCCGCGCAGGAGGCGGATCTGCCCGTCCGTGCCGAGCTCCGCAGCCAGCAGCTCGCTGCCGGCCCCTGCCAGCCATGGCGGCGCTTGCGGATCGCCCTGGATCATCAGGGCGATCGCCGGGCGCGACTTCGAAACATCGGGCGACAGGTCCGGCGTCGGCGACCAGGGCTTCCACGCGACGACCAGCGCGATGGCGACCAGCGCCACGGCGGCCAGTCCGGGCCAGCGCAGGCGGCCCGATGATGCCGGCAGCGGCGCCGCTGCCCGCTCGACGGATGTCCTGGCCTCTTCGATCTCGGACGTGGGCGCCGCTTG
>CAZYHP010000007.1:0-55825 GCA_964647135.1 uncultured Rhodanobacteraceae bacterium
TGGCTGGCGATTGGCCTGCCCGGTGACCCGGCCGGCTTCGGACGCGTGGATGTCTTCGGCTGGGACATCAATGACACCCTCTTCGCCGACGACTTCGAATGCCACGGCCCTTCGCCCGGCTGCTTCTGATCCCCGAAGGCGCGGCGACCGGCTCCATGGAAGGAACCGGTCGCCCCGGCTGGGTACTGTGCGCGTTGTTCAGTCGCGACGGCGCAGGATGCGCCGCCGCTGCTTGTCGTATTCACGCTCGTCGAGCAAGCCCTCGTCGCGGGCGCGCTGCAGGTCGATGAGTTCCTGGCCGATGGTGGTGGCCTGGTTGCTGTTGCGTACATCGGCACCGCCGCCCCAGCATCCTCCCAGCGCAAGCGACACGAGCAGCGAAGTCAGCGCCATGAAATGGCCCGCCCGGCTGCTCATCGCCCAGCGACCTTGCGGAGGGCGGCGACCGTCGCCTCGACCGTGATGCCGAAGTGCTCGTACAGATGCGGTGCCGGCGCCGAGGCACCGAAGCTGGCAAGACCGATGACCTCGCCGTCCAGGCCGACGTAGCGGCGCCAGTAATCCGGATGCGCCGCCTCGACGGCGACGCGCGCGCGACACCACGACGGCAGCACGCCTTCACGGTATTCCAGCGGCTGCGCATCGAAGACGCTGGTGCACGGCATCGACACTACGCGGACCCCGATCTCGCCAGCCAGCTGCCGTGCCGCCGCCATCGCCAGCTCGACTTCCGAACCGGTGGCCAGGACGATGGCTTCGACCTTGGCGTCGGCGGGCTCATGCAGGATGTAGCCACCGCGGGACACGGCGGCCAGGGTGTCGGCATCGCGCGGCTGGCAGACCAGGTTCTGGCGCGAGAAGACCAGGCAGGTCGGTCCATCGCGACGTTCGATGGCGCGCTGCCAGGCCATCGCGCTCTCGACCGCATCGGCCGGGCGCCACAGTTCATTGTTCGGGATGTAGCGCAGCGAAGCCAGGTGCTCGACCGGCTGGTGCGTCGGGCCGTCCTCGCCCAGACCGATCGAATCGTGCGTGTAGACGTGGATGACGGGCGCGGGGATCAGCGCGCTCATGCGCACGGCGTTGCGGGCATAGTCGGAGAACACCAGGAAGGTCGCGTCGTACGGCAGGAATCCGCCGTGCAGCGCCAGGCCATTGGCGATCGCGCTCATGCCGAATTCGCGCACGCCGTAATAGATGTAGTTGCCACGCGCCGGATCGGCATTGACGTCGACGGAGCCTTTCCACAAGGTCAGGTTGGAACCGGCCAGGTCGGCAGAGCCACCAATCATTTCCGGCAACAGCGGCGCGAACGCTTCGATGGCCTGCTGGCTGGCCTTGCGCGACGCGACCTCGGGCAGCTTTGCCTGCACCGATTCGATGTAGGCGCGGGCTTCCGCCGCGAAGGCCTGCGGAAGCTCTCCGCGCAGGCGTCGCGAAAGTTCGGCCGCCTCGGCCGGATAGACGCGGGCATAGGCATCGAAATGCCGCTGCCACTCCTTGCTGCGCATGCCGCCGGCGAGGCGCGCATCCCAGCCGGCCATGATCTCGTGCGGGATCTCGAACGCCTTGTGCGGCCAACCGAGCAGTTTGCGCGCACCGGTGATTTCGTCGGCACCCAGCGGCGCACCGTGCGACACCTCCTTGCCGGCCTTGTTGGGTGCGCCATAACCGATCGTGGTGCGGCAGCAGATCAGGGTCGGACGCGCCTCGTCGTCGAGCGCTGCGACGATCGCCGACTTGATGGCTTCGGCGTCATGGCCGTCGACAGCCGGAATCACCTGCCAGCCATAGGCCTCGAAGCGCTTGACGGTGTCGTCGCTGAACCAGCCTTCGACCTCGCCGTCGATGGAGATGCCATTGTCGTCATAGAACGCGACCAGCTTGCCGAGCTTGAGCGTTCCCGCCAGCGACGCCACCTCGTGGGAGATCCCCTCCATCAGGCAACCGTCACCGAGGAACACCCAGGTGCGGTGGTCGATGACCGGGTGCTCCGGACGGTTGTAGCGCGCGGCCAGCAGCTTTTCCGCCAGCGCCATGCCGACGGCATTGGCGAGTCCCTGGCCCAGTGGGCCGGTGGTGGTTTCCACGCCCGGCGTCTCGAAGGCTTCCGGATGACCGGGCGTGCGACTGTGCAACTGCCGGAAGCGCTGCAGTTCGGTGATCGGCAGGTCGTAGCCGGACAGGTGCAGCAGGGCGTACTGCAGCATCGAGCCATGGCCATTGGAGATCACGAAGCGGTCGCGATCCGGCCAGGCGGGGTTGCCCGGGTCATGGCGCAGGAAGTCGTTCCAGAGCACCTCGGCGATATCGGCCATGCCCATGGGCATGCCCGGATGACCGGACTTGGCCGCCTCCACGGCATCCATGGCAAGGGCGCGGATGGCATTGGCGAGGTCGCGGCGACTGGGCATTGCGGGTACTCCGGGCAGGGCGGACAGGCGGGGTGGCTATTGTCGCCGAGAGTGGTGCCCCCGCCCAACCCGTGATTGCGGACCGGTGCAGGCGGATCGTCGGGTGTTGCCTGAATGTTCGGTGCACCTCCTCAGATCTCCGGGGCCGTCACGGCGGCGGGCGCCGACGATCACACACACCCCGACGCCACTGCGCTACGGTGTCCCGGAGCTGCCGGACGTATCTGGGAGGATAGGATGGATTACCGCATGTTCATCGCGACCGGGTTGGCATGCACGCTGACCTTGACCGCAGACATCGCCGAAGCGCAGACGCTGGTCGTCCGTGATGCGACGACCGGCCGCGGCATTGCGGCCACCGTGGAAGCGGCAGCTTGGCCCCAGCATGTGCCGGCGACGACAGCCGCCCTCATGGACGCGCTGACGCAGGACCCGGGCCTGCGGTCGCGGCAGCTCTCCGCCGGCGAGCGCATCCTGCTTGAGCTGGAACGACCCATGGCGGTGCGTGTGTCCGGCGCCGGCTACCGGGATCTGCTGACGGTGATCGAACCGGCGCCAGGGATCGAGGGTTGGACACTCTGGTTGCAACGCGATGAGGTCGCGGACACCACGGCGGCCACCCCCATCGTTCACGGCTCGGTGATCGATCCCCAAACGCTGGAACCTATGCCGGGCGTCCGCCTGCAACTGGCCGGCGAAGGGATCCACGCGACAAGCGATGCGCAGGGCGCGTTCGCGATGACACTGCCGGACCCACCTGCGGCGACGGCGCTGCTGCGCTACCGGCTGATCGCCACCGCGGCGGATGGACGACGCCTCGAACGCACGGTCGCGGTCGCGCCGGGCTCGGACCTGCGGATCATCCTCGACTTCACCGCGGCGGGCGGTGTCGATCCCGGCCACCGCCATTTCGGATCGGCGGACAGCCTGTCGCAGGCCGCGGAACCGGGACGCGAACGGGAGATGCCGGCCGGCACACCGGTCGAGCCGCCCGCGAGTATCCGTGTCGGCTTTGCCGACGCCAGCTGCAGTACCAGCTGCTGCACCGGCAACTGCAGCCATGTCTGCGTTTTCGATGTCGAAACGTATGTGCGTCGCGGCCTCAACGACGAATGGATCGCTTCCTGGTCAACGCAATCGCTTCGGGCCGGCAGCGTCGCCTATCGAAGCTATGGCGCCTGGCACGCACTGAATCCCGTCCCGGGTCGCGCCTATGACATCTGCTCTTCGGCATGCTGCCAGGTCAACGACGGCGACACTTCGGCGAACACGGATCTCGCCGTCTCGCGCACCGCCGGCTTGATGCTCCAGCGCAACGGCGCGGTGTTCCGCAGCGAGTATTCCGCCGAGAACAACTGCCGGCTGGGCACGCAGAGCTGCGCCAACCAGGACCTGTCCTGCGGAAACGGTTACGCCGGCTCGCCGGCAGCCAACTGGCCCTGTCTTTCCGATATGGTCGGGCTCGATCGCGATTGCTTCGGCCATGGTCGCGGCATGAGTCAATGGGGCACGCAACGCTGGTCGCTGGCGCCACACCTGCAGAGCTGGCGTTGGCAGGTGAACCACTATTACAACGACCACGGCACCGGCAGTGGAATGCGCACCGCGGTGCTGACCCGGGTGCTGGCGCTGGATCACTTGCGACCCCGCCGGCGCACGGTCAGCCCGGGTGCGACGGTGTGGGTCGACTACGAAATCCGCAATCTGGCGGCGACCGCGCACGATCACGCGCTGCTCGGTGCCAGCCTGCGCCGCCCTCCCGCGCCCTATATCGATGATCCCGGCAACGACACGCCGGTCGTGCTGCCGGCCGGCGCATCGCTGAGGCAGCGGCCGTTCGTGCTGCCTTCCGGCCTGCCACCGGGCACCTACGATCTTTACGGCTCGCTGTACCTGGACGTCGACGAGGATGGCGGCATTGCCACGGGCGACCTGGCACAGGACCTGTTGCACGTCCCCGCGTCTGTGCGTGTTGTGTCGGGTAGCGATCTGATTTTCTACGACGGCCTGCAGTAGCGGCGTTCAGGGCGTCGTTTCGAACCCATCCCCGAACAGGGGATCTCCGGGCGGCGCGAACAGGGTGTAGGTTGATTCGGTGAATACTTCGCCAGGATCCATGGGCACGATCCGCACGTCGAGCAGCGCTGTGGCCGGTTGCGCGGGCACGGCGAGGGGCAGCGTCACTTCCTGCCAGCGCCGATGTGGATGCTTCTGCGCGTAGGGAAAGCGTCCGGCCTCTTTGCCGTTGACGAATACCTGCGCCGCCTGGCCACCTTCGAGTGCGTCGAAGCGTCGACGCAGCCACAACCGTTGCGCGGCATGTCGAAGCCTGAACTGGAACGAGGACGGCCCGCCGCTGTGTCGACAGACGCGGCCGCTGCGGCTTGTCGGTGGCTCGTCCGCGAACTGCGCCAGCAGGACGTGGCAGTGCGCGCCTGCCGGCGGCCGGTAGTTCGCGGTGGCCAGGCTGGTGTCGCTGGAAAGATCGAGCTCCGCGACCGGAACCAGTGCGCGTTGCGGCTCGTGGTAATACCACGCCGTGGTCTGCGCGCACATCGCCTGGTCTCCGTATGCACCGCGTTCGAGTCGAACGGCCAGGCGGGAGTGGAACGGAATCGAATCGGCGAGCAGCAGCCGATACATCCGCGAGGCAACCGGCATGCCGGCAGAGAGCTGGTGGGCCGGGGCCCCGGTCACTGGCAACGACAGGACGTGACCGTAGCCGCCGCGGTCGAAGTAGAAGCCAGCGTTGTAGAAGTCCTCATTGCCGGTTCCATGCCAGGCCGGATGCGGACTGCCATCGACCTGGATGCGCTCGTCGCCTTCGAGGTAATTGGCGTTGTCGAACAGCTGGTTGTGCTGTCGACTGGAGAGACCCAGCCATCGCCCGCGTCCCTGCAGGGACAACAGCGGCAGATCGCCATCACGAACGCCCGCCGGGAGGCAGGTGGCGGAGGCGGTGATGCCGAAGCGCATCGCGTCGGCAGGCGGCGGCGAGCCGGACAGTGCAAAGGCATAGTCGATGACGACCGCATCAGCGCCGGCCGGTAGCCGCAGGTGCGCGCGCAACCGCTGGTGGAAGGGCATCGGCCAGTAGAGGTATGCGAAACCACTGCTGTCCCGACCGACCAGCAGTGATTTCGGCACTTCGTCCGCTTGCGCACCCATGCCGACCCATGTCGCAAGGGGATGGTCGAGGGCCTCGCCGTCGTCAAAGTGGATCGCCAGCCGAACCGTGTTCCAGGCCTCTGCCGACGTCACGCGCAGGCGAAGGGCGAGCAGCGTGCCGGGCGTGGCCCGCGCGACCAACTCGCGGGTTTCGCCGGGCGCAAGCGTGTGACTGCCCGACGCCCATTCCAGCGGCGCAGGCCAGGGATAGTTTCCGGCAGGGGTCGCCAGCAATTGCAGGAGCCGGGGCCAATCGCCAGGAATGCCCGACGGACCGTTTTCGACATCGGCCGCCACGCGTTGGACATTGAACTGGTACCAGATCCGTTGCGTGTCGATCGCCTGGTCACTTCCGGCCAGGCTGATCTTCAATCCCGCGTTGAAGACGATCGGCAGCAGATTGAAACCCGCGCCGGCCGCAGTGTGGCGACTACCCACCAGTGGTATCAGGTGCGGCGCCAGCGTGCCCGCGAACCAGTCGTTGATCGCGATATCGAGGTAAGGAACCGGATTGCCATCGAGTCGAATCCGCAGG
Source organism: uncultured Rhodanobacteraceae bacterium (assembly GCA_964647135.1). Taxonomy (GTDB): domain Bacteria; phylum Pseudomonadota; class Gammaproteobacteria; order Xanthomonadales; family UBA2363; genus Pseudofulvimonas. The sequence goes on from CAZYHP010000007.1 coordinate 6,118, forward strand.
CGCAGCTGCTCCGGGAAGTCGGCGCTGAATCCGTCGCCGGTCGTCATCCAGGCGCGTACCAGCGCGCCTGCACCACGCTCGTCGACCAGAACCAGCTCGCCGCCTTCATTCCGCAGTTCGCGATGCCGGCCCAGCGGCCTGTACAGATGGTCGTAGCGGCAGTCCATTGCGGTCGGGAGCACCATCCCGTCATCGCCATATGCGCAGGGCGAGGGACTGAAGCTGGCGTACTGGACGACGGCGTAGTCGTCACGATGACGCGCCAGCGTCAGCGGGTCGTTCCAGTAGTCCCAGGAAGGCGCCTGCGCAGGCGCCGAAGCCGGGGACAGCAACAGGCACAGCAGCGCTGCGCCCGGGCCGGCCCAGTACGGATGGCTAGGAGGCGGCCGCCGGTGCCCTGGCATCGTCGGGATCGGTTTCGCCCCGCGACACCACCACTGCGGCCGTCAGGTCGCCGGTGACGTTCAGCACGGTGCGGGACATGTCGAGCAGCCGATCCACGCCGAGGATCAGGCCAATGCCTTCCGGCGGGATGCCCACCATGGCGCAGATCATCGCGATGACCGGCAGGGAACCCGACGGAACACCGGCCGTTCCGATGCCGCCGAGAATGCAGACCAGCATGACGAGGAGCTGCTGCTGGAAGCTGAGGTCGACGCCGAAGAACTGCGCGAGGAAAAGCACGGTCACGCCTTCGAACAGCGCCGTGCCGTTCTGGTTTGCGGTGGCCCCCACGGTGAGCACGAATCGTGACACCTTCTGCGGTAGTTTCAGATTCTGCTCGGCGACCTTCAGGGCCGTTGGCAACGTCGCATTGCTCGATGAGGTCGAGAACGCGACCAGCACGGCTTCCTGGATACTGCGGAAGAAGAATAGCGGCGACATGCCCCCCAGGTACTTCACCGCGAGGGTATAGACGACGACGAAGTGCAACGTCAGCGCCAGCAGGACGACCCCGGCATAGGCACCCAGCCGCAACAGCAGGTCCCATCCAAACAGGGCCGCGAGATTGAAGACGAGGCAGGCAACCGCATAGGGCGCGAACCGGATGACCAGATTGATCAGGGTCATCATGACCTCGAACAGCCCCTCGATCGTTCCCTTGAGCGCCTCGGTTCCTGGACGCCCCCTTGCGAGCACGAGACCGATGCCGAACATCAGCGCAAAGAACATCACGGCGAGAACGTCGCTGTTTGCCGCCGCGCGGACCACGTTGTCGGGGACGATCTGGACCAGCATCGACACACCGCTGGCGCCTTCGCGTGCAGTGGTGACGATCGACTGGGCGCGATCGGCAGCATCCCCAAGCAGGCGCTCGGCGACGACGGGATCCACGCCATCGCCCGGCCGGAGCGCATTCACCAGCGACATGCCGATGATCACGGCGATCGCCGAAACCAGTGCCGAATACGCCAGCGTCTTCCAGCCGATCCGACCCAGGGATCGGACGTCGCCCATTTCCGCGACGCCGATGACGAGTGCCGAGAACAGCAGGGGAATGACCAGCATGAAGAGCAGCCGCAGGAATATCGTGCCAACCGGCTGCGTGACGTAGCTGGTGAGCCATACGACCCAGCCGGCGTCGCCACCCGCCGTGAAATTGACGATCAGGCCACCAATCAGGCCAACGAGAAAGCCGATCAGCAGCTTGGTGTGCAATGCCATGGCGTGTCCGCGCGTTGCTTCTGGGAACGTGAATGTAACAAAACGGCGGCCATTGGCCGCCGTTCTGCTACAACCATCTACCGCTTTTCCAGCGTTACGGCACGAAGTTGGCCGTACAGCTGCGATCACCATTCATCGTCTGCGAGACGGAGACGGCATTACCGGTGCAGTCGCCCGACCAGCTTCCGAAAGCACTGCCACCCGTTCCCTGCGCGGTGAGACCCACGCTGCGACCGAGGATGATCTCGTACGTACAGGTCGTCGTCGCCGCGGCCGTGCTGGTGCGTTCACAGGTCGCCAGACCACTGGGTTGTGGGGGCGAGAAGCTGTTTGCGGAACTGCTCAGCAGCACGTTGCCGGTCTCGCCCGTGATGTTGATCGTCAGGGTCACCGTCTCGGTCGTGCCCGGGTCTTCAGGCTCTTCTCCACCGACGATCTCGACAACCGCCTGGGCGCCGCCGATGAAGAACACCAGCGAAGGCTCTCCGCCGCCCGCCTGGATTCCGGTCGTGACGACAGTGACGCCGACGCAGCCGCTGGCGTCAGTCGGTCCGACGACGCCGCTGGAACCGTGACCGGTAATGGTGCCGGTGCCAGAGGTCAGACCCTGGAAGGCGAAGCCGATTCCTGCGCCGCGCATCGGTTCACCGCGGGCGTCGCTCAGGCACACCATGACGTGCGACGACTGGTTGGCGGTGATCGACTCGGGCGCCGCCAGCAGCTGCGCGGGAGCCAGGCCTGCGAAGGTGTAGAACTCGACATCACCGACCGTCTTCGGCTCGCCGGACACAACGGCGCCATTGCCCTGCGTCCACACGATCGCGGAACGACCCAGGTGGGTGACCGGATAGTTCATGTAGACGGTTGCCACGCCATTCGCGTTTGTCGATGCCGTCTGGAGAATGTTGCCGACCTGGGCACGACCGATCGCATACGGCAGCACCGGACCGCGGTTGACGCTCTGACCGGTGTGGTCGTTGAAGTTGAAGCGACGCGTCACCGTCAGGCTGGTCGGGCTGTTGACCGACTGCACGATTCGCGAACCTTCAAGATCGGCATTGCCGGTGACATCCTTGCCGAACAGCACCAGCGTGTCGCCCGGACCTGCGCCGCCACCCGCGGTGGTGAACGCGCCATTGGTCGCGGTGAACAGGTTGCCGCCCTCCTGCGGATCGCCATTCACACCGAACAGGGCGAAGTTGCCATTGGCCAGTTGCGGGCTGTCGATCATACCGAACTGCAGGGACGTACCCGGCAGCACCGGGTTGCCCATGCGATCGGTGGCAATGGCGCTGACGATCAGGCTGTAGGTGCCGTCGGCCGGCGCATTCTCGTCATCGTCGCCCGGGAGCAGGATGCCCGCACGGTTGACGAACAGGGAATCCATCGAAGGCGTGCTCAGGGTCACGCTGAACAGCTGGCCATCGGAAACGACCACCGAACCTTCTCCAACCACCGGATCGGTGATGCCGTTGTCGACGTTGTTGTCGGCCCGATCGGAGATCGCCCGGACGCGAACGATGCCCTGGCGGTTCGCCGTGCGGAAGACGGCACCCGCGATGCCGTTGAAGGTGCGGGTCCGCACCATCGTGCCGGTTTGCGTGGCGCCGGCGGCATTCGTCGTGCTCAGGGTCTCGCCTTCCGGATCGATGATCTCAAGCTGGACATTGTTGAAGGCATTGCCGCCGCTCTGCGGATTCGGCACCAGGTTGCCAGCGCCGTCCGTCACCCGGATGCGCAACTGACGGCTGGTGTTGCCGCCGGATCCCTGGGTGTAGGCGACCGGACCTTCCTGCATCACGCCCACCGCGCCCGGCAGCCCCGGGACGCCGGAGGTCATGACGAAGTCGAGGGTGGCCGACAGGTTCTCGCCGGTGTCCGGGTCGACCACGGAGACACGCAGCTGTCCGGTGCCGGCCGTATCTGTCGAACGCACAAAGATCTTGCCGCTACCCGAATTGACCGGAACGACGACGGAACCCCAGTAGTTGAGGTACTCGTTGACATCGGTGGTATCCGGATCATCAAGGCGGCTGATCGCACCGATGTTGTCCGGTGAAGTCCAGGCCGCGCCCATCGCTTCTTCCGGCTCCTCGGGAATCACCAGCTCGCCACGCAGGTTGCGCCACGTTGCGGTGACCTCGACCTCGTAGGGCGAACCGAAGTACGGCGGCTCGTCGTTGACGTTGACGGGAATCGTCGTGCGGGTTGCCTGCAGCGTCAAACGGGTGTCGTTGCTCGCCCCGCCATTCAGGCTGATGGTTGCCGTCGCCGGCTGGGCGCCTGGATCCGATACCGAGGCCCGCAACTGCACGGTGCCAGTTGCCATTGAGCTCTTGAAGCGGAAGCGCGCCTGCCCACCCGCCGTGGGTGCGGTCGCCGAGTTGTTGAAACTCTGGTTCTCACCCGTCGCCGCGCCGACCTGGCCGAGGCTGGGCTGGTCGACGCTGAGGGTCACCGGCGTGCCATCGCTGACCCCGGTGCCGCGGCGTGAAACCGTCACGACGACATCCGTGATCGACGTGACGCCGAGACTGTTGCTGCCAACGTTGACACTCAGCGAAACAGGCTGGGGCGGCTGCGCCGCTCCACCGCTGTCACCACCACCGCCGCCACAGGCAACCAGCCCGAGGCAGGAAAGAATTGGAACGAGCCTTAAGAGGGCGCGCATCATCGTGTTCTCCAAACCTGTCAACCAAATGGGTACCGACAAACCGTTACTGCAATGTGTCACGGAGCAGCTTCGGTGTCACGAAAATCAACAACTCCGCCTTGGAGGTCGTCTTGTTCTTGTTGCGGAACAGGTTGCCGAGCAGCGGCACGTCGCCGAGGAACGGCACCTTCTGCAGGTCCTCGCGCGAACTGATCTCATAGACGCCGCCCAGAACCACCGTTTCCGCGTCCTGGACCAGCACCGCAGTATTGATTTCGCGCTTGGTGATCGCCGGGACAACACCCTGGGGCGTCTGCAGCAGTTCGGCAATTTCGTCCTTCTTGACGGCCAGCGCCAGGAACACCCGGCCATCGTTGGTGATGGTCGGCGTCACCTTCAGCTCGAGCACGACTTCCTTGAAGTTCACCGTCGTCTGCGCGACACCACCGGACACCTGGGTGGTCTGATAGCCGATTTCGTCGCCCTGCTTGATGATCGCTTCCTGCTGGTTGGCAGTGATCACGCGTGGATTGGAGACCACTTCGCCGCGGCCTTCAGCCTGCAGCGCGGAGAGCTCCAGATCCAGCAGGTAGTCGGCGCCGAGGATGGCCAGGGCAAAGCTGCCGGCACCGGCCGTCTGGACGGGAAGATTGAAGTTGAGGCGCTCGCCCAGCCCCGGAGAGGGCATGGGATCGCCGGGCTCTTCGGGCGCAACATACACGGGCAGGCCGCGGCTCAGGCCGGTATAGCGGTTGCGGACCGCCATGGCGCTCATGCGGTCGGTGCCGGCGGCACTGCCCGCAGTACTGAAGACGTTGCCGTTGCCATCTTCCTTGGCGCCACTGATGCCGAAGCGGGCACCCAGTTCGCGTGCGAAGTTCTCGTTGGCAATCACGATTCGCGATTCGATCAGCACCTGCTGCACCGGACGGTCAAGCAGCGCAACCAGATCACGGATTTCCTGGATCTTCGACGGGATGTCGCTGACCAGCAGGGTATTGGTGCGACGATCGAAGGAGACGCTGCCGCGCGGCGAAAGGAAGCCGCGTGTCTGCGACGACGATCCACCACCGCCGGTCGCGCCCTGAGCCTGCTGGCTTTCCACCGTCAGCAGCTTGGCGATGTCCTCGGCGTTGCCGAAGTTCACCGGAATGTAGTCGGTAATCAGCTCGGCGCGCTCTTCGATGGCGATGCGGGCATCCTCCATCTCCTTCTCGCGCGTGGCGATTTCCTGCTGCGGCGCCACCCAGATGACGTTGCCCTGGCTGCGCTTGTCCAGGCCCTTCGCCTGCAGGATGATGTCGAGCGCCTGGTCCCACGGCACATTGACGAGGCGCAGGGTGATGTTGCCCTGCACGCTGTCGGCAACGACCACGTTGAGCTCGGAGACATCGGCGATCAGCTGCAGGACCGAACGGACAGGGATGTCCTGGAAGTTGAAGGTCACACGCTGACCGGCGTACTCCGGCGGACGGTTGCGGCGTTCGGCGGCCGTCACTTCACGCTTCGGCGCCACCTCGACCACGTACTCGCTGCCGGTCTGGTAGGCAAGGGTCTCCACCGGACCGCTGGTGCCGATCTCGATTCGGGCACCACTGTCGCCAACCGGCTTGATGTCGACAAACTGGACGGGCGTCGCGAAGTCGGTGACATCCAGGCGACGGGCGTTGCGTTCCGGCACGCGCACGTTTGCCAACTCGAGTTGCAGCCGGTTGCCCAGCTCGCGCATGTCAGCGGCGACGTTCTCGCCGGTGAACACGAACTGGATGCGGCCTTCGCCATCCTTGCCACGGCGGAAATCGATCCGGTCGAGTTCGTTGCTGGTTGCGATGGCGGCACGCTTGGTCGGGTCGGTGACGGCGGCCAGTGCGGCTGATCCACCCGCGGACACCCCGGGATCGACCGTCAACAGCAGTGCATTCCCCTCCTGGCGCAGCGAGTAGCTGGCTGGCCGGAGCAGGTCGACCACGAGGCGGGTGCGACCACCGGATTCCACTGCGGAAACGGCGCTGACCGCGCCACTACCGACCGGAAGCCGACGTTCGCGCCAGCCGTTGCTGGTGTCGAGCAGGTCGACGGCGATGCGGGCCGGGGAATCGGTCGCGAAGTCGCGGGAATCGATGCTGCCGTTGGCCAGGTCGAGTCGGATATCGATCCGGCCTCCGCTGACGGCGGTATAGCTCACCGATTGAAGGACGTTTGCGGCGAACGCCGGCGCCCCGACCAACAAGGCTATCAGGGCGAGGCCGAGACGGCTGCGGAAACGCTTCTGGGGCGAAGTGAGGGCTGTCATAAGGCTCTCTCTCACTGATTCTCAAGAGGGATCTGCGCCGGCTGCTCGTTCCAGCCACCAACGCCATTGGGGACGAGTTCTACCAACTCGATGCGGTCTTCGTGAATTCCGATGATCCGGCCGTCACTTTGTCCAAGGTAATTGTTCGGCCGTACCCGGTAGACCACGCCGTCGGGTGCCTTGAGCAGGCCGTACATGTCAGGCCCGAGACCGATCGTGCCGACCATGTCGAGCGCGTCGAGCGGATAGGTCTCCAGTGCTTCCTTGCGTCGCGTCGGATCGGGGCGTGGGCCGGAGGCAACGCCGGACACGGCGCGCTGCTCCTCGCCGACGTCCCAGGCTGCGAACGGCTCGCGCAGGTCGTAGGCCGAATAGGCGAAGGCATCGAAGGTCTTCAGGACCGGAAGTGGATCCAGTGGTGCGCCACGGCGGGACTTGACCTCGGCAACCCAGTCCTCGAGATCACCCATGCCGGCAGCACAACCGGCCAGACCCCCTGCAACCAGACCGACCAGCAGGGCGGAACGGGCCATGTGCTTTATTTGGATTTTCCCCTGACCGTACATGTCAGCGCCTCCGTGCCGGTGCTGCGGCGGCGGCATTCTCCGCCTCCAGCTGGGCCTGCTCGCTCTCGTCCAGGTAGCGGAACGTACGGATCGTTCCCTGGAGCCTCAAGGTGTCACCCGGTGCGACCGATGCATTGGTCCGGCGACGCACGGGGGTCCGGCCGCGCTGGTTCGCCGCGGGAGCCGCCTCCGGGGCGATTTCCGTCACCTCGAGGATGACCACGCGCGGCAGGGCTGCAATGCGACTGATGAAGTCGCCGAACTGGTGGTAGTCGCCGAACATCTGCACGGTGATGGGCTTCTCAGCGTAGAAATCCCGCTTCGTTTCGCCACCGGGCGAGAACAGTTGCGTGTCGATGCCGGCGGCCAGCGCGGACTGCGAGATATCAACCAGCAATTCCGGCATCTCGGTCGCGCTTGGCAGCTGCTTGACCATCTGCTGGAACATGTTGTTCATTTCGGCCAACTGCTCGCGATAGGCCTCGAGATTGACGACGCGCCCCTGCTTGACCGTGAAGTCGGCGCGAAGGCGCTCTTCTTCGGCGGCGACCCGCTCGAGTTCGAGCTGCTGGTTGCTGATCTTGAAATACCAGCCGGCGACGCAGATCACTGCGACCAGAAGCGCGGCAAAGGTGTACTTGACACCGGTCGGCCAGGAGCCGACGTTGCTGGTATCGAGATTCCGGAAATCAGAAAGATTCATGGCGAACCTCCCGGGCCGGCGGCTGCGAAGGTATCCGCCTCCTCCGTTTTCTCGCTCGCGCCCGGCGTGGTCATCTGCACCCGCAGGGTGAACGCGAAACGACTGCGCTGATCTTCGCCCTTGGCATCGATGATGTTCAGGTCGGGATTCGTCAGCCAGTCCGAATCGTCAAGGCTTCGCATGTACATGGAAACCCGCGAATGCGACTCGGCCAATCCTTCCAGGGTCAGCTGCGGGCCGGCCTGCTTGATGGCCGTGAGGCGGACGCCTTCCGGGATTGTCCGCACCAGCTCGTCGAAGAGGTGAACCATCCGCGTGCGATCCGCCTGCAGCTTCTCGATCACTTCCTTGCGCGCGATCAACTGCCGACGCCGTTCTTCGAGCTGCTCGATTTCCTTGATCTGTTCGTTCAAGGCTTCGATCTGCTTCGTCAGATAGGTGTTGCGCGCCGTCTGATGATCGATGCGGGCGTTGTAGAAGAAGATGCCTGCGAGCACCAGCAGCACGCCGAGAATCGCGGCGAACCCGAGCAGGGTGTAGAACTCGCGCTCGCGCAGCTTGCGGCGCTTGGCGCGCCAAGGCAATAGGTTGATATTCGCGGCCATCAGTCGAAGCTCCGCAACGCAAGACCACAGGCAATCATCATCGCCGTGCCCTCTTCGATCGCCCGCGCGGGCACTCGTCCCGCCCTCGTCATTTCGGCCAGTGGATTGCCGATGTGGCAGGGCACGTCGATTTCGGCACCGATGGCCGCAGCCAGATCAGGCACGACCGCAATGCCGCCGGAAACGATGATCTGGTCAACGCGGCTGAACTCGCTGCCGGCGTAGAAATACTGCAGCAGGCGACCGATCTGCACCGATACGTTGTGCCGGAACCCTGGCAGGACATCCTCCGTGTAGCTTTCCGGCAGGCTTCCGCTCCTGATCGCGGACTGCGCCTCTTCGGCACTCAGGCCATACCGGCGCTGCACATCCTCGACCAGCGAGCGGCCACCGAAGGCGTGCTCGCGGGTGTAGACCAGGCGGCCTTCGCGCAGGACGATCATGGTCGTGGTCGTGGCGCCGATGTCGAACACCGCGCTGACCGCATCCATGGGAATCTGCTGCATCACCGGGAGCAGTTCGGCCGCCCGGGCGATGGCGAAGGCCTCGACATCCACCTTCTCCATGGTCATGCCGGCCGCCTCGATGGCACCGACACGGGCATCCACGGTTTCGGTGCGACAGGCCGCCATGACGACGTCGACCAGTTCGCTGCCACGATTCCCCAGCACCGCGAAATCAAGACTGATGTCTTCCAGCGGATAGGGAATGAATTGGGCGGCTTCGACCTGCACCTGGCCTTCCAGGTCGTCCTCGCTGAGGCCGCTGGGCAGGGTCATGATCTTGGTGATCACAGCAGAGCCCGCCACCGCGGCGGCGGCGTGCTTGAGCTTGCAGCCGGAACGTTCCAGCGCGCGCTTGACCGCTGTAGCCACCGCGTCGTTGTCGGTGATCTGCTTGTCGCGGATCGCATCCGCAGGCAAGGGCTCGATCACCCAGGATTCGATGCGATAGCGACGATCACTCCGGCTGAGCTCCAGGAGCTTGACCGAAGTGGACGAAATATCAATACCGACCAGTGCCGGCGAGCTTGGCTTGAAGAGACCCACGCCGTTCCCCCCTGTTGAGACGGCCTCTTACGGCAGATTGTTCTGTCCGTGGATTAAAGGCCAAAACCGGAGCAGAACGCAACACCTTTTTTACAACCTGAAGCGAAAAGAGCTGTTACGTGTTGTTTTTCCTGAGCTTTTGCGACCCAGATCACTGTCCGGAAGGCCTTGCCCAGAACGACCGGGGGCGATTCGGCCACCGATGCCCCCCGTCCCGGGGTGTGAGGCCGCCGTCGCAGCACGGTGCGATGATGCCCCGCCGATCGATCCGGACCCTGTCGATCGCCCCCTCCCGCCATGCCATCATCCCTATATACTCCGCGCCGTGTCCACACCTCCTTCTCCCAACGCCGCACCACGGCGGCGCTGGCGCCGCGTCGCGAAATGGCTGCTGATCCTCTCCCTGTCCATGGGCCTGCTCGGTGCCCTCGGATTGGGCGTCCTTTACTGGATGATCGCACCGAACCTGCCTTCGGTAGCCGCATTGCGCGAAGTGCAACTGCAGGTTCCGCTGCGTGTTGAGACCCGCGAGGGGCGCCTGATCGCCAATTTCGGCGAAATGCGCCGGATTCCGGTCCGGATCGACGAAATTCCCGAATGCGTCAAGCACGCCTTTCTGGCCGCCGAGGATGCCCGGTTCTACGAGCATCCTGGTATCGACTGGCGCGGCATATTCCGCGCGGCGTGGCTGCTGGGAATCGGTCATGAGGGCCGCGTCCCTGGCGGCTCGACCATTACCCAACAGGTCGCCCGCAATTTTTTCCTGAGTTCCGAGTACAAGCTCAAGCGCAAGGCGGCGGAAATCCTCCTGGCGTTGCGTATCGAGAGGAACCTGAGCAAGGACGAGATCCTCGAGCTCTATCTCAACAAGATCTTCCTCGGCCATCGCTCCTATGGCATCGCTGCTGCCGCCGATTTCTATTATGGCAAGCGGCTCGGCGACCTGGCGCTGCAGGAATGCGCCATGCTGGCGGCCCTGCCCAAGTTCCCATCGACGGGCAATCCGATCACACGGCCGGAGCGGGCACTGGTCCGCCGCAACTATGTGCTCGACCGCATGCTGGAAGTCGGCTACATCAACGCCAGCCAGCATGCCGCTGCCCTGGCAGAACCCGAGCGCGCACGCCCGCACGAGTCACCGGCCGAGGTCGACGCTCCGTACCTTGCCGAAATGGTTCGCCAGGACGCGCTTGAGCGACTGGGCGAGCGCGCGCTTACCGACGGTTATGTCGTGGTCACCAGCATCGATGGCGACATGCAGCAGGCTGCGAATGCGGCCGTGCGGGAAGGCATCCTCGAATACGACCAGCGGCACGGCTACCGTGGAGCGGAGGCGCAGCTCGACGTGGCGGGCAGTGATCCGGCCCTGCGCTGGCGGCTGGATCCGCTGGCTGGCCGTTACAACATCGCAGGCCTCCACCCGGCTCTGGTTCTGGAGGTCGCCGACGAATCCGCGACGCTGGAAATGCGCGACGGCCGCACGGTGAGCCTGGACATGGAAGCGGTGCGCTGGGCGCGCGAGTATCGCACCGTGACTTCGCGCGGCCCCGAACCGCGTCGCATGGGGGATGTACTGGCAGTCGGCGACGTGGTTCGGGTCGTCTACGACCACGAGAACCGGCAATGGCGCCTGAGTCAGATGCCTGCCGTGCAGTCGGCGCTGGCATCGGTCGACAGCCGCGATGGCGCGATCCGCGCCCTGGTCGGCGGCTTCAGCTTCGCCCTCAACAAATTCAACCGCGCCACGCAGAGCGCACGGCCTCCGGGCTCCAGTTTCAAGCCATTCGTCTATTCCGCGGCGTTCGACCGCGGGTTCAATCCCGGCAGTCTGGTCAACGATGCGCCGGTCGCGCTGCCGGATCCTTCGCAACCGGACGGCTGGTGGCGACCGGGCAATGACGACGGCCGTTTCATGGGACCCATGCGTCTTCGCGAGGCGATGGTGCGATCGCGGAACCTGGTCTCCGTCCGCCTGCTCGAGGCGATCGGTGCGATGGCCGGGCGCGATTACATCCTCAAGTTCGGATTCACCTCCGAGTCGATGCCGCCGAACCTGTCGTTGGCCCTGGGCACGAGCGCGGTGGCGCCGCTGAACATGGCGCGCGGTTATTCGACCTTCGTCAATGGCGGCAAACTGGTCGACACCTGGTTCATCGACCGCATTCTCGACCGGGATGGACAGGTCGTCCACCAGGCCGAGCCGGTGCACGCCTGCGGCGACTGCGTCGATGGCACGACGCCCGCCCGGCCCGCGCCGCAGGTGATCGACCCGCGTAATGCCTATCTCATGGTCAGCCTGCTCAAGGATGTCGTGAACCGCGGCACCGGCGCCGGCGCGAAGGTCCTCGGTCGCGCCGATCTCGGCGGCAAGACCGGAACCACCAATGATTTCCGTGACGTCTGGTTCTCCGGTTTCGGCGGCGACCTGGTGACCACCGTATGGGTGGGCTTCGACGATTTCACCTCACTGGGAGCGGGCGAGTTCGCCTCGCGCACGGCCTTGCCGATCTGGATCAGTTTCATGCGCACGGCGCTTGACGGTGTGCCGGAGCGCGAGTGGGACATGCCGGATGGCCTGGTGCGCGTGGCGATGAATCCGCTGACCGGGGCCCTCGCCGAAAGTGGCGATCCTGGCGCCGTCGCCGAACTGGTCCGTCGCGAGGACCTCGACAAGATCCGGCACGGCCAGGGCATCCTCGGCGGGACCAGCGCCGAGGAAGAGGCTGCCTACGACATCTTCTGACAGGCCTGGTGCAGCGGACCGGTCCCAGAGTTGCCGACATGGACGCCCGATCCCGGCAACGCCAACGCATCGCAGTGGAAGTCGCGCGTCGTCTTGCCGAATACGACTGCCAGGATGACCCGGCGCGAGTGCGCGCCGAGGTGGCGCGGGAACTGGGCATTACCGACCCACGCGCCCTGCCCGATAACAAGGACATCGACGCCGCCCTGTCGGCGCATCTGGCGCTGTTCGGGCCGGCGGACCAGGCCGCTGAGCTGACGCGGCTGCGCCGGGCCGCGATCGATGCAATGACGGCGCTGTCGCAGTTCGATCCCCGGCTGGTTGGCCCCGTGCTGGACGGACATGCCAGCGCCGGGAGCGTTGTCGAAATCCACCTTCATGCCGACGACCCGGACCAGGTCGTGCTGTGGCTGGCGGAACGGGGCATCCCGTCCGCCCCCGGCCATCGCCGCATCCGTCTCGACGCCGGCGCGGATACGCGCGTTCCCGCCTACAGCTTCAGTGCCGACGGCGTCGCAATGAACCTGGTCGTCCTGCCCGAAAGGAGCAGGCACCTGCCGCCCATCGACCGCATCAGCGGCCGACCGATGAAGCGAGGCACTCCGGACCAGGTCCGTCGCCTGGTGACCACCCCCTCATAGGCGGGGCTGCGGACTCCCGGACCGGAAAAAGCGATCGTCCGTCACTCAGGGCAGCGGCCTCTGAGCGCAGGCGTTCGCCGCGGGCGGCGGGCCGCCGACGCGAATCACCCACCCCAGGTCGCGAAGCAGGTCGAGCGTCATGTCCAACTGCTCGCCCAGCGATCGGCTGATACTGGGCTCCATCAGCAATGACGGTGTCGCCTCATTGTTGAAGTGCGTAACGGACGATCCACTGACCGTGCTGGTCGGCGCGTACATCCGCATGCAACCGGCACGCGTACCGCTCAGCGTGTCCTCGCGACCGGGGTTCGCGCTCACCATGCCGGCCGGTGATCGCTTCAGACGCGCCCCCTCCTCCCGGGTGATGCCGAGCACGGGAATGGTGATGTCGGGGGCAACGCCTCCCATGCCCGGCGGCGGGCCTTCGACATTGTTGGCGACAATCAGGGCCAGCGCGCCGTGACGCTGCGCATTGCGCGCCTTCTCCACGAACGTGCAGCCCCCGCGATCGACCAGCGCCATCCGCCCCGCAAGCCTGTTCCCGTTCCGGAAGGGATATTCGCAGCCATCAGTGACCGTGCCCGGCGGTTCGCCAGCCCCGGTGATACCGTCGTTCACCGTGACCACCACCGCCGCCGGACCGCCTTGCGCCGGGACGGTGCTGCCGAATTCGGCCGTGGCCACGTTCAATCTGAGGTCGCCGCCACGTATCCCCGTGACGTCCAGACCAAGGACGCCGAGCAGCCAGTTCGGCAGTTGCCGGTTGACATTTTCACCTGTCCAGACCAGGTGGGGATCGTTGCGCGCCGAGGCAGCACGCTCCGCCGCACTCATGTTGCGCCAGTGCTTGCCGGCCTGCTGGTCATAGAGGTAGTTGGACCACAGGGCCGGCCGCGAGACGTAGTACTCGCCGGTGCTCGGGTTCACGCCCGCGAGGAAGCCGAGGCCATGTCCCAATTCGTGCAGCACGACCGGCAACAGATCGATACGGTCGCCAGGCACCGGCTCCTCCTGATCCAGCCCATACCACCAGCCAACGGTACCGTCGAGGCAGCCCATGTCGACGGAAATGTTCAGATCGATCCGGATGTCGGCACCACTGTCCAGGTCACGACGGGCCAGCGCATTGGCGAGCGCGATCGGATAGGCGGTATCGCGACGCGGCGCATTGGTGAAGTTCCAGGCCAGATAGACGGGCCCGCCCTGCCCGAGGATGTTGCTGGCCGGGCTGCAGGGCAATTCGACCATTCGCGCCTCGATCCGGATCGGCACCGGTGAATCGAGTGCGGCAGCCCAGATTTCCGCGGCGCGCTGCAACACACGAAGCCGCTGGGCGCCCAGCGTGGTCCCGCCGTTGATGCCCGCCTCCGGCCTGGCCGGCGACGGATCATTCAGTCCGTATCCTGCGGCATTGGTGTTCACGATCACCATCTCGGCCGCCAGCACGGGCATTGCGAGCGTCATCGCGGCGAGAAAAATGACAAGCCGCCTCATGGTGACTGCTCCCCGCTGCGGCGGCGATTGCGGAAGTCGATGCGATCGGCCAGCTCACCACAGGCGGTGACCACACGGCCGTGGCGGACGAAGGCCTGGATGGGCGCCATCGCGTTTCCGTTGAGGGCCGCGACAACCGTACCGTCGGCGAACCGGGTTTCGACCACGGTCCCCACCGCCATGGGATCGGCGTTGCTTCGCTTCGGCGCGTATTCGACCCGCACGCCAGCGAAGCCTTCTTCCGCCAGTACGGCCGGAACGGCGGGAAGCAGTCCCAGCGCGCCGGAAAGAGCGAGACAGATCTTCCGCATTGACAACCTCCGATGGTTTCCTCGGCCGCATGGATCCGTCGGCTCATGGACGGATACTACCCCAGCCGCTCAGACCCTTCGTAGCCCGCCACCGCCGCCCAGGCATCCTTGGCGGTACGGGCCCGCCATGGAACACCGTGTCCCGAGGCCCGGAAAGAGGAAAGCCCACGCGCGGGCGTGGGCTTTCCATGCCGGGACTGCCGTGGTGGCAGCCCGTCCGCATCCATGAATCAGCGCTGGTCGATCGACACGTAGTCGCGGCCGACCGGACCGGTATACACCTGGCGCGGACGACCGATCTTCACGCTGGGATCGGCGCTCTGCTCGAGCCAGTGCGCGACCCAGCCGGCGGTCCGCGCAATCGCGAACATGACCGTGAACATCGAGGTCGGGATGCCGAGCGCCTTGTAGATGATGCCGGAATAGAAATCGACATTCGGATACAGCTTGCGCTGCACGAAATAGTCGTCCTTCAGCGCCACCTGCTCCAGCTCCATCGCGATGTCGAGCAGCGGGTCGCTGACACCCAGTTCGTCGAGCACCTTGTGGCACATCTCGCGGATGATGGTCGCGCGCGGGTCGAAGTTCTTGTACACGCGATGGCCGAAGCCCATCAGGCGGAAGCCGGAATCCTTGTCCTTGGCACGCTCGACGGCCTTGGCGACATGCCTGGCATCGCCGATCTCCTGCAGCATCGTCAGCACGGCCTCATTGGCGCCGCCATGGGCCGGCCCCCACAGCGCGGCGATGCCGGCGGCAATGCAGGCGTACGGATTCGCCCCGGTCGAGCCGACCAGGCGCACCGTCGACGTCGACGCATTCTGCTCATGGTCGGCGTGCAGGATGAACAGCAGGTCCAGCGCCTTGGCCGCCACCGGCGGCAGGTCCAGCGGTTCGCTTGGCACTTCGAACATCATGTGCAGGAAGCGCTGGCAGTAGTCCAGGTTGTTGCGCGGGAAGCGGATCGGCCAGCCGATCGAATAGCGATAGGCGGCTGCGGCAATCGTCGGCATCTTCGCGATCAGGCGGATGGCCGCCAGGCGACGGTGCTCGGGATCATCGATGTCCAGCTTGTCGTGATAGAACGCCGCGAGGGAGCCAATCACCCCGCACAGCATCGCCATGGGATGCGCGTCGTAGTGGAAGCCCTGCATGAACGTCTTCAGCGACTCGTGCATCATCGTGTGATGCGTGACCTCGTGCTCGAACGCCGTGAATTCGGCGGCATTCGGCAGCTCACCATTGATGAGCAGGTGGGCCACTTCCAGGAAGTTGGACTGCTTGGCCAGCTGCTCGATCGGATAACCGCGATACAGCAGGACGCCTTCATCGCCGTCGATATAGGTGATCGCGCTCTTGCAGCTGGCGGTGGCGACGAAGCCCTGGTCGTAGGTGAAGTGACCTGTGTCACGGTAGAGCTTGCCGATATCGACAGCGGCCGGGCCCATCGAGCCACGGAGCAACGGCAGCTCGGAGGACTTTCCGGATTGCTTGTCAGTCAGGACGACGTTGGATTCAGACACGAGGACCTCCAGCGAATTCGAGGCACCGGCAGCCAGCCTGGCGGCGTTCTGCCGGTTGGAATGCGGGTGGCGGGGAGTTTTCGTAGGCGGTCGCACCGGAAGACGCGACCGCCATATTGCATCGCGGCATTATCGCATACGCGGGCGCACGGGGCGCCAGCAGTTGCCTGTGCCCGTGGCCAAAACGCGACGACCCGAGTCGCCCAACAAGGGCGCCCGGGTCGTTGTGGACTTCGGGTGCGACACCCTCTACAGAGGGCATCGCCAACAGCGTCCTGCGATTACTTGCCCGCGTAGCGGCGACGGAACTTGTCGACGCGGCCACCGGTGTCCACGGCCTTGTGCTTGCCCGTGTAGAACGGATGCGACTTGGACGAGATTTCGACCTTCACCAGCGGATAGTCCTTGCCATCCTCCCAGGTGATCGTGTCCTTGGTCTGGATGGTGGAACGCGTCAGGAACGCGAACTCGGCGTTGGCGTCCTGGAATACGACGTCACGGTAATTGGGATGGATGTTGGGCTTCATGGCAAGGCCTGGCACAGAATCAAGCATGCAAGCATAGCCGGGAACCTGCCGGGGCTGCAAGTGATCAGCTGTCGCAGGCCACCGGATTGGCCTGCAGATCGGCGGTGGACACCAGCGTCCGCCAATCGACGGCCGGCTCGGGAGGCTGTGCCAGCTTGAGCCAGTACACGCGCTGTTCTTCGACGCGTTCACTCATGTCAGCCTCGTAGCCGCGGCTGCGCATCTCGCCCTGGCGCCGCTCGGCGTTGCCACGATCCCGGAAGAGGCCCAGCGAAATCGTGTTCTCCTGGTCCCCTGCCGTCACTACGTAATAGTCACGGATGCCAGCGGCAGCCAGCTCGCGGGCGGTGGTCAGTGCGCGGTCACGACTGGCCGATGCCGGCAGGAACACCCAGTAGCCGCGGAATCGGCGCTCGACGCTCTCACGATGGCCCAGGGTCTGCCCGACCGCGACCAGGACGGTTTCCGCCTGTCGCAAGTCGGACTGGGTCTGGAACGGCCCGATTTCGATGCAGGAGAATCCCGTCGATGCGACCACAGGCTGCATCGGCTCCGGCGCGGACGCCAGTTCGGCACTGGCATCGCCCAGACTGGCCATGCTTTCGCCGAGCAACACCAGCGCCGCGACGCCGGGCTCGCTGGTCGCGGTCCGCGAAGCGGCCGTACTGGGCGCCAGCCACAGCCACATGGCCGTGGCCAGGTTCATGGCCAGCAGGATGACAAACAGGGCACGGGAGAGCATGGGCCTAGTCTACGGCAGGCGGTCCGACTTGCGTGGAACGATAAGCCCAGATCGCGAGTCCCTCAAGCACCAGCCAGGGCCGAAGACGGATGTCACCGGACAACAGCGCCGCGAGGGCTTCGGCGTCGCCACCCGACAACCACAGGCCGGGAGCCGGCCCCTCGTCCTTCATCGCCTGCAGAGCCTGCCAGACAAGGCCGGCACCGGCCTGGAGGCAACCGCTGGCGATCGCATCCGCACTGTCGACAGCCATGCCGCCGCCTGCTTCGCCATCGACGAACGCCGCCAGCCCCGGGGCAGCCGCAAACAAGCCATCACGCATGGCCGCCAGGCCCGGCGCGATCACGCCGCCCCGGTGCAAGCCGCCCGGATCCAGCCGATCAACGGTCAGGGCGGTACCGGCGCTGACGATCAACGCGGGGCGGTGCGGAGCCGCGTCATGGACGGCGAGCATTGCCAGCCAGCGGTCGACACCGAACCGGGCCGGTTCCCGATAGGCGCATCGAAGCCCTCGCCACTCCGCCTCGACCCGGGCCTCGCGGACGGCGATGCCCAGCCGCGCCTCCAGCTGGCGGACCAGGGCTGCACCGGTCTCCACCGGTGCCACGCAGGCCATCGCGATCTCCCCGGGCGCGGCAGCTTGCCATGCCTGCCAAGGATAGTTGCGCGGACCCGGCGTCAAGGCCTCGGCCGGTGCAATGAAACGGCTGCCGTCCGCCAACACCCACTTCAGTCGCGAATTGCCCAGGTCGATCAGCAGCCGTGTGGAGGACCTGTCGCCCCCGGTCGACGCGGCGGCGGTCATGCCAGCACCACGCTGACTTCGGCGCTGTGATAGACCGCCAGGGCGCCGCCATGATCGACCTTCAGGCCGCCATCGGCCGCCAGCCCACAGGCCGTGCCGTATCGGGACATCGTGTCCGCCGTGGACACGCGAACCGTCCGGCCCGACAAGGCATCGTGGCGGGCGAAAGCGGGAAGAAACGACTGCAGACCCGCGTCCGAAAAGCGCTGGACATCTTCAACCAGCGCCAACACCACCGCCGCGGCGACGCGGCTCCTGCCCGGATCCGCCGGCAGCGCCGCCTGCAGCGCGGCCACCGGTCGTTCGAGCCGGCGTGAGAGTCCTTTCGCGCCGGACCAGTTGATGCCGATGCCCACGACGATCTGGCCGCCGCGGCCCGTACTTTCGACGAGGATGCCGGCCAGCTTGGCGTCGTGAAGCAACACGTCGTTTGGCCACTTCAGCGCCAGACCTTCGACACCCAGGTCGGCCAATGCGCGGTGCAGGGCGAGACCGGCGACGATGGCCACGCCGGGCAACTCGGCTGGCGGACGTGGGCACTGGAGCAGAACGGACATCAGGATGGCTTCGCCGAAGCGCGCCTGCCACGCCCGTTGCCGCCGCCCGCGACCCGCTTGCTGGCACTCCGCCAACAGCACGCAGGGTGGCGCAACGGCCGCGTCGGCGACTGCACGCAGCAGACGGGCATTGGTGGAATCGGTCAGGAACTCGACCTGCACCTCGCAGGCGAGGCCCTGAGCCGTCAACTGCCGGGAGATTTCCGCCGCGGACAGGACTGGAATCGAAGGCGACCAGAGCAGATGACCGTCCTGCCGGGAAACCGGTACGGCCAGGTCCTCCCACGCTTCCAGCATCCCGTCGAGCGCCCGCTGGCCGCCGACCTGGTCGCATGCCGTCGCCAGACTGACCCGCCTGCCGGATACCAGCACCTCCAGGAGCGTTGACGCCGCGGCGGAATACAGGTCTCCCGGTCCGACGCTCTCCTGACGGAACCCCGTCGACTCGTCCAGTCGATCTGTCACCGCGTCCTGCCGCATTCGCCCGTTCCGATGGCAACTGTTGTCTGTGCACGCGCATCGTATCGAAGAACCCGACCACCGGTACCGGTGCCCGGACCGAGAGCTGCAATCCGGCCGGATTGTCCGGAGATGGACGCCTTGCCGGAGAAACGGACAGCCGTTGCGGCGCAGATTCCTTTCAACATCAATGCTTTGCGAAATAAACCAGATTGGCACCACGATTGCATACAGATCCGCGCACCCTGGAGTCACCGACATGAACCTGCTCGCCATCCGTTTCGCCTTCGCCCTGATGTTCTCCATCAGCCTGAGCCTGGCCGCCCTGGCCGGCGGCCCACGCGGATGCGAGTCGGAAAACCCCGGCCACGCCCACGTTCCGGTTTCCGGATCCACCTTCGCCCCGGCCCCGGCGATGGCGGCGGCGCAGCCGCGCACGTCGCTGACGTGGCGCAGCCTCCTGCCAGGCAGCATGCGCTGACGGCATGCGCCACGTCACCGGGTGGCAGCACTTTCGCCGCCCGATTGCGGCACACTGCCGCCCATGCTGGTCTGGCTGAAGCGGCGGACGGAACCGCCAGAAATTTCCGAACAGGCGTGGGCCGAGGCCTGTGCCGACATCCGGTGGCTGGATCGTCTGCCGACCGCCCTTCTCGACCGCCTGCGCCAACACACCGCGCGCTTCCTGCGCGACAAGCACATCACCGGCTGCCAGGGGCTGGTCCTTGACGAGGAGGACCGCCTGCGCATCGCCCTGCTGGCCTGCCTTCCGGTCGCCCAGCTCGGCTATGCGTGGCTGCGCGGCTGGTCGCAAGTCATCGTCTATCCCGACCAGTTTCGCGTCCGCCGGAGCTGGGAGGACGAGGACACCGGCGTCGTGACCGAAGACGATGACTGGCTGGCCGGCGAATCCTGGCAACAGGGGCCGCTCATTCTCTCGCTGGAGGACATCCGTACCGACCTGGAGGCGCCTTTCGACGGCTTCAACCTGGTTGCGCACGAGATCGCCCACAAACTCGACATGCTGGATGGCGACAGCGACGGGCGGCCGCCGCTGCCGGACCGTGAGCGCGCCCTGCGCTGGCAAGCCGTCTTCGGCGACGAATACCGGCGCTTCTGCGTGTGCGTCGACGCCGGGGAGGAGACCGTGCTGGACCCCTACGCCGCCGAATCGCCTGACGAGTTCTTCGCAGTCGCCAGCGAAACCTTCTTTTCTGCGCCTGATCAGCTCGCTTCCCGACATCCGGCCCTGCATGCGGAACTTCACGGGTTTTACGGTTTCGAACTGGTCCCGTCCGGCCGTCGTGCCGGACCCGAATGACCCGGTTTCAGCGGGCGGACAGCCAGCGCGCGCCGAGCGGCTAGAATTGCCGATTGCGTACGTCGAGGAGGTGTCAAGGTGAGAGGTAGTCCCAACCATCCGACCGGTCTGGCCTTGGCGTTGGCCGGCGTGCTGGTGCTGCAGGAAGCGGTCGCCGCGCCGGCCAGCGTCCTGTTGGAGATTCCCGACACCGCGGCCTATCGCGTGACCCATGAGCAATTGGCCGCCGTCGTTCCCGACCTCGGCGAGATCGACAGTACACGGCTTCGACTGAGCACGCGCGGTGAGCCGCGACAGGTTCACGTGCAGGACGGTGGCGACGGCCGCTTCGGTCCGGGCGACAGCTTCAGCTTCCACGCCGTGCGCCTGCGGGGCCCGCAAAGCTGGTTCGATACCTACGCCGTCAACAACGTCTACCGCCTGGACTTCGACGGCAGTGCGTCCGCGCCGGGAAGGACGACCGCCGGCACGGCGAACGGCGCCGCGGCGCTGCGCCGCTCGTTGCACCTGGAAGAGGAAAACCTGCAGATCCGGCTCAACAACCGTTGGATCGAACCTGGCGAAGAACCCGACCTCTGGTTCTGGAGCAAACTCACCCAGGTCGATCCGGAACCTTTCCGAAGCCAGTTCGACCTGCCGGATCTCGGCGCGCACGCCGGCACGGTGCACATCGAGCTTGGTTTCCGCGGCCTGTCGGAAATCCGGGGCGACGAGGGAAAGCCGGCTGACCACGTCGTCGAAGTCCGCATCAACGACGTGCTGGTGCGGACGGTCGAATTCGAGAAGCGCGACGAGGTCCGAACCCGCCTGGCCCTGCCGGCACAGGCGCTCCGCGACACCGGCAACAGCCTCGAGCTTCGCGTGCCGCAACGGGTCGTGGGCGGGGCCGATGCGCTGGTCGATGTGGTGATGTTCGATTTCATCGCCTTCGACTATCCGATCGCCAGCGAACTGGCCCACGCACTGCTGCCGTTCTCCGTGGAGCGTGCCGGCGCGGTGGCGCTGGCGGTGGCTGGCGAGCCGCGCATGCTGACCCTGTACGGCAGCGACGGCGGTCGCCATGTTGCCGACCAGCGTGACGGCCGCTGGCATGTGCCGGCGCTGCCTCCCGGCGAATACCATGCCGTGCCGGACGGTCATTACCGGGAAATCGCCGGCATCCGGGCAATGCCGGCATCGGACTGGCACAACGTCGAGCAGGGCTACGACTATCTGCTGATTGCGCACCCCAGCCTGCAGGAGGCGAGCCGCCCATTGGCCGAGTTCCACCGTAGCCAGGGCCTGCGGGTGGCGGAAGTGGACGTCACACACCTGTACGACCAGTTCAACCACGGCATCATCCACCCGCGCGCGATCCGCGATTTCGTTGCCCACGCCTACCACCATTGGCCGGCGCCGCGACCCCGCTTCGTCCTGCTGGTCGGCGATGCCAGTTTCGATATCCGCTCCGATCGCGCCGAGGACACCCGCTACGCCAAGTGGGCCAACATGGAACTGCTGATTCCCGGGCAGTTCGGCACGATCCCCGGCGGCACGTACGAAGGCACCGACAAGCTTGCCGCCCGACGCAACCTGATCCCGACCTGGCAGTACCCGTCCGAGGAAGGCCATTCGGCCGCCGACAACTATTTCGTGGCCGTCGATGGCGACGACTGGCTGCCGGACCTCGCACTGGGCCGCTTCCCGGTCGTCGAGCCGGAGGAGGTCGCCGCGATCGTCACCAAGACGATTGGCTACGCAACCCGCGTGGACTTTGGCGACTGGCGTCGAAACACCCTGTTCACCACCGACACCAGCCAGTATTTCCAGAGCGAAAGCACCCGCCTGGCGGAATCGCTGGTGGCCGATGGCTTCCGGTCCAGGCGCGTGTACGCCGACGCCGAGGCCACCGACAACGAGCCGCAGATCAATGCCCTGAACGAGGCCATCAACGAAGGCCAGCTGCTGGTGCACTTTATCGGCCACGGGGGCCGCTATATCTGGCGTACCGGCCCACCCGACTTCGCCCGCAACCACGACCTGTTCACGCTCGACCATGTCGCGCAACTCGAGAACGGCGATCGCCTGCCGATGGTCCTGTCGATGACCTGCTACTCGGCGCCGTTCGATCATCCCAGCGCCGATTCGATTGGCGAGCGCTTCCTGCGCGAACCGGGCAAGGGCGCGATCGCGGTGTTCGCGGCCTCGTGGCGCAATTCGCCGACACCGGTGTTCAGCGAGTCGGCCGTCCGCGAACTGATGACGCCGGGTGCGACCATCGGTGAGGCGCTCATGCGCGCAAAGCATGCGATTCCGAACCAGTGGCAGCGTACGCTCGTGGAAACCTACAATCTTCTCGGCGATCCGGCGGTCGTGCTCAAGCGACCCAGCCTGCCTCTCAAACTCCATGTCGACGAGCGCGGAGACCGCCGCCATCTCGAGCTTGCCGCCGAACAGTCCGTCAACGGGCGGGCGACGGTGCAATGGATGGATGCGGACGGCCAGCTGTTGGCGGAGCGTCAACAGGAAATGCGCGGACGTTTCACGCGCCTGGACGTCCCGGCCGAAGCGGAGGCCGCCACCGAGATCCGTGCCCACGTCGCGGACTATGCGAGCCGCAGCGATGGAATCGTCCGTGTCGACCTGGTCGCGCTTGCGGAATCGGCGCGACTCGAGGCGGAAGCTGAGGCGGAACGTGCCCGCATTGCCGCACTGCCGCCGGTCACGCCGCGCGACCGCAGCGGCGTGGATGAAGCCGATCTGATCATCTACCGCGGCATGGACGCGGCGCACTGACGCCCGACGTTGCACCCGCGCGGGCTGCCGGGATCAATCAGCGGCCCGCATCCCCACCGCGGGCCCACAGATCCCGCCACGCGCGCCGCAGATAGTCGCGCTCATAGAGGCGCGGCTCCACCCATCGCCACCAGGCACGGGCCGGCACGCGTCGGCTGCGCCGGATCCTGCCGCGCTCGCGCCACATCGCGGGCAGGCCCTGCAACGCGTCGCGGTAGAGACGGAACAGGGTGCGGGTCCGGCCCTTGCGCAGGTTCCGCAAACAGACGCCGGCATGCGCCGCCAGCAGCCAGGGTGAAAATAGCACGAGCCAGAGCGTCGGCGCGTTACGCGCCAGTGCCCAGATCGAATTGCGGATGCCGTGGTAAAGGACGAACTCATTGTCCGGCCCGCCGCTCGAGAGGGAGCCGTGGTGCAGGGCATGGACATTCCCGGCGTACGCGCAGTCGTAGCCCAGCCAGCGTGCGCGCATGACCAGATCGGTGTCTTCCGCATAACAGAAGAAACGCTCATCGAACCAGTAGCCGAGCTGCGCCTGCAGATCGTCCAGCAGGCGACGACTGAGCAGCATGCAACCGCCGGTGGGGCCGAGAAGTCGTTCGTCCGGATGCTTGCGGTTCGACGCCAGCCCGGAGCGGTACAGGGTGATGCCAAGGCTGTCGACCTGCGCAGGGGCGTCGGCCCGGCGCATGGGGGCGGCAATCATGTCCGAACCCGGCGTTTCCGCACGCAGCGCGAGGAGGCCGGACAGCAGTCCGGGGGCCGCACGGACGTCGTTGTTCAGCAGCAGCACCGTGTCGACATCCGGGTCCTGCAGTGCGTGCTGCAACAGTTGGTTCATGCCGCCGGCGAAGCCGAGATTCGTCGAGCTGCGGATCAACTCGACGCGGGCGTCGCCCACTGTGTCGGACAACGTTCCGCTGGCGTTGTCCAGCAGCAGCAGCCGCGCATCCGGCGGCAACTGTGCCAGTACCGACGTCACCGCCTCGGCCGTGACCGACGGGTCGCCATAGTGCAGGATCAGGACGGCAAGCATCAGCGTCGCCCGGTGATGGCAGCCGCCATCGTGCCCCGGGGGCTCCAGCCCGGCGGCGCCAGCCAGCCCGGCCCGATGCGGCTGGCTCGCACGACGTCAGACCGGAAAGCTTGCCGTGTAACCGGGGTCGGCCTCGTAGCTGTTGCCATCGCTCCGGAAATTGATGTTGTAGAACGGATCGCCGCGCTCCAGGAGGCTGCGGTAGCGTCGCCGCATGTAGTCGGTCTCGGCGGCGAAGCGGGCCTTTTTCACGTCGTCATTCTCGCTTCCACGAGTCTTCGACTCATGGTGGTAAAGCTCGGCGTGCGGCGTGAAGACGTTGAGGTAACCCTTTTCCATCGCGCGCAGGCAGAAATCGACATCGTTGTAGGCGACCCCAAGGTTCTTCTCGTCAAGGCCACCCAGTTCGCGATACAGCTCCATGCGCATCATGGCGCAGGCGAAAGTGACCGCGCTGACGTTCTGCAACAGGTGCGGCTTCGCCATGTAGCCGGGATGATCGCCGGGAACCAGGTGATGCGCATGCCCGGCGAATGATCCGATGCCGACGATGACGCCTGCATGCTGGATCGTTTCGTCGGGGTAGAGGAGCCGGCAACCCACCACACCGACCTCGGGTCGCTGCGCATGTTCCAGCAGCGACTCGATCCAGTCGGTGCTGATGACCTGGGTATCGTTGTTGAGCAGCAGCAGCATCTCACCCTTCAGCTTCGGCACCACCCAGTTATGCAGCGCCGAGTAGTTGAAGGGGTGGTCGTAGCGGAGCACGCGTACACGCGCATCACCCTGCTTCAGCCGCGCCAGAACGGCAGCGGTCTGCGGGTGCGCGCTCTGGTTGTCGACCAGTACCAGCTCGAAATTCTTCCAGGTGCTCTTGTCGAGGATCGAGTCCACGCACTGCTGCAGCAGCGCCGCCTCGTCCCGGAACGGGATGACGATGCTGACCAGCGGACTGCCCTTCACCGTGCGACGCACATGGTAGGTATTCGGGTAAGGACCGAGGTCGACACGGCCGTCGATATCGCGACGCTGCAACGCATCGGTCAGTGCCCGCCGTCCCGCTTCCCAGGTGTAGGGCTTGGCGCCCGCCGTCGCCGCGGTCGAGCTCGGCACCATGCGCCAGTGATAAAGCACCTTCGGGATGTGATGGACCTTGCGCGCCTTCTCGGTCAGCCGCAGCACGAGGTCGAAATCCTGGGCGCCATCGTAGCCGTAATGCAGACCACCCACCCGGTCGACGAGCTCGCGTGCCAC
Source organism: uncultured Rhodanobacteraceae bacterium (assembly GCA_964647135.1). GTDB lineage: Bacteria > Pseudomonadota > Gammaproteobacteria > Xanthomonadales > UBA2363 > Pseudofulvimonas. The sequence continues at coordinate 31,840 of CAZYHP010000007.1, forward strand.
CACCGTGAAATGGCAGAAATAGTTGTTGGAGAACAGATAGTCCGGCGAGTAGTCCGGCTTGTACACCGGGCCATGGCAATCGCCGTCGACGTCCATCTTGTCCTCGTCGGAGTAGATGAGGTCGACGTGCGGATCCTGCAGGACCAGCACATTCTCGAGAAGCGCGTCGCGGGTCAGCACGTCGTCATGGTCCAGCAGACCGATGTACTCCCCCGTGGCCAGGGCCAGCGCCGCATTGGTGGTGCGCGCAATGCCCGCGTTGGACTCCATGCGCTGCTGCCGGATGCGCGGATCGTCGAGCTGGGCAAGGTATTGCAGGGTTTCCGGCTTGTCGGAGCAATCGTCGACGATGCACAGTTCCCACTTCTCGTAATATTGGTTGCGCAGCGACTCGATGGCGTCGTGCAACCATCGCGGGTCGGTGTTGTAGACCGGCATGATGATCGAGAACGTGGGCAGCCGCGACAGCGTCCGCATCAATTCAGCGGCGCGCGAGGCATCCATGCGTGGCGACGGCTGCACATCGCCGGGCCGGCTGCTGCCCTGGTTGTACAGCGTGAATGACTGCGTCGATCGGGTGAGAAAGGGAAGCCGGCGATGCAACCACAGGATCAATTGGCGCTTGCGACGGTAGCTGACCCCGGGAAAGCCGTAGTACATCCGGTACAGGCGCTGCTCCATGCGCCACGAAAGCCGTGGAAGGCGCAGTCTTCCGGCAATCCAGCGCAGGGGCGCGGTGATGCGCCACGACAACGACTGCTGCATGGCGCGGACGCTCTGATGGGCCAGCTCGCAATGCGCTTCGGCTGCCTGCTCGCGCATGCGCGCCTGTTCGACGTCCTGTTTCAACTGGTTGCGCGCCGCGAAGGCGATGCCCAGGCGCTCGCGCAGGTCGTGCTCGAGATCCTCGAGCGCGCGCACCCGCCCTTGCAGCGCCTGGTTCTCCTGCCGAACGCCGTCGAGGCGTTGCTGCAGCGTGTCGCGGATCTCGGTCGTCGCGGCGTTGATCGCGGCGATGGCCCGGACATTGTCGTCCGTCGCCAGGTGTCGGCCGATGGCGACGCGCTGGTCGAAGGCATCCTGGTACAACGCAAGCGTCGCATCCGGCTCGGGATCGACCGAAAGCACGGACTGTGCCGTTGGCTGGCGCGCGGCCGCCTCGACCAGCGCCCAGAGAGTTTGCTGCGCCGACGTCATCAACCCCTCGGGGTCGCCCTCGGTCCGCTGCCGGTAGAGGCCGGGTTTGATCCGGTCCGCCAGCACGGCGGGATCCGGCACGGACAGGCCTGAGATGCCCGCTGCAGCCAGGGCATCGACGACGCGCCTGAGCTCTGCGGCCGGATCGGTCATCAGCAGTCGATAGTCGAGGAACACGGCCGGCTGCCCGGCGAGGCCGGCCAAGGTCTGCCGCAGGTATTTTTCCCACAATGCCAGCAGGTGCGCGGTGGGATAGATGCCGCGCGGCGAGCGCGCCAGCGAGCCGGCGATCTCGAGCGGGTGACGAACCATGACGACCGGCACGAATGCAGCACCGGCGGCACGCCATGCCGGCAGCACCAGGCCCAGGCGCGGATCCTTCACCAGCCACGGCGAATGCGCCTGCAGGCGAGCGAGGATGTCCGACAATGCGCTGCCCATTTCGGCTGCCGCCGGCGTATCGAAAGCGTCGCCCGGGTAGCCTGCCAGTTTGTCCCAGTCGCGGCCGATCGCCTTCAGGAAACCCGCATGCGCCTCGTAGACGTCGCGTCGTTCCCAGTAACCATCGGGATTGTCCTGTGGATGCGCTGGAAGGAAGTCCGCTTCTTCGCCCAGCCACAGACCGGTGTCGCCGAGCAGGCGCGTTGTCAACGACGTGCCCGACCGATGCATGCCGAGCAGCAACACGCCAGGGCCCGCTGCGCGTCCGGCCGGCCTGCCGGCATGTCGCGCCAACGGCTTCGCCGGCAGTGCGGGATTCGGCGCTTCTGCCCGGCCCACGGCCTCGTCCGGATCAGCGGAGGCGCCCGCAACGGTCGCAACGGACACAACTTGCCCGGCTGAAGGGGCGGCCCCGTTTTCGGCGGCCTGGCCAATGCGCCAGATCGAAAAATGTTCCACGCCGGTCTCGTCTCCACTGCGTTCAAACACACACACCGCCGTCACGCCGAAATAGGCGAACGACTGCTTCAGGAATGCGCAAAAGCTTTCGCTGTCCCATACATGCACCGCTTCGCGACGACTCCGGGCACGCTCGATGGCCTGCGCCACACGTCGGGCAGGGCCGCGGACCTGGCCGACATCCACGGCCTCCAGCAGGTCCAGGTACAGCTGGTCATCCGCCGACACCTTCTGCTGCGCATGCGCCTCGATCAAGGCCTCGAAGGTCGTCGACGGCCGATCCCGGTCATGGTTGAAACGCTTGTCGGCCGCGGACACGACCACATGGCCGCCGGGCTTCACGACGCGCAGCATTTCCTCCACCAGCCGCAAGGGATTGCCGAGGTGGGCGAGCACCATGTTGGCAATGACAAAATCGAGGCTGTGGCGCGCAAACGGGGCCAGGCCGGCGAGATCCACGTCAACCAGGTGGTCCGGTTTCACGAACGATGCCGATGCAAGCTCGGGGAAACGCTGCCGCGCGGTCTCCTCGTCCATGACGTCGCAGTACTCGACATGCAGCCCTGGCGACAGCGGCGTCGCCGCATGCAGTGCGCCGATCTCGATACCCCTGCCGCGCAGGAGCTTGCAGCCGTTTTCGCGATAAAGCATGCAGGCAATCCGTCAGGAGATACTTCAAGCTGCGCGGATGGCGGCCGAAGGCAATCGGGTATGCTATCAGGGACCCGTTGTGGGGCGGAAACGGGGCAGTGGACGCCGGCAAGGGCGAAACACATCGCATCCCGCTCACCCTGCTCGAGCCCATCTACCCACCTGCCGCAGAAGCCGCCCATGGATCGCAATGACCGGATTTTCGCCCATATCGATCGCCGGGGTCGCGGCCTCGAGATCGGCGCAAGCTACAATCCCATTGCGCCCAAGCGCGCCGGCTTCAACGTCGAGACCGTCGATCACATGGATCGAGCCGGCCTCGTCGCCAAATACACCGGACACGGCGTGGACACCAGCGCCATCGAGGAAGTCGACCATGTCTGGCAAGGGCAGCCGCTCAGTGAGCTGATCGGCGGGGAAGCCTGCTATGACTGGATCATCGCCTCGCATGTCATCGAACACGTACCCGACCTGGTCGGCTTCCTGGGCGAGTGTCGAAAGCTGCTGAAGCAGACCGGTACCCTTTCCCTTGCCATCCCGGACAAACGCTATTGCTTTGATTATTTCCGGCCACTGAGCTGTACCGGAGATGTGTTGCAGGCCCATGTGGAGAAACGGTCACGGCACAAGCCGGGCGCGATATTCGACTATTTCTCATCCGTGTCGACCCTCAATGGATCGATCACCTGGATGTCGGGGACTCGCGGGGAGGTCAACCACCTGCATTCGCTGGAGGAGGCGCGCAACTTCTTCAACCTGGCCCAGCAGGGTGATGCGCCGTATATCGACATCCACGCCTGGTGTTTCACGCCATCCAGTTTCCGCCTGATCACCCACGAACTGCAGGAGATGGGGCTGATCGATCTGGCGGAATCCTGCTTCTTCGACTCGGTGGGTTGCGAATTCTACGTCTCGCTGAAGCCCGGTCCGTCTACCGCCCAGATCGACAGGCGGGCGCTGGCCCGACAGATCCAGAAGGAACTTGCGGCGGCTGCCATTTGAGTCGGCGACGCGGAATCAGCCCGCGTGATAGGCGGCCAGCACTGCGCCGACGTCATCCTGCATGACCAGCTTGCCGTGCTCGATCCAGGCGGCACGATGCGACAGCTCCTCGATCGTGCTGTCCTGATGGGAAACCAGCACGCAGGTCATGCCGGAGCGCATGCGCTGGCGCAGATCCCCTTCGGACTTCTTCAGGAACTCGGCGTCACCGACGCCAAGCACCTCGTCGATGAGCAGCACGTCCGGCCGCGACTGCATCGCCACCGCGAAACCCAGCCGCATCACCATGCCGCTGGAGTAAGTGCTCAGCGGCATCTCGAAGAAATCGCCCAGCTCCGAATAGTCCTGGATCGCCGGCAGGCAGCGCTCGATCTCGCGGCGACGAAGTCCGAGGAGCATGCCGCTGAGCAGGGCATTGTCGCGGCCGGACAGGTGCGGAACGAATCCCAGTCCCAGTGCGAGCATCTGGATGCGCAAGGGCCGCCGCAGCACGACACGTCCACGATCCGGTCTGAGGATGCCGGCGATCACCCGCAGCAGCGTGCTCTTGCCGGCGCCGTTGCGCCCGATCAGGCCAAGGGTCTCGCCCTCGCGCAGGTCGAGGCTGACGTCCTCCACCGCCCAGAACGCGCCGGCACCGACGCGCCGCACGCCATGGTAGGCGACCCCGACGTTCTCCAGGCGCAGCAGGCTGTCGCTCATGGTCGTCCCTTCGCGTCGTGCTGAGTCGCGAGGTCGGTCATACCGCTAGCTTGGCGTAACGCGGCGCGAGGCGATGGATGGCAACGAGCGCCACCACCAGCAGCAGCAGCGACCCGCCCGCCGCCTTGGCCAGCAGCATCCAGTCCGGCCACTGCCCGCGCATCAGGATGTCGCGTGCCGATTCAAGGATGCCGACCAGCGGATTGAGCGCGATCCAGCTGCGGTACGGCTCGCTCAGCGAGCCCAGCGAGAACACCACCCCGGAAACGAACATCAGCGCCATCAAGGCGTTTTCGATGACGAAGCGGATGTCCGGCACGAACGGAACGATGGCGGCCGCCGCCACCCCGCAGGCCGTGGCCAGCAGAAGCAGGACACCGAACACCAGCGGCAACGCCACGTAGCCGCGCCAGGGTCCGTAGCCAAGGCTCCAGAGGATCAGCAGCAGCACGGCGAACACGAACAGGAACTTGACGGTATCGCTGACCACCACCGTCAACGGGAACAGCAGCACCGGCAGCCGGACCTGCCGCATCATCGGGATGTTCAGCCAGATCGCGTAGCCGCCATGGCTGATACACGACTTGAACCACTGCCAGAGCGTGAGGCCGATGATCAGGAACGGGACGTAATCGGCATCACGGATTCCCATCAGGACCCCGAAAGCGACATAGAACACGGCCATGAACATGGCCGGTTCCAGCAGCCACCAGACGAATCCGAGGTAGCTGCGCGCGGACTCCGCTTTCAGCTCCGCATAGGCGCTGAACCAGAGCAGCTCGAGAAAACGCACGATGCGGGTGGTGGTTACTCCGCGGCGCGGCGCTTGGCCGGGGCGCGGAAGGTCGGCGTGAACTTTTCGCGTGCACCGGACGTGGAGATCGCCTCGACGTAGTACCAGTAGTCCTTGCAGGCGTCGATGCTGTCGTCGCGGAAGCTGTACTGATGCGGCTCGTCGGAGGTACCGGCGCCAAGAATGGGCGATGCGGTCAGGCGCTCGAAGGGGCCTTCCTCACTGTCGCCGCGGTAGACATCGAAACCGAAATTCTCAAGCTCGCTCGCCGTCGACCATTTCGGCGTATTGGCGATGCGCTCCTCGGCGGGACGGGCGCTCTGGTCGCCACACTCGCCGACCGGGATCTCCGGAACCACCGGCGCCGCAGGCGGCGGCGTGGCCGGCGCGTTTGCCGTTTCCGCCGCTGCCTTTTCCGCCGCCGGCGCCGGACCCGGCGATTCGGATGAGGAACAGGCAGCCAGCGCGAGGCTGGCGGCGAACAGCGCGATCAGGCGGGACATGGGCAACTCCGGGAAGGTCTGCATTCCAGACGCGCACCATAGCGGAAGCCCGCGGTCAGCGGCAAACCCGCAACACCGGCACACGCAGGCTGCCCTGATCCGGGCGAGGGATTTGGCCCGGCGATCAGGGCATGCGGACGACGAATCGCGCGCCGCCCAGCGCACCGGAGCGACCGACATCGAGGCTGCCCCGATAGGCGCGCAGGATGTCCTGCACGATGGCCATGCCGATACCATGGCCCTCGACGCGCTCGTCGCCGCGCACGCCACGCTTCAGGACATCGGCGATCCGGTCTTCAGGGATGCCCGGCCCGTCATCTTCGACCGCCATTTCCAGGCCTGGCCGGCGCCCGCCCGGCAGCTCGACCCGGCTGACACTCAGCAGGACGCGTCCGCGTGCCCACTTGAAGGCGTTTTCAAGAAGGTTGCCCATCAACTCAAGCAGGTCGCCGCGCTCGCCGTGGAAGCGCGCCTTCGGGTCGATTTCGAATTCGCAGATCACGCCGCGGCTGGCATAGACCTTTTCCAGACTGCGCACGATCTCTTCGGCAGCCGGCTCGATGGCCAGCGGCGTCGCAAAGGTCTGGTGGCCGGAAGTGGCCGCGCGCGACAGCTGGTAGGCAACGATCTCGTCCATGCGCCGCACCTGCGCCAGCAGCTCGTCCTGTTCGCTCGCGCAGGGACCGTCCGTCGACGCTTCCAGACGCGTTCGCATCACCGCCAATGGCGTCTTCAGGCTGTGCGCCAGATCACCGAGGGTGTTGCGGTAGCGCACCAGATGGTCGCGCTCGGTCACGATGAAATCGTTGACGCTTTCCGTCAGACCCTGGAGCTCGCGGGGATAGCGATCGGACAGCCGCTGGGCAGTACCGTCTTCGATGCGCGCCAGTTCGACCTGCACGCGTCGCAGCGGCGAGAGGCCCCAGCGGAACAACAGCAGCATCAGAATGAGCAACATCACGCCGGCAGCGCCCAGGTACACCCACAGGGTCTGCCGGAAGACGACGATCTGCCCGCGCAGGCCAGAGGCATGCTCGGCGATGTGGATGGTCAGTCGCAGTTCGTCCTGGTCGGCCAATTCCCAGACCACGCCATAGCTCAGCAGATAGATCTCGCCGACCGGACTGGCCAGCGGACCCTGGAAGGTGATTTCGCCTGGCGCCAGCTCCGCCGCGAAGGGCAGGTCACGGGCCAGCGCGGAGGCCGATTCCCAACGCAGTTCTTCGCCAGTGATGCCGGCGTAAAGGCCGGAACCGGGCTGGTCGAAGCGTGGTTCGGGCGCCACCTCGGGCAAGACGAGGCGGCGTGAGACAGTGGGGTCGGAGCCGGCGATATAGGCCCAGACGTAGCTCTGCAGGCGATCGCGCAGCGCCGTCAGCGCACTCTCGCGGAAGGCCTGGTCCAAGGCGAAACCGGTCAGGCCGAGGAAGGCGATCAGCGCCGCCGCGACCATCAAAAGCAACCGCGATTGCAGCGACCATGGTCGCACCGGCCTACCCCTCGATGACCCGCCCGGCCGGCGCCGGCACGTGTCGTTGCTCAATCCCCGGCGGCCTGCCGCCAGCGGTCTGTCGCAGCCTCAATGCGCCCCCGAAGCGGGCCGGATGGCTACTCCGAACGCGGGATGGAAAACCGGTAGCCGCGACCGCGCACCGTATCGATCGGCTTGAGCGTGCCTTCCGGATCCAGCTTGCGGCGGAGTCGGCCGATGAACACCTCGAGCACATTGGAGTCGCGGTCGAAATCCTGCTGATAGATGTGCTCGGTGAGCTCGGCCTTCGAAACCAGCTCGCCAGCGTGCATCATCAGGTATTCGAGCACCTTGTACTCGTAGCTGGTCAGCTCGACCGTCTCGTCGTTGACGGCCACCGTCTGCGCCGTGGTATCCATCACCACCGGCCCACACTGGATCAGCGGCTTGCTCCAGCCGCTGGCCCGGCGCATCAGGGCATTCATGCGTGCCAGCAGTTCCTCGACGTGGAAGGGCTTGACCAGATAGTCGTCGGCGCCGGTCTTCAGGCCCTCGACCTTGTCCTGCCAGCTGCCGCGCGCGGTCAGCACCAGGATCGGGAAGCGGCAGTTCTCCTCACGGAGCTTTTCGATCAGCTCCATGCCGTTCATGCGCGGAAGGCCGAGGTCGATGATCGCCAGGTCGAAAGGCACTTCCTTGCCGAGGAAGAGCCCTTCCTCGCCGTCGGCCGCGGCGTCCACCGCATAGCCCTCACGCTTCAGTCGTGCCGCCAGCGTCTCGCGCAGCGGGGCTTCGTCTTCAACCAGCAGGATGCGCATCGATCGTCTCCCTGTCGTTGTAACGGCTCAGCGGCGTTGCCCGCCACGGCTCTGTTTGGTGATGACCCGGACGCGCCCATCGGGCGTCAGGACCTTGATACGGTACAGCTCACGCGGACCGGCGCGGACGATATCCGCCGCCAGGACGCGGCCGCCGGTTTCCCGCTGCACCTCGTCGATGGCTTCCTGCAGGCTTCCGGAGCGGTCACGCGCCTGTGCATCCGGCACGGCGGCCAGGCCGGCGGCACACACGAAGAAGAGGATTCGAAAGACAAAGGTCATGGATGGGGCGGCATTGTTGTCGGCCGACCGACGCAGCGCAAGCCGGTACCGGGTCCAGTCAGACTACGCCAAGGGATTGAATTCGTGCTGAACTTGTTCAGCCCCACGGAGGCTGTGTTCAGGCGCCCCCTGTTTCCGGCCGGCATCAGAACAGTTCCGCCACGCAGCAGCGGAGCGAACCGCCTGCTTTTTCGATCTCGTCCAGTTCGACACTGCGGATCTGCCAGCCCATGTTCGCCAGGCGCGCCCGTTTCGCGGCCGTCAGGCCGGCCGCAGCGGCGGCACTCATCCAGACCGTGCCATCGCGCAGGGCGATGCAGTTGCCGGCAAAAGCATTCTTTTCCGCCACGGAAAGCTCAACCGCAGCGTCGCCGTAGGCGGACAGCAGCGCCTGCGCCGCCTCGGCATCGGCCAGGCCCTCGCGGCACAAGACCAGAGTACGACCGGCGAGCACGCTCATCACGACATTGGTGTGGTATTCGCCGGACGAAAGTTCGAACGCGTAGGTCAGCCGAAGGCCGAGGGCGTCATGCATGGCGCGCGCACCGGCGAGGTTGCAGCGCTCACTCAGGCCGCAGAAGCCGACCCCGCGGCGACGGTCGATCACCAGCGAACCGGTCAGTTCGGCAACGACGCCCTGCCCTGTCAGCTCAGTCTCGGCGTATCCGAGAACATCGCGAAAGAACGCGCGGATGTCCGGGCGCGCGGTTTCCCGCTGTCGCTCCGGATAGCGCATGGCGCCCAGCACGAGGTGGCCCGGCACCGTCGCGAAGGCATTGTTGAGGAAGGTGGCATCCGGTGTCGCCACGTCTCCCGGGAACACCCAGACCGGCAGTTCCGTCGCCAGTGCCGCGGCGAGCGCACGATGCTGGTCATGAAGCCGCCGCGAATCCACTGCGCGCGACGGGTCCATGTAGCAGTTGTCTGCGCTGGTGACCGCTGCCGCGCTCAGGCCGTCCGGCGACAGCAACATGGCGCCGCGCGGGGTTGGCGGGCCCCAGTTCCCGGGCGGCAATGACTGCCATGCTTCGACAAAGGCGCCGGGACGGGTGACCAGCATCAGGCGGCCACCGCCAGTTCCGGGTCGAGTGCCGACAGGGCGCGCTCGACGACGGGCCAACCCGCACCAGGCCTGCGACCTTCCTCGGTGAGGATGCGACGGAAAGTGCGGCCGCCATGCAGGCCATGCCCCAGTCCCAGCCAATGCCGGACGATCATCGCCAGCCGGTCACCCGCGGCCAATCGGGATTCGACGTAGTCGCGCAGCCCGCGCACCACTGCCAGTCGGTCCGGCAGCGGCCGCGAATCCAGCAACTGCGCCAGTTCGGCGAGGATCCAGGGCGTGTGGTAGGCCGCGCGGCCGAGCATGACGCCATCGACATGCGGCCGCACCGCGTCCACCGCCGCAAGGCTGGACAGCCCGCCATTGAGCACGATCGTGAGATGCGGATGCTCACGCTTGAGCCGGAAGACGCGCTCGTAATCGAGCGGCGGGATCTCCCGGTTCTCCTTCGGACTCAGGCCTTTCAGCCAGGCCTTGCGCGCATGCACCACGAAGACGCGGCAACCGGCCTGCGCCACGGTGGTGACGAACTGCTCCAGTCCTTCGTAGTCATCCTGGTCGTCGACGCCGATGCGACACTTGACCGTCACCGGTACATGCGAAGGCACCGTGGCGGTCATCGCCGCCACGCAATCGGCGACCCGCGCCGGCTCCCGCATCAGACAGGCCCCGAAGGCGCCGTCCTGGACGCGTTCACTGGGGCAGCCGCAGTTGAGGTTGACCTCGTCGTAGCCTTCGTCGGCACCGATGCCGGCCGCCTGCGCGAGCAAAGCCGGTTCGCTGCCGCCCAGCTGCAGCGCCAGCGGATGTTCCTCGGTGCTGTAGCCAAGCAGACGGACACGGTCGCCGCGAAGCACCGCCTGCGCGTGCACCATTTCCGTATAGAGCAGGGCCTCCGGCGCCAGACGACGATGCAGGACCCGGCAATGCCGGTCGGTCCAGTCCATCATCGGGGCGACGCTCAGCGGGCGGTTGATCGGGTCCATCAGGTCCGGGGCAGGCAGGAGCGCCGTAGTGTACCCGGCCCGCCTGAACCTGCCCGGCCCGCTCCCGGCGGACGGCCTTCCCCGCCGCTGTCCGCGCCTGTCCGTGGCGACGCCTACAATGCCGGCATGAGCACCCTCCTGCTGATCGATGGATCGTCGTATCTGTTCCGCGCGTTCCATGCGCTGCCGCCGTTGAGCAACCGTGACGGCGAGCCCACCGGCGCGCTGTTCGGCGTCTTCAACATGCTGCGCAAACACCTGGCCGAGCGCCCGGACCATGTCGCGGTCGTCTTCGACGCCGCCGGACCGACTTTCCGCGAAGCCCTGGACCCGCAATACAAGGCGAACCGGCCGCCGATGCCGGACGATCTGCGCGTCCAGATCGAGCCACTGCATGCACTGGTGCGTGCCCTGGGCCTGCCGCTGTTGCGCATCGAGGGCGTCGAGGCCGACGACGTGATCGGCACCCTGGCAAGGCAGGGTGCGGCGGCCGGCCTGCAGGTCACCATCTCGACCTCCGACAAGGATTTCGCCCAGCTGGTCGACGACCGCATCCGCCTGGTCAACACCATGTCCGGCAGCCAGCTCGACCGCGACGGCGTGATCGGCAAGTTCGGCGTGCCGCCCGAGCGCATCATCGATTACCTGGCGTTGATGGGTGACAGCATCGACAACGTGCCCGGTGTCGAGAAATGCGGCCCGAAGACCGCGGCGAAATGGCTGGGTGAATTCGGCAGCCTCGACGCGGTAATCGCCGCGGCCGACGGCTTCAAGGGCAAGCTCGGCGAAAACCTCAGGGCGGCACTGCCACGGCTGCCGCTGAACCGGGAGCTGGTGACGATCCGGACCGACGTGCCGCTCGAGCTGGGGCCCGGACAGCTTCAGCCCGGCGAACCCGACCGCGACACGCTGCGCCAGCTCTATGCGCGCTACGGCTTCACGGCGGCATTGAGGGAACTCGATGGCGGCGCCGCGGCCGTCGAGGCAGCGGGCGCCGCGGCCGCCACCCCTGCGCCGCCGCTGCCGACACCGGCCGGTGACAGCGTGGAACGCCGCTACGATCTGGTGCTGGACGAGGCAACGTGGCAGCGCTGGCTGGAACGACTGCGCGCGGCCGACTGTTTCGCTTTCGACACCGAAACCACTGGCCTGGACCCGCAGCGCGCGACGCTGGTCGGCCTGTCGCTGGCGGTCGCGCCCGGCATCGCCTGCTATGTGCCCCTGACCCACGACGGTCCCGGCGCGCCCGCGCAGCTGCCGGCCACCCGGGTGCTGGCCGACCTTGCGCCGCTGTTGGCCGATCCCTCGAAAAAGCGCGTCGCCCAGAACGGCAAGTACGACCTGCACATCCTGCGGCGCGCCGGCGTCGAGGCCGCCGCGGTCGAGTTCGACACCATGCTCGAATCGTATGTCTTCAACGCCACCGCGACACGGCACGACATGGACTCGCTGGCCGCCCGCTACCTCGGCGTCACGACGATCAAGTACGACGACGTCACCGGCAAGGGCAGCAAGCGCATCGGCTTCAACCAGGTCGACCTGGAGACCGCGACGCGCTATGCCGCCGAGGACGCCGACATCACCCTGCGCCTGCACCAGGTGCTGTGGCCGCTGCTGCAGGACGAAACCGGTCCGCGAGACGTTTTCACGCAGATCGAAATGCCACTGGTCCCGGTGCTCGGACGCATCGAGGCCACGGGCGTGCTGATCGACCGCGACATGCTGGCCGAACAGGGACGTCATCTTCGGCAGCGGATGCTGGAACTCGAGCAGCAGGCGCACGCCCTGGCCGGCCACGCCTTCAGCCTGGATTCGCCGAAACAGCTGCAGGCGATCCTTTACCAGGAACTCGGCCTGCCCGCGGCATTCAAGACCGCCACCGGACAGCCGTCCACCAACGAGGAAGCATTGGACGCACTCGCCGACCAGCATCCATTGCCGCGCGTCGTCCTGGACTACCGCAGCCTCGCCAAGCTGGTGTCCACCTACACCGACAAACTGGTCGAACAGGTCAATCCCGACACCGGCCGCGTGCACACCAGCTACCACCAGGCGGTGGCGGCGACCGGCCGGCTTTCGTCCTCGGATCCCAACCTGCAGAACATTCCGGTTCGCAGCGAGGAAGGACGGCGCATCCGCCAGGCTTTCATCGCACCACCCGGCTGGAAGATCCTCGCCGCCGACTATTCGCAGATCGAGCTGCGCATCATGGCCCACCTCAGCGACGACGAAGGGCTGCTTGCCGCCTTCCGCAGTGGACTGGACATCCACCGCGCCACCGCCGCCGAGGTGCTGGGCAAGGCGCTCGACGAGGTCAGCGCCAATGAACGCCGCGCTGCCAAAGCGGTGAATTTCGGACTGATCTACGGCATGGGCGCGTTCGGACTGGCGCGGCAGCTCGGCATCGATCGCGCCGAAGCGCAGCACTACATCGACCGCTATTTCGCCCGTTACCCTGGCGTCCGTGCCTTCATGGACAGCACGCGGGAACAGGCGCGCGAGCGCGGCCATGTCGAGACCGTGTTCGGTCGCCGCCTGTACCTGAACGACATTCGTGCGCGCAACGCGAATCTCCGCCAGGCTGCCGAACGCGCCGCCATCAACGCACCGATGCAGGGCACCGCCGCCGACATCATCAAGCGCGCGATGATCGATCTCGACGACTGCGTGAGGAAGCGTGCGCTTCCGGCACGAATGATCATGCAGGTGCACGACGAACTGGTCTTCGAAGTGCGCGAAGATGCGCTGGAAGCGGCACGCGCATTGATCACGGAACGGATGTGCGCCGCTGCGGAACTTAAGATTCCGTTAGTGGTGGACGCAGGTATCGGCGACAACTGGGAACAAGCCCACTGACAGCTGAACACCCCAACTTCTGTCACTGGAACTTCGCAGCGGAACGCGCGTCAATATGCGCGACTGGCCGTGAGGCCCGTCAGGTTCACCCTCCTCCCTGGTGAACCGAAAAACGATAAGGCTGTTTCCTCCCCTAGGCAGCCTTGTAACCGGCCCCGGACGTTGACCCCTAACGTCCGGGGTTTTTATTTCCGGCTCCGCAGGGTGCCCGGCAGCAGCGGCCATCACCACAGGCCTTTACCTGGCCAGTTCCTGCAACCAGTCACGGGGACGCAGGTAGTCGGCCAGTCGCGCCTCCGCGGAACCGGCTTCCGGCTGATATCCGTATTCCCAGCGCACCAGCGGCGGCAGGCTCATCAGGATCGATTCGCTGCGGCCGCCGCTCTGCAGGCCGAACAGCGTGCCGCGATCGAACACCAGGTTGAATTCGACATAACGGCCACGGCGATACAACTGGAACTGTCGTTCGCGGTCGCCGTAGGGCGACTCCCTGCGGGCCCGGACGATCGGCAGGTAGGCGTCCAGGAAGCCCTCGCCGACGGCGCGCGTGTAGGCGAAGCAGTCATCGAAGCCATCATCGTTCAGATCGTCGTAGAACAGACCGCCGATGCCGCGCGTCTCGCCGCGATGGCGCAGGAAGAAATAGTCGTCGCACCAGCGCTTGTGTGCCTGGTAACGCGAATCGCCCCCGTAGGGCTCACACACCGCCCGGGCGACTTCATGCCAGTGCCGGACATCGGCATCGACCGGATAGAACGGCGTCAGGTCGAAGCCGCCACCGAACCACCAGACCGGTTCGCCTTCGCGGGGCTGCGCCTGGAAGTAACGCACGTTCATGTGCGTGGTCGGCACGTGCGGATTGCGCGGGTGGAAAACCAGCGACACCCCGACCGCCTGCCACGGCGCGCCGGCCAGCTGGGGACGACGTGCACTGGCCGCTGCGGGCAGGGCATCGCCGCCGACGCTGGAGAAGCCGACGCCGGCCTGCTCGAACACGGCGCCCTGCTTGAGGACGCGTGAGCGACCGCCACCGCCCTCTGCGCGCTGCCAGACGTCTTCACTGAAGACGGCACCAGCCTCTTCGTGTTCGACTGCGGCGCAGATGCGGTCCTGCAATGCCTGCAGAAAGCCAGTGACGGCGCGGATGTCGGGGGTGCCTTGCTGCATGTCGCTCTCCTTGCATTCGGTTCAACGCGCAGGCCGGTCGTCCTGGCGGCCGCCCTCCCCGTGTTTTTCAGCCACGCGCCCATGGCGGGCTGGGCCGGCCGGACTGGGCGACATGGTAACGGCGTCGAATCGTGGTGCGCGGCAACACACGTGAACCACACGTCGCCGTATGCTTGCCGCGCATGAATGCCGCCCTTGTCGAAACGCCCGTCCTGACCGCCCAGCTCAGCGGATCCCGACTGCGCGCCGCGCTGGTCGCCGGATGCCGCCGCGTGCTGTCGCGTCGAGACCATCTGAACCGCATCAATGTGTTTCCGGTGCCCGACGGCGACACCGGCACCAATCTCGCCTTCACGCTCAATGCCGTGCTCGCCAGCGCCCGTCGCGGTCGCGGCAGGGATGTCGGTGACCTGCTCGCGCGGGTCGCCCGCGATGCCGTCGACGGCGCACGCGGCAACTCCGGGGCCATCTTCGCGCAGTTCTTCCAGGGTCTTGCCGACGCGCTCGGACGGCGCAGCGTCGCCGACGCATCCACCCTCGCCGACGCCACCGAGGCCGCAGCGCGCTCGGCACGCGGCGCGTTGTCGCAGCCGCGCGAGGGCACCATCCTCAGCGTGATCGGCGACTTCGCGGCCGAGTTGCGTCGCCAGGCGGAACGGGGCGTCGCCGACCTGCGCGCGCAGTTCACGCAGGCGCTGCACCGGGCCCGCCAGTCCCTGGCCGACACGCCACGCCAGCTGCCCGTGCTCCGCGCCGCCGGCGTGGTCGACGCCGGGGCCGCCGGCTTCGTGGACTTTCTCGAAGGGGTCGAAGAATGGCTGACCAGCGGACGTCGCGCCCTGCGCCTGCCGGCCGGGCTGCGCCAGACCGCGCCCATGGACGATACCCATGTCCACCTTGAGTCCGTCGAGTCCGAGAGCCGCTACCGTTATTGCAGCGAATGCGTGGTGACCGGCGCGGGCCTGGATCCTGCCGGCATCCGCGCCGCGCTGGAAGCACTGCCGCTGGATTCCCTGGTCGTGGCGGGGGGCCATGAGCGGGTCCGCGTCCATGCCCACATCGACGCACCCAACCGGCTGTTCGAAGCCCTGGCCGCCATTGGCGAGGTGGCCCAGCGCAAGGCCGACGACATGCATGCGCAGGCGCGCCTGCGCGCGTCGAGCGCCCGGCCGGTCCGCGTGGTCTGCGATTCCGCGGCCGACCTGCCCGCTGCGGAAGTCGAGCGCCTGGGCATCGGCATCGTCCCCGTTCGGGTTGTCGCCAGTGAAGAGGATTTCCTTGACCGCATCACGCTGTCCGCCGACGAGCTCTACTCGCGGCTTCGCCGGGATCCCACGCCACTACGCACGTCGCAGCCGCCGGTCGGCGACTTCCGGCGCACCTTCGAGCTGACACTCGGACATTGCGATGACATCGTTTCACTGGGGCTGTCGAGCCGCGTATCGGGCACCTGGCAGGCGGCCGTCACTGCCGCGCGCGACACCGATGCCGCGCGCATCCATGTCGTCGACACCCTCACCGTCTCCTGCGGGCAGGCACTGGTCACGCTGAGCGCTGCCGAATGCGCCGCCCGCGGCGGTGACGCCGACCAGGTTCGAGCTGCGGCGGCGCGGGCAATGGCAACGACGCACGTCTATGCACTGGTCGCCGACCTTCGCTACGGCGTCGCCGGCGGGCGCGTGCCGCCGCTGCTCAAGCGCATCGCCGACCTGTTGCGCCTGCGCATGATCATCACCGTATGGCAGGGGCGCATCAAGCCTTTCGGCGCCCTGCGCGGCCAGAACGGATTGATGGACCGGTTCGCGGCGCGCGTGCAGAAACGAAGCCGCGGCGCGGCGCGCTGGCGCGCCATCGTCGGGCACTGCGATGCAGGCGACGAGGCGGCCAAGTTGGCGGCTGCCCTGCGCGAGCGCATGCCGGGACTCGAGACGGTCTGGGTCACCGAATGCGGTCCGGCCCTGGGCTGCCACGCCGGCCCCGGAACCGTCGTTGTCGGCCTGCAATCCCTCACGGATGACGCCAGCGACACCCCGGTGCCGACGTGACCGCGCTGGCGATCAAGCTGCTGCTCGCCTATCTGCTGGGCTGCATCGTCGGCAGCCTGGTCCTCGGCCGCCTGCGCGGCGTCGATATCCGCCGTGGCGGCAGCGGCAACGCAGGGGCGACCAACGCCCTGCGCACGCAGGGCTGGACCTTCGCCCTGCCGGTCGCGCTCATCGATATCGGAAAGGGCATTCTCGCTGTCCTGGTGATCGCCCGGATCGATGGCTTCGGTGCGATGCCGACGGGACTGTCGCCAGCGGCGGTCGGCCTCGCCTGTGCCCTGGCCGCCGCGCTCGGCCACTGCTATCCGGCCTGGCACGGCTTCCGGGGCGGCAAGGGCGCGGGAACCCTGTTCGGAGGCGTTCTCGTCCTGTTTCCCTGGCTGGCGCTGGCGATGCTCGGTGTCTGGCTTGTTGTGCTCACCAGCACCGGTTTCGTCGGCCTCGCCTCCATCATCACCGCGCTGTCGTTCCCGCTGATGCTGTTGCTGACGCCTCTGCGTGCCGACAGCGCACTGTTGCTGTTGGCGCTTGCGTCGGCCGCGCTGCTGGTCTGGACGCATCGCGGCAATCTGGTGCGCTTGCGCGCCGGTACCGAGCCACGCTTCGAGCGGGCCCGCGTCCTCGCCCGCCTGTTTCCGGCATCGCGTCGCTAGCACCACTTCCGTCGGCGACGCGGATCGTCGACACTTCGCGCATGCGTCTGGTGATCAAGCTCGGCACGTCGACCGTGACCGGCGGCGGTGCCGCACCCGATCGCGTGCGCCTGTCGGGCGTCGCGCGCGTCGTGCGCTGCCTGCGTGATGCCGGCCATCAGCCGGTTGTCGTCAGTTCCGGGGCCGTCGCTGCCGGCCGGGCGCTGCGACCGGACATCACCGCCGGTCGCGACGTGCCACACAAGCAGATGCTGTCCGCCCTCGGGCAGCCGGCGCTGATGGCGATCTATGCGGAACTGTTTGCCGCCGAGGGTCTGCAGGTTGCCCAGATCCTGCTCACCCATGCCGATGTCGAGCATCGTCGGCGCTACCTCAATGCACGCACGACCCTGCTCGGCCTGCTCGACGCCGGCATCGTGCCGGTGGTCAACGAAAACGACACGCTGGCAACGGCGGAAATCCGCGTCGGCGACAACGACCAGCTGTCGGCGCTGATCGCCGGGCTGGTCGATGCGCCGCTGCTCGTGCTGCTGACGGACCAGGACGGACTGTTCGACGCAGATCCACGGCGACATGCCGAGGCCCGGCTCATTTCGGACATCACCGACGACCCGATTCCCGAGCGCCTGTGGCAGGCCGCCGGCGGCAGCGCGGGTGGGCTCGGCACCGGCGGCATGCTGACCAAGTTGCGCGCCGCGGAGATCGCCCGTCGCGCCGGCACCGATACGGTGATCGCCAATGGCCAGGACGTCACCGTGATCGAGCGCCTGCTCGCCGGCGAATCCGTCGGGACGCGCATCCGCGCCGGCATCGCCCCGCGCGAGGCGCGCAAGCGCTACATCCTTGCCGGCGGCCGCGCCCGCGGCGCGATCGGCGTGGATGTCGGCGCCGAACTCGCGCTCGGCGGCGGGCGCAGCCTGCTCGCGGTGGGCGTCACCCGGACCGACGGCGATTTCGGTCGCGGCGACACCGTCGAGGTGCGCGGGCCGGACGGACGCCTCCTTGCCCGCGGCATCGCCAACTACAGCGCCGCCGAACTGCTGCGCATCGCCGGGCACCGCTCCGGCGATATCGAAACCGTACTCGGCTACCACTATGGACCCGAGGCGATCCATCGCAACGATCTGGTGCCGCTATGAGTGCACAGGCCCCGACCCTCGCCCGCGATGCACGCGGCGCGCTGCCGGTCCTGGCCGGCGCGGACAGCGCGCGGCGAAACGGATTTCTGACCAGCCTGGCCCGGCAACTGCGAGATGGCATCGATGCGCTTCTGTCATCGAACCGCGACGACCAGTTGCGCGCGCATGGACTGCCGGACAGCCTGCGTGACCGGCTGCTGCTCACGCCCGAACGCATCGAGGCGCTGGCCGCGGCCGTGGAACACCTGGCGACGCTGCCGGATCCCCTGGGCCAGCGCTTCGATGCCCGCACCCTGGACAACGGCCTGCGCCTGCACCGTCGTCGTGTTCCGCTCGGCGTGCTGGGCGTGATCTACGAGGCCCGGCCCAACGTCACGCTCGATATCGCCGCGCTTGCGATCAAGACCGGCAATGCCGCGGTCCTTCGCGGCGGCAAGGAAGCACTCGCCAGCAATCGTGCCCTGGTCGCCTGCGTGCACCAGGCGCTACGGGCGACCGGACTCCCGACGGCTGCCATCGGATTCGTCGATTCGACCGACCGCGCCGAAGTGCTCGCCCTGCTCGGCTGCGGCGACGACATCGCGCTGATGATCCCGAGAGGCGGTGCCGACCTGCACGCTTTCTGCCGCCAGCATGCCCGCATGCCGGTCGTCACCGGCGGGGTCGGCATCTGCCACCTGTATGTCGACAGCGATGTCGACAGCGAGCGCGCGCTGGCAGTGATCCACAATGCCAAGACGCAACGCCCGACCGTCTGCAACGCGCTTGATACCGTGCTCGTCCATCGCCAGGTGGCCAGGGAATTCGTTCCGTCCCTGGTGCGGCGGCTGCGCGCTGTCGGCGTCGAATTGCGACTGGACGAGGGCGCCATGGCCACCCTGGACTGCGGCCACGGCGACAGCGGCGTGCGCCTGGCGCAGGCCGGCGATTTCGACCGCGAATGGTTGTCGCCGGTGCTCGGCGTTGCCGTTGTCAGGGACCTGGACGCCGCCATCGCCCATATCCGCGCCCACAGCAGCGGCCACTCCGACGGCTTCCTCGGCAATGACCCGACGCGCGCAGCGCGCTTCCTCGACGAGGTCGATTCCGCCGCGGTGTACTGGAATGCCAGTACCCGGTTCACCGACGGCGGTGAATTCGGACTGGGCGCCGAGGTCGCGGTCTCCACGCAGCGCGTGCACGCCCGCGGACCGATGGGCCTGGAGCAGTTGACCAGCTACAAATGGGTCGTCGAAGGCGACTACCACGTGCGGCACTGACCGGGGACCCGCCAGGCCGACGCCGGCCGCCGGCCTATAGAAGTTCTCCAGTCAGGTCGAGGGCGATCACGCGTCATTCCCCGTCGCCATTCAGCGCCGGTTGAATTTTCACCCTGCGCTGTTAGACTCCGACCTCACTTCGCGGATGAATTCCGGCTATGACTGTGGACCGCTGTCCTGCCCTTGCCCCTGCCTCGACATCGATGCGTAACGCATTGATCATCCTGCTTGTTTGCGCATTGGGCGCCTGCGCAGGGACAGGCCGCCAGGTCAAGCCGCAGCTGGTGTTCGATCCGCCCAGCGCCGAGTTCGAAGGACTGCAGGTCGGCCGCATGGAACAGTGGAGCATGCCGCTGCCCGCGAACGCCGAGGTCGAGATCATCAACCCGCACGGCGACGTCTACATCCGGCATAACCGTGGCGGCAGCAACGTCGGCATCTCCGGTGTCGTGCAGCGCCTGGGCCATGACCCGGCTGTCGAACACATCGACCTGCGCGCCGGCAAAGACAGTGTCCGCCTGGAAGTGAGCTACCCCCGCGGTATCGACACGACGCCGGATGGCTTCGAACGGCCCGGTCGCGTCGATCTTGCCGTCCTGGTGCCGCAGGGGACGACGCTGCGCGTCCAGACCCGCGACGGCGTCATCACCGGCAAGCGCGTGCGCGCCAATATCCACGCCCGCAGCGAGTCGGGCCTGATCAACCTGTCGACGACCGGCTGGATGGACCTCGCCTCGGATACCGGGCGCGTCCAGATGGTGCTGATCGGCGATCGCTGGAACCACGAACACAAGGCGGCAACGCGCAGCGGATCGATCGAGGTGGAGTTTCCCACCAAGGCGCCGCTGTCGGTTCACGCCCGGACCGGCGGAAACTTCAAGGTCGAACCGGAGGCGCTCGCCGAGCACCTGGTCGTCGACGGCAACACGCTGAGCGGTCACTGGGGCGATGCCCCGGCGGCGCACCGGATCGACGCCGAAAGCGAGTCCGGAGACATCACTTTCACCCTGTATGGCTGGATGCGTGAATCGGTGGCCGATGCGCCGACCGATCCCTCGCGCTGAACGGGGCGGAACGAACCCGGCCCGACACCGCCGACCGGGCGGGCCGGGCCAGATGGTTTCAAGGGAGAGGTTTCCCCAGGGAGGGGGAAAGAGCGAGTAGCCCGACTGACGGCCTCGCACCAGGGCGCAACCCGCGTCAAGCCAGTTTCTGGTTCGGCGCGAGGTCGTTGAGTGTCTGTTTTGCCTGTTCAAGGAGCAATGAAATGGCGTATTCCAATCCACCGCGGGCGCGTTGGGCCTGCGGCCTGCTGTGCGGGAGCCTGACGGCTCTTGCCGCGGCAGCCGCTCCGGCCTCGCACGCCTATGCTTCCGGCGTGCCAACCAATGTGACCGGCACCGAAATCCGCACCTACGTGGGCGGCGAAGGCAGCGATCCTGTCTGGCCGACCGTGTTCAATGGCGATGTCCGCCTGTTGCCCACCCCGCGCTCATGGCAGCCGGGCGACGCGATCCGCGAGATTCCCAAGGGCCAGCCGGGTCAGCAGACACCGAGCAAGGAACCCCTGTCGGACGCGCACCACGTCGACCCGCTGCTCGACCTGCAGCGCGATGCGCAGACCGCCAACGCCCAGCGCGTTTTCGGTACGCCTGACCTGAACTTCCTTGGCGGCGGCTTCTCCGGCGTCAATCCGCCGGACACCGTCGGTGTTGTCGGTCCGAACCACTACCTCCAGGCCATCAACGGCTCGAGCGGTACGCAGGTCCGCATCTATGACAAGAACACCGGTGCCTCGATCGCCAATTTCCTGATGCAGTCCCTGGGCACCGCCCAGTGCGCGAGCGGCCTCGGCGACCCGATCACCCTGTACGACCAGTTTGCGGACCGCTGGGTGATCAGCGAGTTCTCGAACAGCGGCAACCGCATGTGCGTCTACGTGTCGCAGACCAACGATCCGGTGACCGGAGGTTGGTTCGCCTACAACTTCCAGGCGCCGTCGTTCCCGGACTATCCGAAGTACGGCGTCTGGCCGACGGCCTATTTCGTCGGCACCAACGAGAGCACGCTGGGCCTGTACGCCTTCGACCGCGTGAACATGTTGGCCGGCCAACCGGCGACCTTCATCCGCCTGAGCACCACCAAGCTGTCGGGCTTCGGTTTCCAGATGATCCAGCCGGCCGATGCCGATGGTTCCCAGCAGCCGCCGAGCGGCGCGCCTGGCATCTTCGCCCGTCACCGCGATACCGAATCGCATGGCCCTGCGGGCTTCCCGGCTGAAGACTTCCTGGAGCTGTTCTTCTACCAGCCCGACTTCGCGACGCCTGCGAACAGCACGCTGACCGGTCCGGTCCAGGTCTCCATCGCCGAGATCGACTCCAACCTGTGCGGCCTGACCTCGTTCAACTGCTTCCCGCAGCCGGGCAGCGGCACGACGTTGGATCCGCTGCGTGAAGTGGTGATGCACCGCCTGCAGTACCGCAACTTCGGTACACACGAAGCACTGATCGGCAACCTCGTCACCGACGTCGGCACCAACCACGGCGGCAAGCGCTGGTTCGAACTGCGTCGCACCGGCGGCATCGCCGGCACCTGGACGCTGCATCAGGAAGGCACCTACGCGCCCGATGCCCTCAACCGCTTCATGGGCAGCATCTCCATGGACCGCGGCGGCAACATCGCCCTTGGCTATGGCACCAACAACGCCACGGCGCCGAATTTCCCGAGCATCCGCTATACCGGCCGCCTGTCCAGCGATCCGCTGGGCACGATGCCGCAGGGCGAGAACACGATTGCCACCGGTACCGCCGCCAACGGCAGCAACCGTTTCGGCGATTACAGCTCGATGAATGTCGACCCGGTCGACGACTGCACGTTCTGGTACACCCACCAGTACAACCCGACGAGTTCGCAGTGGGCGACGCGCATCGCCAGCTTCAAGTTC
The DNA here is from genome assembly GCA_964647135.1 of uncultured Rhodanobacteraceae bacterium. Classification (GTDB taxonomy): domain Bacteria; phylum Pseudomonadota; class Gammaproteobacteria; order Xanthomonadales; family UBA2363; genus Pseudofulvimonas. The sequence continues at coordinate 54,271 of CAZYHP010000007.1, forward strand.
GATGCCTGCCTGGGCGATGGCTTCGCCGTGAGCGCCGCACCGACCAATCACGCGGTCTGCGCGCCGGACACACTGGACCCGATCAACGTCACGGTCACCGCATTCAACGCCTTCAATGATCCGGTCGCGCTCGCCCTGCAGGGTGCTCCGGCCGGCGTCACCGGCGCCTTCACCGTGAATCCGGTGATCCCGACCGGCAACAGCGTCGCCAACATCTCCGTCGCCGGCTCGACGCCCGCGGGCAATCACACGTTCCAGATCGTCGGCACGTCCGGCGCCCTGCCGCCGAGCAGCGCCGACATCAACCTGAGCGTGGCCACTGCCGCCCCGGGCGCTGCAACGCTGACGACCCCTGCCGACGCGGCCACCGGCGTGTCTGCCGGCTCGACGACGTTTGCCTGGAATGCCGTTGCGGGTGCGATCGACTACACCCTCGAGATCTCCGACAGCGCCAGCTTCAGCAACATCGTGTTCACCACCACCGTGGCCACGAACACCGCGACGGTGTCTGCCGGTCTGAATGCGGGCACTGAATATCACTGGCGTGTACGGGCCAACAACGCCTGCGGTGCCGGCACCAATTCGGCCGTGTTCATGTTCACCACCTCGACCGAGCTGTGCAGCATTCCCAATGCCGCCATTCCGGACAATCTGCCGGCGGGCCTCAACGACGTGCTGAATGTCGGCGAGACGGGCACGGTCGACGACCTGCGCGTGAAGCTCGACATCACGCACACATGGGTCGGCGACGTGAGGGTTTCGCTCACCAAGGGCAGCACCACCGTCCAACTGGTGAACCGTCCTGGTTACACCGGTTCCGGTTTCGGCTGCAACGGCGACGACATCAACACCACGCTGGATGACGCGGCGACGCTGTCGATCCAGAACGATTGCACGCCGAACGGACCGGCCTTCCCGGCGACCGAATATCGACCAGCGGAACCGCTGTCCGGTTTCGACGGCCAGTCGCTGGCGGGTGCGTGGACCCTGAATGTCAACGACAACGCGGGTGGCGATACCGGCACGCTGAACAGCTGGTGCCTGGTTGCCGGTGAAGGTGGTGGTCCCACCGGCAGCGCCGACCTCGCCCTTGTCATGACCGACATGCCCGACCCGGCATCCATCGGCGGCAACCTGAGCCTGCTGGCATCGGTCGCCAACTTCGGTCCGGACAGTGCGACGGGCGTTTCCGTCGAGTTCGAGCTGCCGCCGGAGCTGACCTATGTGTCCAGCACGACCGTCTATTCGGACAAGGTGGAAGGACTGGCGCCGCGTGGCAGCGACTGGACCTGCGCCGCCGCAGGTAGCACCGTGACCTGCGACCTCAGCGGCAGCGTGCCGACCGTCAGCATGGCGCCTGGCCTGGAACTGATCACCGCCGTCAGTGGTGCAGCCAGCCCGGGCACGATCAGCAGCACGGCCACCGTCAGCGGCGACCAGGTCGACCCGGCCACCGCGAACAACACCATCACCATCTCCACCGAGCTGGAAGGCAAGGCGGACGTGATCTTCGCGAACGGCTTCGAGTGCGCCCCGGGCCTGCCCGACTGCGACA
>CAZYHP010000008.1:0-55066 GCA_964647135.1 uncultured Rhodanobacteraceae bacterium
TCCATCCGCATCCGACCCTGAGCGAATCGGTGGCGATGGCGGCCGAGGTCTACGAAGGCACCATCACCGACCTCTACATTCCGAAGAAGAAATAGGTCCTTCCTCGTGTTCCACCGCGGTCCCGGCCGCTGTCCATGGCCGGGACCGTTGCCGCACCACACTGCGGTCCGCAGGAGGGTTCGCAGACCGGCAGGCCGCCCTGTCCGCGCCGGACGGCTGTGGCCGCGGAGTGTCGGGGCAAGTCTCCGCCGTTCGGCAGGGAAAGGGGATCCCACCCTGCTGGCGCGGAAGGGCGCGGGCCCATGCACCGTGATTGACCACGGTCAAGGCCCGGGCATGACAGGCGTGCAAGGCTGGCGCATCACCCGCAATGGAGACAAAACGATGCGACATTCACTGGAAGGCAGGATCGCATTGGTCACCGGCGGCGCCCGGGGCATCGGCGCGGCCATCACGCGCCGGCTGCATGCGGACGGTGCCGGCGTGATGATCACCGACCTGCGTACGGAAGAAGGCCAGGCGCTGGCCAGAGCGCTGGACAGCCGGGCCTGCTTCATGGAGCACGATGTCTCCGACGACGATGCCTGGCGCGCGGTGATCGAAGCGGTCGTTTCCGTGTTCGGTCGCCTCGACATCCTGGTCAACAATGCCGGCATCTATGAACCGGGCAGCATCGCGGAGGCTTCGCTGGACGGCGTCGAACGGCAGATCCGGGTCAACCAGATGGGCGTGTTCCTGGGCATGCGCCATGCGATCGCGCCGATGCGGGCTGCCGGTGGCGGCAGCATTGTCAACATCAGCTCGATCGCCGGGCAGTGCGGTTTCCCGGGCGCGGCCGCCTACGTCGGCACGAAATGGGCGGTGCGCGGCATGACCAAGACGGCGGCGCTGGAACTGGCGCCCGACGGCATCCGCGTCAACTCGGTGCATCCCGGTTTCATCGACACGCCCATGCTCGACCAGAACCCGCCCGAAGCCAACGCGGCTGGCGTCGAGGCGACGCCGCTGAAGCGGCTCGGCAGGCCGGACGACATCGCGGCCGCCGTCGCATGGCTGGCGGGCAGCGATGCCAGCTTCGTCACCGGCTCGGAACTGACGGTGGACGGCGGCTGGCTCCTGTAACGCGTTTGCGGGCCAGAACGGACGCGCCCGGCCTCATTGGCGAACCGGGCGCACCACCCAGCTTTTCTTTCAGCCCACCGACGCGGTGTCCAGCTGCGACAGGGCATCGACAGGCAGCACCAGGTCGGCGGCGGCCATCAACTCGTCGAGCTGCTGCAGCGAGGTTGCACTGGCAATCGGCGCGCTGACGCCGGGCTTCGCCATCAGCCAGGCCAGCGCCACCTGCGCCGGCGTGGCGCCCAGGTCGGTGGCCACGTCGCGCAGGCTGGCCAGAACCTGCAGGCCGCGGGCATCGAAACAGTGGCGCAGGAAAGCGGCCCGGGCGCTGCCCTCGAGGTCCTCGACGCGCCGGTATTTGCCGGTCAGGAAGCCGCTGGCGAGCGCGAAATAGGCGACGACCCCCAAGCCATGTTCTGCAGCGATAGGCGCGAGGCTGGATTCGAAGTCGCGGTCGTGGAGGTTGTAGCCGGGCTGCAGCACTTCATAGCGTGACAGGCCATCACGCGCCGAGATACACAGCGCTTCCACAAGGCGTTCCGGACCGTAGTTGGAGGCACCGATGGCGCGGACCTTGCCGGCTTGCACCAGGCGGTCGAACGCCGCCAGCGTTTCCTCCAGCGGCACGGCCTGATCGTCTTCGTGCGCGAAGTAGACGTCGATGTGGTCGCTGCGGAGGCGTCGCAGCGAGTCCTCGACGGCCGCCGTGATATTCGCCGCCGACAGGCCTTTGCGCGGCTGCCACTTCGCGACCTTGGTCATCACGACGATATCGTTGCGACGTCCGCGGCGCGTCAGCCAGCGGCCGATGATCGACTCCGATTCGCCCCCTGACAATCCTGGCGCCCAGGCGGCGTAGACATCGGCGGTATCGATGGCATTGAAGCCACGTTCGACGAAGCGGTCCAGCAGGGCGAAGGAGCGCGCCTCGTCCGCCGTCCAGCCAAAAACATTGCCGCCGAACACCAGCGGCGCGATCTGCAGGCCCGAACGGCCGAGTGAACGTGTGTGCATGCCTGGAAAACTCCTGCAACAGAGTGATGGGGAGATGCGCGGCCGCGCAGCGGTCGGCGCACCCACGACGATGGCCGCATGGCCGCCGGGATGTCAGCCGAAGCGGAACGCCGACAGTGTCGTGTCCATCACGACCTGCGAATACACCTTGCGGCCCGGATCGTCGCCGGCGGCGCCGGCCACCACCATCAGCGGCAGCAGGTGCTCCTCGGCGCGCGGCGGATGGCATTCGCGCGCATGCGGTGCCTCGCTCCAGCGGCGCAGAAGCGCATCGCGCTCCGACGCCGGGCTTTCCACCGCGGCCGTCAGCCAGTCGTCGAAGACCTTCGACACCGGCGTGTAGCGAGGATCGCCGTAGCCGCGCATGTTGTGGAAGCTCATGCCGCTGCCGATGATCAACACGCCTTCGTCGCGCAGGGCCAGCAAGGCGCGTCCGACATCGAGATGGGCACCCGGATCCATGTCCTGGCGCAGGGACAGCTGCACCACCGGGATGTCGGCGTCGGGAAACGAAAGCTTGAGAGGAATGAAGACGCCGTGATCGAACCCGCGCTGCGGGTCCACTTCGGCAGGCTCGCCCGTCCGGGAGATCAGCGTCGCCAGACGCTCGGCCAGCGCTGGTTCGCCGGGCGCCGGCCAGGCCAGTTCGTAGGTGTGCGGCGGAAAGCCGCCGTAGTCGTAGATCAGCGCCGGGCGCGGATGCCCGGTCACGGTGAACCGCGGCGCCAGCCAGTGGCCCGACACCAGGACGATCGCGCGCGGGCGTGCCGGCAGGGTGTCGGACACGCCGCGCAGGAAGGCGGCCATGCCGTCCCAGGTGTCCGCGGGGTTCCAGTCCATGAAGAAGCACGGACCGGCTCCGTGCGGAATGAACAGGGTCGGCATGCGCGCGGCGGAGGCAGCCGGTGCGGGGGGTCGGGCAGGGCTGGTGTTGGAAGTCGTGTTCATGGTGGACAGTATGGGTTCGACCCGATAGCGGGAGAAGATCGCAATCCACCGCAACAGTTCCTACCTGTGGTGTTAGATTGCCGGCGTGGACCGGATCACCAGCATGCGCGTATTCGTCCGGGCCGCCGGCGAAGGCAGCCTGTCGGCGGCCGCGCGCCATCTGGTCATGTCGCCGGCGATGGCGACCAAGCACGTCAATGCGCTGGAAGCCCGCCTCGGCGTGAAGCTGTTCCATCGCAGCACCCGACACTTGCATCTGACGGATGCGGGTGCCGAATACCTCGACGCCTGCCAGCGCATTCTTGCCGAGATCGACGAGGCGGAAGCTGCCGTCGCCTCGCAGCAGATCAAGGCCTCCGGCCTGCTGCGCCTGGCGGTGCCACTGTCCTTCGGGCGCAGCTTCGTGGCACCGCTGCTGCCGGCTTTCGCGCGGCAATATCCCGAGGTGACGGTCGAACTCGGTCTGAGCGATGAGCAGGTGGATCTGCTCGCCGGCCAGTGGGATCTGGCGATCCGGATCGGGCGGCTGGCGGATTCGCCGCTGCGTTCACGGCGTCTTGGCGACAGCGCCATGGTCGTCTGCGCGGCACCGGCCTATCTGGCACGCCGGGGCGTTCCGCGGCGCGTCGCCGACCTCCGCCGGCACAACTGCCTGAGCTATACGTTGTCTGCAATGCAGGACGGGAAACACTGGGCCTTCGGCGCGCTGGGGGACGTCCGCGTGCCGGTCAGCGGCGATCTCCTGGCCAACAATGGCGACGCCCTGCTGGCGGCCGCACTGGGCGGACAGGGCATCATCTACCAGCCGCACTTCATCGTTGCCGAGGCGATCGAACGCGGCGAACTGGTCGCGCTGGAACTGGACCGGCCGGTCATGGCCCTCGGCGGCATCCATGTGCTGTATCCACCGGCTCGTCGGCCACCGGCCAAGGTGCGGGTGATGATCGAATTCCTCCACGAGGCTTTCACCGGCCTGCGACCAATGAATTGACCTGTGTGCGGGTACCGCCAACCCAGACGGGCTAAGATCCAGGGTCCGGTGTGCGGGAGGAGCCGTGAACCAGCCATTGCATTCGCCAGGGACCGCATTGCCGATGTCGGGCCTGGGACCGGTGAAGCCGATACAACTGCCGCGACAGCTGTCGGACGCCGAATTCTCGATGTTCGCGCAACTCGGCGAGCGCCGCGTCGTGCGGGCCGGCGAGGTGGTTTTCCAGCGCGGTGAGTTCGGCCGCAGCATGTTCGTCATCGATGCCGGCCGCGTGCAGCTCGAATTCGGCGACGGGCGCCCGGACAAACTGATCGGCGCGCGCGAGTTCTTCGGCGAGCTCACGCTGTTCATCGGCAACCACGCCCGCGTCGCCAAGGCGACCGTCGTCGTCGATTCGACGCTCTACCTCATCGAACACGAGGCGTTCGAGACGCTGCTGCAGGCACAGCCGGTGGTGATGGCCGGTTTCATGCGCCGCTCGTTCGCCTATCTGGTCAGCAGCGAGCAGCAGCTGATCGCCAATCTCAAGCGCCGCAACGAAGACCTGCTGGTGACCCTCGATTCCCTGCGCCGCACCGAGGCCGAGCTGGGCACCGTGCAACGCCTGGTGCAGACCGATGAATTGACCGGCCTGTGCAACCGCCGCGGCCTCTACATGTTCCTGGAGCGCATCGAACAGCACCGCCTGCCCGGTTCCCGGATGGCGCTGCTGCTCATCGATGTCGACAATTTCAAGCGCATCAACGACACCTGCGGCCATCTGGTCGGCGACCAGGTGCTGCGCGCCATCGCCGACACGGTGCAGGAAGTGGCCGGGCCCAGCGACCTGCCCTGCCGGCTGGGCGGCGACGAATTCGCGTTGATCATCCAGGTCGAGGACGACGGCGACGTCACGCTGCGGGCTCGGCAAATCCAGGCGGGCGTCCATGCGCTGCGCCTGCCCGGCTGTGAGCATGTCCGGGTCAGCATGGGCGGGACAATGTGTGACGCAGACAACGAATGGGCGCACTGGTACAGTCATGCGGACGTCGCCCTGTATGAAGTCAAGGCGGCGGGTGGTGACAGCTGGCGGCTCCTGACGCCCTGATGCTTGGTCAGGCGCCACCCGGGAGTGCAGTCCACAGCACAGGTATTGAGATTCAACTGGTTGGGTAAGGGGACCAGCGTGAAAAGCCAGCGGCAGGGCACAGGCAGTCCAGTTCGGACGCTGACCGGTACGGCCGGTCTTGCCGTGTCCGCCCGGTGCCGGGATGGGACGGATGCATGTCTACCGCGTCCTGAAGCCAAGGGCCCCAGCGCGGGCCGGTTTTTCCCATGAGCACACGCCCCGCCCAATCCGGACGCTCCTTCAGCGACGATCCGCCCTTGTCGACGGAACCCGCGGCTGGTGCCGCCGCCTCCGCTCACCCCGTCCGCGCCTTCGGCCTGCCGCCGGAGATTCCGGACGGCGCGATGTGCCTGCTGCGTTGCCTCGTCGTCTGCGATCTGGCGGATTCGACGGCGCTGTTCGAGCGCCTTGGCGACCAGCGTGCGGCCGAACTGATCCGCCGCCATGACCGCCTCGTGCGTGACCTGATCCGGGAATACGGCGGCCAGGAGATCGACAAGACCGACGGCTTCCTGGCGATGTTCGAGCGACCGGTCCAGGCCGTCGGTTTCGCCCTGGCCTGCCAGCGCACGCTGCGGCGGTTCTCGGTCGAGGAAGGCGTCACCCTCGCCGCACGCATCGGCATCCACCTGGGCGAGGTCGTCCTCTGGCAGAACAGCGCCGACGACATCGCCAAGGGCGCCAAGCCGGTCGAGGTCGAAGGGCTGGTCAAGCCGGTGGCCGCGCGCCTGATGGGCCTGGCGCTGCCCGGACAGACCCTGTTGTCGGGTGTCGCCTACAGCATCGCGCATCGGGCCGAAGGCGAGCTGGGCGCGGTCCTGGCGCGCGTACGCTGGCGCTCGCATGGTCGCTACAGTTTCAAGGGCGTCCCGGATCCGGTCCAGGTCTTCGAGATCGGCGAGGAAGGGATCGCGCCGCTGCATGCACCGGCCTGGAGTGGCAAGGCCCATCGCGAAGTGCCCTTCTGGCGGCGACCGTTGATGCTGGCTGCCGAAGCCATTGTGCTGCTCACGCTGCTGTCGATTCCGCTCTGGGACCTGTTCCGGCCGCAGTCCGCGATCGCGTTTTCCGAGCGCGACTGGGTCGTGATCGCCGACCTGCGCAACCTGACCGACGACCGACGCTTCGATGAATCGCTGCACGAGGCCTTCCGGATCGGCCTGGAGCAGTCCCGGCACGTCAACGTGCTGTCCGACCTGCAGGTGAGTGCGGCCCTGGAACGCATGCAGCGCGATCCGAACAGCTCCGTGGACCGCATCACCGGATCGGAAATCGCACGCCGCGAAGGCGCGCGCGCCCTGATCGTGGCGTCGCTGGCGGAGGTTGGCGGCCGCGTGCGCTTCACTGCCGAAGTCATCGATCCGGTGACGCAGGCGACGGTCTACGCGGAATCCGCCGATGGCGTCGGCGTCGGCTCCGTGCTCGGCTCCGTCGACCGTGTCAACCGGCAGCTGCGCGGACGCCTGGGTGAAGCACTTGCCGCCGTGACCGAGGACAGCATGCCGCTGGAAAAGGTGGCGACGGCCAACTTCGATGCCCTTCGCGCCTACACGACGGGCATGCAGGCCAAGCGCGCGAACCGCTACAACGACGCCCTCGCCCTGCTTCGTCAGGCCATCAATACCGATCCGGAATTCGGGCGCGCACGCATCGAGCTGTCGGCGCTGCTGGTCGAGAACGGCGACCGCGCCGGCGCCCTGCTCGAACTGCATCGCGCCATAGAAAAACCCGAACGGCTCAGCGTCCGCGACCGCCTCCATGCCGAAGCTGCCATCGCCAACCTCAGCGCGACGCCGGCGAAGGTCATCGAACGCTGGCGTCTGCTGGCTAATCTCTACCCGGACGATTTCCGTGCCCAGGGCGCGCTCGGCTACAACCTCTGGTACTTCGGCAACCGTTACGACGACGCCATCGGCGCGGTGCTGCACAACGTGCACCCGGCCAACCCGCGACGGGGACTCGGCCATTACCTGCTCGGGCAGCTGTACATGGGCCAGGAACGCTTCGATGAGGCGATCGAGCAGTTCCGTGCGTCGGAAGAAATGGGCCGCCGCTTCGAGAACACGGCGTACGCCAGCGTCTACGCCGCGCGCAACGAGTTCGCCCTGGCGCAGCGCACGCTTGCGCGCGGGCGTGCATCCGGCTCGGTGTACAGCCAGTACGGCCGCATGGTCACCGCCGCGACCTTCAAGCTGGACCAGGGCGACTGGGCCGGCGCGCAGAAGGATCTGGCGAGCGGCCATGAATGGTCGGACGTGACCGAGGGCCTCCGACAGTCCCTGTCGGGTCTGCAGATGGGACTGGTGTCGTTCACCGGGACGCCGGAATCCATCCGCCGCGAACTGGCCGGACATCTGGAAGAACTGGAGGCCTCGCGGATCCCGACCAACGACCTTCTCTGGTATGCCGACCACCACCAGCGCCTGCTGCTGGTCGCCTGGCTCGCGGCGCGGGCGGAGGATCCCGAGCTGGCGCGTCGGGCCGTGTCACGGCTGGATCCGGCGCTGAAGATCGAGGAACACCCGATCCTCATGCAATGGCATGACATGGTCGTCGCCGAATTGATGCGTTCGGATGGCAGACCGGGCGACGCGATCCAGAAGCTGCGCGCGATCGCCAATGACGATGATCGACTCTTCGTGGTCCATGTGTCCCTGCTGGACGCACTGGCCGCGGATGGGCAGCACGCCGCCGCCCTGGCGGAAGCGCGCTGGCTGACGGAGCATCGCGGCCGTGCCTATTCGGAAACCAGCACCAACATGATGCTGGTGCCCCTGAACGTCGTGCATTCCCGGCTGGGTTGGCTGTACCAGGCCGAGCAGGCCATCCTTCTGCAGCAGCCGGATGTCGCGGCGGCGGCGCTGGAGCGCTTCGGGCACGTCTGGCTCACGGCGCAGTTGCCCAGCCCGCTCGGCGAACGCGTGGCGGCGGCGCGCGCGGCCCTGACGGAACTCGCGGCGACGCCCTGAACCGACGGCGGGACCCCGCCGCGTATAGTCGCGGACTCAGCGCAGCCGTACTTCCGGCGTCTGCATCCGCATCGCAGCCTGCAGCGCTTCGCCGTTGATGTCGTCCAGCAGCGCGGAAAAGGCTTCCTTCGGCGCCAAGGTGCGAGCGCTCAGGCAGCTCGGATCCAGCTGGTCGAGCACCTCGTCGGCGATACCCAGCTTGGCCATGGCGGCGCGCGGATCCGCTTCGAACTGTGCCCGGAACGCGTCGTCCTGGGCGAGCTGGCGGATCAAAGCCGTACCCTGTTCCTGCGGCAGTTTTCCAGACATGTCGTTCCTCCCTCCCTGATGGTGGCGCGAGTCTAGCAGGCGGTCCGGCGATCGTGGCCGGGCCGCCAGCGCCACTGGCCGGACAGGTACAAACGCAGCGACCCTTCAGCCAGGTCCCGGGCAGGGTTGTCGGCGCTGTGGCCGACGCGCAGGCGGGCCGCGCCGCAGCGGGGCGGGCAGGCCGCGGCCTGCCCGCGTCGTCAGGTCCGGGCGGCTGCCGGGAAATCGACGAAGCCGGTGACCCGCTGCGATTCGACGCCCAGTCGCGCCGCCAGTGCCGCCTGCGGCACCTGCATCTGCATTGCGATCTCGAAGGCTTCGCTGTCCAGGTTGTTCAACAGCGACACGAATGCCGCTTTCGGTGCGAGCGTCCGGGCCAGCTTGCACTTGGGACCCAGCGACTCGATGATCTGGGGGCTGATCCCGAGTTCGGCCATGGCCGAAGACGGGTCGGCCTCGAAGCGGTGGCGAAAGGCATCGTCGCAGGCGAGATGACGGATCAATTCGATCCCCTGATCACTGGGCAACCTTCCGGACATTGTCGACTCTCTTGATTCAAGTGATGGTTTGGCCATTCTAGGAAGACTTGTCTTTCCATGCCAATTACGGCACGGCCGTCACAGAACCATCAACACCCCGCTGCACCCTTGCCTGCCCGGATAGAACATGCGCCTGCGACGTTGCCACGCCCTGCTGATCGAGCCCCACGAAAGCCGCGAACTCGACATTGCCGCCGTCTTCGCCGGCGAGGCCCGCCTTCGCAGCCGCATCGAATGGCGGGCCTTGCCGGCGCATCGCGACGAGCCGGTGCGCCTGTCGGAGGCGGAAGTCCTTGCCCTCGGTGAGGTGCCGTCGATCGAGTGGATCGACGCCGCGCCCTTCCTCAAGCGGCACGGTGAAGAGGTCGTCAACCGCCTGCTGGAGACCGCACTGCTGGAATCCAAAGCGGCGCCGGACGCCGCCGACGCGATCGTGCGCGAGGGCCACTGGCACCGCGTGGCGGCCGTCGCCCACCGCCATCTGCGCTGGCAGGACACGGACACGCAGGTGACCCCCGAGGCCTTGGCCGGCGACAGCACCCTGCCGCCCATGCTGGAGCGCCTGGGTCCGCCACCACCGGCGGTGGCGGCACTCGCCGAGCCGGACCGACGGCTGTCCCTGCCAGCGAGTCCGGGCACGGACTTCGATCGGCTGGTGGCGCGACGTGTCACCTGTCGCAATTTCAACACCTCACGGCCCCTGCCGCTCGGAATACTGGCGACGCTGCTGCAACAGGTTCATGGTGCGCGCGCCTGTGCCGAGGTGACCGGTGTGTCGCTGCTGAAGAAGGCCGTGCCCTCTGCCGGCGGACTGCATCCGGTCGACGCCTGGTTGCTGGTCCGGCAGGTCGACGGCCTGGCGCCCGGCCTTTACCACTATCACAGCACCGATCATGCCCTCGAGCCGCTGCGCGCGCTCGACGCCGCCGAGGCCGACGGACTGGCGCTGCGCTTCGTCGCCGGCCAGACCTGGTTTGCGCAGGCGCCGGTGCTCGTGATGCTGGTGGCGCGGTTCCGACGCAACTTCTGGAAATATCGCGGCCATTCCAAGGCCTATCGTGCCGTCGTTCTCGATGCCGGCCATCTTTCGCAGGCCCAATACCAGCTGGCCACCGAACTCGGCCTGGGTGCCTTTATCACGGCGGCCGTGAACGAAGGCGAGATCGAGCGCGCGCTCGGCCTTGACCCGATGCGCGAAGGCGTTCTTGCGGTTACGGGATTCGGTTACCGGGGCGGCGACATGGTCGATCTGGAGTTCGATCCGCTGCAGAGCGTCTGGCCGGGACCGGGCTGAGGCGCGCGCCGCTGGCGGGAAATGCCCGGCGCCAATGCGGACTGCTATACTGCGCGGCCTTTACGGTCGCCGCCGCCAAGAGTTCTGCCGTGAACAACACTGACCTCAATTTCCTCAAGAAGTTTGCCTCGCTGATCGCCGGTTTCGTGGTGCTCTCGCTGGTGCTGATCACCGTGGCGCTCTCCGTTCACGGCCGGCACGCGAGTGACACCCGCACCCCGGAGCAGCTGGCGGCCGTGCAGATGCGCATTGCACCGGTCGGCGGGGTCTACGCCGGCGCCTCCGGACAGATGGCGCAGGCTGCAGCGGAAGCAGCGGCCGCGGCGGCGGCACAGGCCCAGGTTGCCTACGGCGGCACGCTCGACGGATCGGTGATCTACGACAGCCTCTGCAAGACCTGCCATGACACCGGCGCCGGCGGTGCCCCGTTGATGACCCGCGCCGCCTGGAGCGATCGCATCGGCAAGGGCACGGAGACGCTGGTGCAGCACGCCATCGACGGCTTCCAGGGCAGCGCGGGCGTGATGCCGCCGCGCGGTGGCAATCCGTCTCTGTCGGATGACCAGGTCCGCGCTTCTGTCGAGTGGATGCTCGACAACCTCAACTGAGGCCGGCGGCCGTGCGCCACCGTTCCGGACGCCGCCCGCGGGCGGCGTCATGCCGTTCGGCCCTCGTCCTCGCGCTGGCGGTCGCTTCGAGTGGCTGCAAAGACAACCGCTCGACGGCGCCTCTTGCCGCCCCGGCTGACGCCGATGTCAGTGCGGTCTGCGGTGGCCCGTCCACGCCGTTCGCCAGCCTGCCGCGACGCGGTGGCGCCGGTATCGCCGAACTCGGCCGTGTCAGCGTCGAGGGGATTGTCGTCGGCGTGTTTCTGGATGGGCTCGGCGGCTATTTCCTGCAGAGCGCGGAGGGCGAGGACGATGGCGACGCGGGCACGCCCGAAGGCGTGTTCGTCGAATCAGGCGGCACGGACGTCCGTCCGAAAGCGGGTGAACGCCTGCGCGTCACGGGCAAGTGGTCGCGCAGCGATGACCGTGCTGCAGCGACCTGGGCCCTGCGCGATGTCGATCACGTCGAGTCCTGTGGCGAAGGCAGTCCGGCGCCGCGCGTCGAGCTGACCGACCCGCCTGCCGACTGGGCGCAGCTGTCCGGCATGCAGGTGCGGATTCCCGGCCCGGTGGTCCTCACTGGCAACGAATCACTGCTGCGCTTTGGCGAATTGACGATCGCCTTCGGCGACGGCCGCCTGTATGCCGCCACCGAAAGCGCCAGGCCCGGCCCGCGGGCGCGCAGCCTCGAACAGGCCAACCGCCAGCGCAGCCTGATCGTCGACGACGGGCGCGATGGCGAATACCCGAAATCGCTGTGGCACCTGCCGGTGCCGGTGTCGGCGCAGGCGCCCTACCGCGCCGGCAGCCTGCTGCGCGGCATCGAAGGCGTGATCGAGCATCGCCAGGGCCGCTGGCGCCTGCAGCTGTCGCGGCCGATCGCCGCCGTGCAGCAGGCCACCCGTCCGGCACCACCGGCGCGCGCCGAGGGCAGCCTGCGCGTCGCCAGCTTCAATCTCCTCAACTTCTTCAATGGTGACGGCAGCGGCGGTGGCTTCCCCACCGAGCGCGGCGCCGCCAGCCGCGAGTTGCAGCAGCGCCAGCGCGGCAAACTCGTCGCCGCCATGCGCCAGCTCGACGCCGATGTCCTGGCACTGATGGAAATCGAGAACGACGGCTTTGGCCCCGACAGCGCGATCGCCGAACTGGCGACGTCGCTCGATCCGCCGCGACGAGGCGCAGAGCCGCGGTGGCGACGGGTGCAGCCCGAAGGCCTCGAGCGCCTCGGCCGCGACGTCATCAGCGTCGGCCTGCTGTACCGTGCCGACCGTGTCGAGCCGGTCGGCGGCGCGCACACCCTGGACAGCGGACCGTTCCACAGCGACAGCCGCATGCCCCTGGCGCAGGCCTTCCGGCCGCTGTCCGACGGGGGCCGACCTTTCCTGGTCGTGGTCAACCATTTCAAGTCCAAGGGCGGCTGCGGCGACGCCGACGAGGCCAACGCCGACAAGGGCGACGGCCAGGCCTGCTACGCGGCGGTCCGGCGCGACAGCGCGCAGCGCCTCGGCGAGTGGCTGGCCAGCGACCCGGCCGGCATCGGTGGACAGGCCAGCCTCGTGCTCGGCGACCTCAACGCCTACCGCCAGGAAGACGCCGTTGACACGTTGCGCCGCCTTGGTTTCAGCGACCTGCTGGCCCTCGGCAAGGAGAAGGGCGAAAGGCTTCCGCACAGCTTCGTCTACCAGGCCCAGGCCGGCCTGCTCGATCATGCCCTGGGCGGCGCCGATCTCGCCGCGCGCGTCGCCGCCGCCGGCGTCTGGGGCATCAACGCCGACGAGCTGCCGGAATTCGCCTACGACGGCGACAGCCGCAGCGGCCGCCGCCTCTATACCGCCGAGCCCTGGCGCAGCTCGGATCACGATCCGGTCTGGGTCGATATCCAGCCCTGAGACAGCCCCTGTCCAGGCCGGGCCCTTCGACCTGGGCTCGGCACAGGGCACCACGCAGTTCCCGCCAGGCTGCAGTCAGCACTGCCGGCCGTCGCCCACTTCTCCAGGTCGAGCCCGCTGCCAGGACGTCGTCGACCGGGTCAACCCACTGTGTCCGAAGGGTCTGATCGGTGCGCGGTCGCTGTCGACGGGATCGCCCCTTCACCTCGCCAATGCACAACAGTGAGTCGATGCTGCTGCGGCCAAGCGGACAGGAAGTCCGCTGACACCTGGCGGATCGTTGTGTTTCGAACAGGGGGCGACAGCGGAACGCAGAGGGCCGGGGAACCGGGGCGGATTTCTGGTTCTGCCACCGCGTCTGATGACACCCGGTCGGAGTCCGCGGCGCATGGCGGAAGGCTGCGTTCGGGTCGGGAACAGACAGGCGAATCGGCCTGCCGGAAAGCAGAAAGCAGAGCGGGGATCGCAACCCGCCGCCGCGCCGAGGGCACAGCGGCGGGTGCGGATGACCTGCCGGTCAGGCCTGCACCGTGGCGTGGCCGATGCCGGACGGCGGAGGATCCGACGGCACCGGCTCGCCTTCCGGCGAGTGGCCGCTGCGATGGTCGCGCGCCAGGTACAGGTAGAACGCCGGCAGCACGAACAGCGTGAACAGGGTGCCGATCGACATGCCGGCCGCGATGGTCACGCCCATCGAGAAGCGCGCCGCCGCACCCGGCCCGCTGGCGATCAGCAGCGGGATCATCGCGAACACCAGCGCCGCCGTGGTCATCAACACCGGGCGCAGGCGGATGCCGGAAGCCTCCTCGATCGCCTCGCGCTTGCTCAGGCCCTTCTCGACCTGCAGGGTGTTGGCGAACTCGACGATCAGGATGCCGTGCTTGGAAATCACGCCGACCAGGGTCACGAGGCCGACCTGGGTGTAGATGTTGATGCTCATGCCCGGGAAGGCTTCGATCTGCATCATGCCGAGAATGCCCGAGAGGATCGCCAACAGGTTGATGACGAACAGCGCGCCACTGATCGCCATCGGCACGGTCACCAGCATGATGAGCGCATCGCGGAAACTCTCGAACTGCGCCGCCAGCACCAGGAAGATGATCACCAGCGCGAACAGCAGCGTGACCAGCATGGTCGCGCCTTCCTGCTTGAACTGGCGCGACTCGCCGGCGTAGTCGACGCTGTAGCCCTGCGGCAGGACTTCGGCGGCGGCCTGTTCCAGCACCGCCAGCGCATCACCCTTGGAAACACCGGGACGCGGCGCGAAGGTGATGCCAACGGCATTGAGCTGCTGGAAGCGCTTCAGGGTCTGCGGCTGCGTGCTTTCCTTCAGCGTCACCAGCGTCGACAGCGGCACCAGTTCTCCGCTGCGCGTACGCGTGTAGTACTGCTGCAGCTGTTCGGCATTGAGGCGATCGCTACGCTGGACCTGGGGGATCACGCGGTAGGAGCGGTTCTGCATGGCGAAACGGTTGGTGTAGCCGCCGGACAGCATCGCCGCCATGTCGGCAGCCAGCGTGCGCATGTCGATCCCGAGCAGGGCGGCCTTTTCGCGGTCGATGTTGACCTCGATGCGCGGCTTGTCGATCTTCAGGTCCTTGTCGAGGAAGATGAAGCGCTTGGACGCATAGGCACGCGCAAGGATCTCGTCGGCGAGTTCCGACAGCAGCTCCAGCGAACCGACGCCACCGATGAGGAACTCGCCGCCGCCATCACCGCCGGCACTGGGCAGCGAGGGCGGCACCAGGGCGAACATGTTCAGGCCGGTGATTTCGCCCAGCTTCGGTTGCAGCTCGTTCTGCAACACCTGGTTGGTCGAACGCGAACGTTCGCTCCAGGGCTTGAGCACGAAACCGGCCAGCGCCGAGTTCGAACCGCCCATGCCGGCAAAGCCGCCGTTGAACAGAAAGAAATCCTCGACCTCCGGGATTTCCGAAACGATTTCGGTCATTTCCTCGGTATAGCGCTCGATATAGTCCAGCGTCGTGTAGGCATCGGCCATGCCGATGGAGAAGATGAAGCCCTCGTCCTCCAGCGGTGCCGGTTCCTTCGGCGCCGTCGTGTAAAGGAAGGCGCAGGACACGAACACGATCAGGCCGAAGATCGCGATCACCGACTTGGTCTCGAGCGCGCCGTGCAGGCGGCGCTGGTAGCTGTTGCGCAGGCCCTCGAAGCGACGGTCCAGCCAGGCTTCCAGGCGGCCCTTGCTGTCGTGCGCATGCGGCTTGAGGATGCGCGCGCACATCATCGGCGTCAGCGTCAGCGCGATCACGCCGGACAGCAGCACGGCGCCGGCCAGCGTGAAGGCGAACTCGGTGAACAGCACGCCGGTGAGGCCGCCCTGGAAGCCGATCGGCAGGTAGACGGCAATCAGGGTGGTCGTCATCGCGACCACCGGCCAGGCCAGTTCCCGGGCGCCGATCAGCGCCGCTTCCTTCGGCGACTTGCCTTCCTCGATGTGCCGGTGGATGTTCTCCAGCACGATGATGGCGTCGTCGACCACGATGCCGATCGCGAGCACCATCGCCAGCAGCGTCAGCAGGTTGATGGTGAAACCCATCAGCAGCATCAGGAACAACGCGCCGACCAGCGACAGCGGCACCGTCACGGCGGGAATCAGCACGCTGCGCAGCGACCCGAGGAACAGGAAGATCACCACGATCACGATGGCCACGGCCTCGATGATGGTGCGCACCACTTCGTTGATGGCGTCGCGGATCGAGTCGGTGCTGTCGTAGGGAATCGTCGCCTCCAGGCCTTCCGGCAGCTGCGGCAGGATTTCCCGGTCCCAGACCTCGCGCACCGCGGTGATGACGTCCAGCGAGTTCGCATCGGGCGATACGAAGATGCCCATGAAGGTCGCTGCCTGGCCGTTGATGCGCACCGACGAACCGTAGTTCTCCGAACCCAGCTCGACATCGGCGATGTCGCCGAGGCGGACGATGGCGCCGCCCTCCTCGCGCACGATCAACTGCCGGAATTCCTCCGGCGTGCGCAGGTCGGTGCGCGCGGTCAGGTCCATCGCCACCATCTGGCCCTTGGTCTGGCCCAGCGCCGACAGCACGTTGTTGGACTGCAGCGCCAGGTGCACGTCGCTGGCGGTGACGCCGAGCGCGGTCATGCGGTCCGGCTTCATCCACACGCGCATGGCGAAGGCGCCCGGGCCCATGATCTGCGCGCGCTGCACGCCCGGGATGGTGGCCAGCTTCGGCTCCACCACGCGGGTCAGGTAGTCGGTGATCTGGTTGTCGCTGAGTCGATCGCTGGCGAACGAGACATACATCGCCGCGACCTGCTGGCCCTGCTGCAATTCGATCACCGGATCCTCGGACTCCGGCGGCAGCTCGCCACGCAGCTTGTTCACCTTGGCGGCGATCTGCGTCAGCGCCTCGTTCGGATCCTGGTCAAGGCGGATGTAGGCCTGGATGACGCTGACGCCGGCCGAGCTGCTGGAGGTCAGGTATTCGATGCCCTCGGCGCTGGCGATCTCGCGTTCCAGCGGCGTGGTGATGAAGCCCTGGATGAGGTCGGCATCGGCACCGAAGTAGGTGGTGCTGACGTTGACCACCGCGTTCTGCAGCTCCGGATACTGGCGCACGTTGAGCTCGCTGTAGGAGCGCAGCCCGAAGAGCAGGATGAACAGGCTGACCACCACGGCCAGCACCGGCTTGTTGACGAAAATATCGGTGAATCTCATCGGTCGTTTTCCCTCCGGCGCGGCGGCCGGGGAACGTTCGCGTTCGGGTGCCGGCCGCAGCCGGCGACGTCATGGCGCTGTCGGGCCGTCAGCGGTTCGCCGGTTCCGGCGTCTCCTCGGCACTGGGCTGGACCTTGTTGTTGATGGTCACCTCGGCATCGTTGCGCAGCTTGAGCAGGCCGCTGGTGGCGACGCGCTCGCCGACGGCCAGCCCTTCGATGACGGCGACAAGGTCGCCGCGCGTCGCACCGGTGCGGATGAAGCGCTGCTGCGCGACCAGCTTGTTGCCGACCAGCGGGTTGCCCATCATGTCGGTCTCGCCCTGCTGCCGCGGCACTTCGGTGATGACGAACACCGAATTGCCGTAGGGATTGAAGGTGACCGCCGTCTGCGGCACCGCCAGCGCGCTCAGTGCTTCACCGAGATCGCTGCTGACGCGTGCGAAGGTGCCTGGACGCAGCGTTTCATCCGGGTTGGCGAGCGTCGCCTGCACCAGGAAGTTGCGCGTGCTGGCATCGACCTGCGATTCGATCGCGGTGATGGCGCCGTCGAAGCGCTGCCCCTGCAGGGCGTCGACCACGGCCGACACGTCCTGGCCGACCGACACGCGGCTGACTTCCTGTTCCGGCAAGGAGAAGTTCAGATGGATCGGGTCGAGCATCTGCAGGCTGACGATGGCGTCTCCGGGATTGATGTACTGGCCGAGATTGACCTTGCGGATGCCGAGCACACCGTCGAACGGCGCACGGATGGACTTGCGTGCGATCAGTGCGCGCTGCGCGGCAACATCGGCCTGCAGACGCTCGGCTTCACTTTCGCGCTGGTCGAGATCGGCCTTCGCGACGGCCTGGCGGGTGCTGAACAGCTCGCGATAGCGCTCACGCTGGGTGATGGCCAGCTTCAGTGCCGCTTCCATCGACGCCAGCGTCGCGGACTCGGCGGTGGCATCCAGCTGCAGCAGCAGATCGCCCTTCTTGACGCGCTGCCCGGACTCGAAGCGGATCGTGCGGATCACACCCGGCGATTCCGTGGTGACATCGGTGCCATTCACGGCGACCAGCGTGCCGACCGCGTCCAGCGTCTGGGGCCACGAGCGCTGCAAGACCTCGGTCGCGGTGACGGCGACCGCGGGCTGCGGCATGTTGTCGAAGAACTGGTTCATGCCGGCGGACATCATGCCCTTCACGGCGAACAGTCCGCCGAGCAGCACCGCGGCAAGAATCAACATGATGATCATGCGCTTGGTGGTGGACGGTGACTTGGCGGGTCGGGCAGTACGCGGGCTCATGGACGGTGTTCCTGGGCAATGGCAGCACGGTGCGGGGCGCTCGATCGGCGCAGATATCGGACTGGACACGGTTCCGCAAGGCGGCTCCCGGGACCAGGCATGCTAGCCGCAGCGCCAATCGGCGCTGGACCAGCCGGTGACAGGGAACGTCACCGACGCACCCGTCCTCCCGCAAGCGGAGAGGATCCGGACCGTTCCAATACCATCGAGTTCAATAAAGGTCGCGAGTGTGGCGATCCTGGTCGATTGCGGCAAGGGGCAATGGACACGGGTGCCGGATCCGGGCGTGACCAGTCGGTGCGGGTTCAGGATCAAGGTGGCCAGCGGCACTGCGT
This sequence comes from uncultured Rhodanobacteraceae bacterium, assembly GCA_964647135.1. Lineage (GTDB taxonomy): Bacteria > Pseudomonadota > Gammaproteobacteria > Xanthomonadales > UBA2363 > Pseudofulvimonas. The sequence continues at coordinate 18,109 of CAZYHP010000008.1, forward strand.
TATGATGGCCGGCGTTCCCGAATTCCACACCGCCCATGCCCGTTGTCCCGCCCGCTGCCGCCAACCCCGACACGTTCCCTGACGAGACCGGCGATCTTCAGCTCGTCGGCCCCGCCGGGGTCATCGAGGCGCATCTGGAATTGCCCGATCCCGCGGAAGCACGATCCGGCGTGGCGATCATTTGCCATCCGCATCCGCTGCACGAAGGCACGATGCACAACAAGGTGGTGACCATGCTGTCGCGCGGCCTGCGCGAGCTGGGTCTGGCTGCACTGCGCTTCAATTTCCGTGGCGTGGGTGAATCCGCCGGCACCTATGATGGCGGCAAGGGTGAAGCCGAGGATGTCGAAGCCATCGCGCGTTGGCTGGAAACCGTACGTCCGGGCGATGCGCTCTGGCTGGCCGGCTTCTCCTTCGGCTCCTACGTCGCCGCGCGCGCCGCCCAGCGTCTGCCGGTGCGGCAATTGATCAGTGTCGGACCGGCAGTGGAGAACTTCGATTTCGCCAGCCTGCGCCGGCCCGACTGCCCCTGGGTGGTCATCCAGGGCGAAGAAGACGAGGTCGTGAAACCGGAGGCGGTGTTCGAGTGGGCGGCGTCGGTGAAACCGCCCCTCCAGCTGATCCGCATGCCGGAGACAGGCCACTTCTTCCATCGCCGCCTGATGGACCTGCGTGGCGCCCTGAAGAACGCGGTGAAGACGAATCTGCCGCCGCCGCGCGGCGATGGCTGACGGCAGCGCGCCGATCGTGCCCGGGCGAGCGCCCAGTGCCGCCTACGAAGCGGGTGTCCTCGCCGGCCGTTGGCAGAATGATCCGAACCAGCGCGCCTTGCTGCCGCTGCTCGACCGCACCCACGCGGCGGCCCGGGCACCCGCCCGGCCCACGGGCGGACTGCTGTCGCGCCTGCGCCGCTCGCGGGCGTCGGCGCCGGTACCGGGCCTTTACCTGTGGGGCGGTGTCGGCCGCGGCAAGACCTTTCTCCTCGACCTGCTCGCCGCTTCGCTGCCGCCGGCGCGGGTGCAGCGCCTGCACTTCCACCGTTTCATGGCGCAGGTCCATGGGCAACTGACGAAGCTGCGCGAGCAGGCCCGGGCCGACCCGCTGGACGACATCGCCGCACAACTGGCGCGGCGATGCCGAGTGCTGTGCCTCGACGAGTTCATCGTCAACGACATCGGCGATGCGATGCTGCTGTCTGGACTGCTCGAAGGACTGTTCTCGCGCGGCGTGATGCTCGCCACCACGTCCAATACCGCACCCGACAACCTGTACCGCAACGGCTTGCAGCGCGCCCGCTTCCTGCCGGCGATCGAATTGCTGAAACGCCATTGCCAGGTCGTCGAGCTGGTGTCCGACACCGACTACCGCCTGCGCGGACTGACGCGGGCGCCGGTCTACCTGCATCCTGCCAACGCCGAAAACGAGGACCGCCAGGCGCAGCGCTTCATGGAGCTCGGCCGCGAAGAAGGCCCAATGCCGGCAACGCTGGAGATTGCCGGCCGGACGCTGGCCGCCCGCGGACTGGCCGAAGACGTCGCCTGGTTCGATTTCGTGCAGCTCTGCGCCGGCCCGCGTGCGGTGTCCGACTACATCGAACTGGCGCGCAGCTACTCGACGGTGCTGATCAGCGGCGTACCGGCCTTCGGCGCTGCGACGCTGGACGATCAGGCCAAACGCTTCATCCTGCTGGTCGACGAGTTCTACGACCGCAAGGTCAAGCTCGTGCTCACCGCCGCTGTGCCGATCACGGCGCTGTATCCGGCCGGGCGGCTGCGCGGCGAGTTCGAGCGCACAGAGAGCCGGCTGATGGAGATGCAGACCCAGGACTACCTGGCGCAGGCGCACCAGCCATGAATGGCCATCCGGCGGCCGCTTGGATGCGCGCCTGGCCGGTCGCGGTTCTGGCCGCCGTCACCTGCGTCGCCTGGCCACTGCTGGGGGCGGGTTTCCATAGCGACGACTGGGTCTGGCTGGCCATCGTCAGGCATCTGGATCATCCGTTTTCGCCCTACTTCACCGGCGTGCTTCACGAGTATTTCTACCGGCCCAGTTCGATCGCGCTGTGGTGGATGGCCGAGCGCCTGGCCGGTCGCGACAGTGGCGGCCACTATCTGATCGATATCGGCGTTCATGCCACCAGCTGCGTGATGCTGGTGGCGCTGCTGCGCCGCTGGAGCGTCGGCTTGCCGGCCGCACTGCTGGCCGGCCTGCTGTTCGCGGTCTCGCCCTCGGCGCTCGGCACCGTGTCATGGCTGTCGAACCGCAACGAGTTGCTGGCCGTGGCGGCCGGCTTCGGCGCTCTTGCCGTGCTGGAGTCCGCATTGCTTCGACGCGCCTGGCTGCTGCCGGTGACCCTTCTGCTGGCGCTGTCGATCTCATCCAAGGAAACCGGACTGGTGTTCGCCAGCGCTGGCGTGCTTCGCCTGTTCTGGGCACGACGACACGGTGCCGTCGTGCCGATGGGCGCCTGGGTCGCGCTTGTGCTGCCGGTGGCCGGCCTGCTTCTGATGCGCCGGCTGACGCTGTGGCCGGTGGGCGTCGATATCTCGGTCTCGGACGCGCCGGCCGGCATCGCCGGCTGGCTGCAGACGGTGCCGGCCGCGCTGGCGGGCTTCGCCGGGCCGACGGCGCTTCACGGCCTGCTCGCGGTCGTGGCGCTGGTCGTGCCGATCACCGCCGCGTGGGCCGCCCGCATGCAGCCGCGACTGCGGATGCCGGTGTGCATAGCGGTCGTTCTGCTGGTGTTGCCCCCGCTGCTGCAATGGCCGATCACGCACCTTGTCTTCGCCGATGCCGGTGCGCGCCTGTTCACCGAGAATCTGCGGTTTTTCTATCTCGCCACGGCGGCACTGGCGATGCTGCTGGCATTGGCGCTCGACTTCCTGCAGCCGCGGGTGCGCGCCCGCTCTGTCGTGGCGTCGCTGCTGCTGGTCGCGCTGCCCGCCAGCGTGGGTGCGCTGGCGCAGACGCGGATCTGGGCGTCGTCGACGGGACCGACCAGTGCGCAGATCCTGTCGCTGGCGGCGCCGGTCGCCGCACGCAGCTATCCCGACAGGTGCGTCATCGTCCTCGAGCGCCGGCTTTGGCCGACGGCCTTCCCCACCTTCGCCGATGCCATCGTCAAGGTTGCCGCGAAGCGCGATGCCAGTGTCCTCGACTGCGCCGTTTTCACCCACATCGCGCCGGCCCACAGCCTCCTTCCGGGCCACGCCTGCGCTTCGGCGGAGCGGCCCGGCCTGCGACTGCGGAGCCAGCAGGGCGTGCCGGTCATGCGCGCACTGGGCAATCTTTGCCTGGCCGGATTCGAGTCGCCCGACGACGCCACGTTGGACAGCGCCATCCGCATCCATCTGGATGACGCTGGCACGCCGCCGTGACGCCTGCACTCGCCCCGAGATCAAAGGCCGCGTGGCCGGCGGCGCTGGCCGGCGTGGTGGCGACCGTGCTGCTGTTCTATCCCGGCTGGCTCAGCGTCGATTCGGCGGTGCAACTCTGGCACGCGCGCACTGGCGCCTACACCAGCGACCACCCGGTCGCGATGGCGATGCTGTGGTCGTGGATCGATCCCTGGTGGCCGGGGTCGGGTGGACTCTTCCTGCTGTTCGTCGCCGCTTACTGGGCGGCACTGGCCTGGCTGGCGTTCGAGCTGTTTCCCGGACGTCGCGCCCAACTGCTGACGGTCCTGGCCATCGGCCTGTGGCCGGCCAACCTCGGCATGATCGCGCATCTGTGGAAGGACATCCCGACGGCCGTCTTCGCGCTGCTCGCCATCGCCATCCTCTTGCGGGAACGGCGCCAGGCAGCCGCCTGGCTGCGCTGGCTGCTGCCCTTCGCCCTGCTGGGCGCCTGCCTGTTCCGGCACAACGCACTCCCGTTCGCGTTGCCGCTGCTGTGGTACTGGAGCGGCCGCTGGCCCCGGCTCGCCCCTTCGCCCCTGCAGCGGATCGGGGTCACCGTGCTGGTCACCGCAGCGCTCGCGCTGCTGGCCGCGCTGCCGAACCGGCTGCCGTCGGTCACGCAGCGCGCGGTCTGGCCCCTGCTGCAGACCTGCGACCTGGCCGCCCTGTCGCTGCGCACCGGAAAAATGCTGATTCCCGCCAGCATGCAGGCGCAGCCGCTGGACCTCGAGGAGCTGCGCGCGGTGTTCCGGCCCTACGCGCTGATCACAGCGTTCGAGACGCGCAAGCTGGTGATCGCCACTTTCCAGGACCTGAGCGCGCAGCAGCGCGGTGACCTGGATCAGGCCTGGTGGTCGGCATGGCGTGACCATCCCGTTGCCTTCCTTCGCCACCGCGCGCAGATCACCGGCCTGCTGCTCGGACTGCAGCAGTCGTCGATGCCGCTGTCACTGACCGTCGCGCCGGGTCGCGTCGCGCCGCCGGTCGGTGAACCCGTGCAGGCGCTCTGGCCCTGGGATGCGCGGGTGATGCAGGCCGTCCCGATCCTTGCCGCGACGCCGCTGTTCGCCGGCTGGCCTTACCTGCTGCTTGGCATCGCGCTGGCTTTGACCGGCCTGCGACGCCCTGTGCACGCGCTGTTCTGGCCGGTGATCGCATCCGCGGCGTTTTTCGCCGCGCCCCTGCCGCTGCTCGCTGCCAGCGCCGAATTCCGCTACCTGTTCTGGCCGGTGCTGGCGGTGATGGTCGCCTTGGCCCTTCGGCTCGCGGGCCCCGATCGTGCCGGCCGTCCACGCGGACAGGACATTGGCGCATACTGGTCACCGGGAGGAACCGCCTGATGCACCCTGCACGCTACGCGGCCACCTTGTTGGCCACCCTCATCGGCGTTGCGTCGATCCCTTCGGCCCATGCCGACGCAGCCATCCTGGACGCGGAGACACTGGCGGCGGCCGTCGAGGCGCCCGTCATCGCCTGGCGCCGTGATTTCCACGAACACCCGGAGCTGGGCAACCGCGAACACCGCACCGCTGCACGGGTCGCCGAACATCTGCGCGCACTCGGCCTCGAAGACGTGCGCACCGGCATCGCCCACACCGGCGTCACGGCCGTCCTGCGTGGCGGCCGCCCCGGTCCGCGCCTGGCGCTGCGCGCCGACATGGATGCACTGCCGGTGACCGAGCGCACCGGGCTGCCTTTCGCTTCGAAAGCAACCGCGCAGTTCCGTGGCGAAACCGTCGGCGTCATGCACGCCTGCGGCCATGATGCGCATACCGCGATCCTGATGGGCGTCGCGCAGGCCCTGGCCAGCGTGCGCGAGCACTTGCCCGGCGAGGTGCTCTTCATCTTCCAGCCCGCCGAGGAAGGCCCGCCGGACGGCGAGGACGGCGGTGCCAGCCTGATGCTCGCTGAAGGCATCTTCGAACGCTTCACGCCCGATGCGGTGATGGGCCTGCATGTGTTCTCGACGCTGCGCGCCGGCGAACTGGGTTATCGCGCCGGACCACTCATGGCGGCGTCGGACCGATTCCGGATCGTCGTGAAGGGTCGCCAGACCCACGGCTCCCGGCCCTGGGGCGGCGTCGATCCCATTGTCGCCGCCGCCGACATCATTGGCTCGGCCCAGCACATCGTCAGCCGCCAGATGGACCTGAGCCGGCAACCGGTCGTCGTCAGTTTCGGCGCCATCAAGGGTGGCATCCGCTACAACATCATTCCCGACGAAGTCGAGTTGATCGGCACCATCCGGACCTTCGACGAAGGCATGCGCCAGGATGTCTTCAAGCGCCTGGTCGAGGTCGCCACGAATGTCGCCGCCGCGCATGGCGCCACCGTCGACGCCCAGGTCCCGGACCAGGACGGCAATCCGGTCACCGCCAACGATCCGGCACTCAGTGCGCGCATGCGGCCGTCGCTGGAAGCGGTCGCCGGCGCCGGGAACGTCGTGGCGATGCCGCTGAACATGGGTGCCGAGGATTTTTCCCGCTACGCACTGCGCGTGCCCGGCTTCTTCTTCTTCGTCGGCGCGACGCCGGCCGACAAGGATCCGCGCAGCGCACCCAGCAACCACTCGCCGGAGTTCTTCCTCGACGAGTCGGCGCTGGCGCTGGGGACGCGCGCGATGTTGCGCCTGAGCCTGGATTTCCTGGGGTCGCAGTGAACGCCCTGCTCGCCTTGTCCGGTCCCGGCATCGGCGCTACCGTGCCCGTCTCGGGCCGGGCCAGCCGGCCGCTCACCAGGACGCCGCCCGGACGATGATCCGCACCCTGCCCAAGCTGGCCGAGCAGCGTCTGCCGCGCCTGCTGTGGATGTCGGGCACGGTCGTGATCGTGCTGGTGCTGATCCTGCTGGTCCTGCTGCTCGGCCACCTGCGGCGCAGCGAACTCGACAATGCCGCGCGCGAGCTGTCGTCGCTGTCGAAGTCGGTGACGGCGATGGTCGATCGCTATCTGGATACCCACTCACTCGCACTGCGCGCAGTCGCACGACTGGCGGTCGATGACCAGGAACGACTCGGGCGCAACCTGGTGGCGCTGTCGGACCTGCGCGCCAGCGTGCCCGCCCTGAGCGAACTCCACCTGCTGTCGGCAGACGGTCGGCCCCTGGATGATCCGGCGTCGCCGCCGATGCTCGACGCGGCCACGCTGGCGCGCCGCGACAGCTGGCTCGCAGAGGGCCGGCCGGTGATCGAACCGCCGCGGCCCCTGGGATCCGGTCGCTGGTTCATGCGCGTGCTGCTGCCGCTCGATGACCAGCGCATCGCCTGGCTGGTGGGCGAACTGGACGTGCAGGCGCTGGACCAGCTGCTGGCCGGGATCAATGTCGGCCCCGGCGGCGGCATCCTGGTCTTCCACGAGAGCGGCCCGCTGGTCGCCCGCCACCAGGACGGCGATCGCCATCGTGCCTCCGAGGCTGCCACGCTGGATGCATGGCAGGACGCTGCCCTCGCCGGAAGCGGCGGCGCGGTGGGCGAAGGTGCGGCGGAAGGCATCCGGCGCACGGTGGCCATCGAACGGCTGCCGCAGCATTCGTTGGTCGTCGCCGTCGACCGCGAGGAGTCGCGCATTCTGTTCGGGTGGTGGCGCCTGGTATGGGCGGCGCTGGCGACATTCGTGTTGATGTCCGTGGTCCTGCTGACCGCCATCGGGCTCATCCGCCGGGCCTGGCACACGGCGCTGTCGGCGACGAACGAAGTGGGCATGGAGCAGGAGCGGCTCAGCGAAGTGCAGGAGATTGCCGGCCTGGGCTTCTGGGAGCTGGAGACAGCCACCGACCAGTTGATGTGTTCGGAAGAGGTGGAACGCCTGCTGGAACTCGACCCGCAACCCGGCCGGATCGGATACAGCGCGCTGCTGGCACGCGTCGAACCCGGCGAGCGCGAGGCCATCGAACAGCAACTGCAGCAGGCCGTGGTGAACGACGTACCCGTCGATATCCCGATGCGCATGATCCGCCATCACGGACGCGTCCGGCACCTTCGCCTGCGGGCGCGTCCGCGCGTCGACCGCCGTGGCGTGCAGGTCCTCACCGGCACCCTGCTCGATGTCACCGACGTCACCGAGGCACAGGAGCGCCTGGCCCTCGCCGAGGCCCAGTACCGTTACCTGTTCGAACTCAGTCCGGTGCCGCTCTGGGTCCTGGACCTGGAAAGCCGCCGCTTCGTCGCCGTCAACCAGGCGACGGTGGAGCTGTACGGCTGGTCGCCGCTGCAGTTCCTGGACATGGGCCTGGCCGACCTCGCCGTTCCGGAAACCGGCCCCGACGTCCAGTCCGCCGCGCTCGGCGATGCGACGACCGAGAACGGATTGATCTGGCGCCATATCACCAGCGACAACCGCATCGTGCATGTGCGGGTCTACAGCACACCGGTGAGTTTCGAAGGCCGCGAGGCCCGGCTGGTCGCCAGCCTGGATTTCACCGACAAGGTGCGTGCCGAGGCCGAGTTGGCCGACAGCGAGGCGCGCTTCCGGCTCGTCGCGCGCGTCAGCAACGACGCCATCTACGACTTCGACGCGTCGCATCAGAGCCTCTGGTGGAGCGACAGCTACTACCACCATTTTGGCGCCGATCCGGTCCTCGATGACAGCTCCCTGGATACCTGGGCGCAGCGCATCCACGACGACGACCGCCAGGAGGTCGTGAACGGCATCATGGCGGCACTGGCTGGTGGCTCGGACGACTGGGAAGCGAATTACCGCTACCGCAGGCGCGACGGCGGCTACGCCCACGTGCAGGACCGGGGCTACATCCTGCGCGACGACAGCAGTCACGCCGTGCGCATGGTCGGTGGCGTGCTCGACCGCTCGCGCGAGCTGGCGGCGCAGCAGGCGCTGGCGGAGCGCGAGAGCAGCTATCGCGGCCTCATCGAACGGCTGCCCTTGCCGCTGCTGGTGCTGCGCGATGGCGAAGTGGTGTTCGCGAATCCGTCGGCGGGCTTCGCCTTGCAGGATGGCGACGGCCAGCCGCTGGTCGGCCGCCGGCTCGACGAGCTGTTCGATGCCGACGTGATCGGCTCGCTGCATGACCCGGAATGGCAGGCGGTCCGGCGCCAGGTCCGCGTACACCTGCCGAACGGTGGTCACTACCTGGCGGAACTGTCGGTTTCGGACTACCGCGACAGCAGCGGCTACGGCCTGCAGGTGATCGTGCGCGACCTCACCGAGCAGCTGCGCTTCGAACAGATCCTGACGCACCAGGCGCAGCACGACGAACTGACCGGCCTGCCCAACCGCCGTGCCCTCAAGGACCGCCTGCGTGCCTGGCTGGCCAGCCATTCCGACCAGGGCGGCGAGCTGGCGGTGATCTTCATCGACCTCGACCAGTTCAAGCTCATCAACGACGCCCTCGGCCACGCGGTCGGCGACAACGTCATCTGTGCCGTCGCCGAACGGCTGCTCGGCAGCATTGGCCCGGGCACGACGCTGGGCCGCTTCGGCGGCGACGAATTCATGCTGCTCGCCGATGCCGACGTCGCCGACGGGCTGATCCGCACCGTCCAGCAAGTGGTCGCCGAACCGATCGAGGTGATGGGCGCGACGCAGTTCCTCACCGTCAGCATCGGCGTCGCGATCGCACCCCGCGACGGACACGACGCCGACACGCTGATCCGCAGTGCGGATACCGCGATGTACGAAGCGAAACGGCTGGGTCGCAACCGTTCCGCGATGTTCTCGGACGTCCTGCACCGCACCGCCAGCAACCGTCTCGAACTGGTTTCACGCCTGCGCCAGGCCGATCTCGGCAAGGAACTGGCCTTGTACTTCCAGACCCAGCATGACGCGCGCAGCGGCGAGGTGAGCGGGGCGGAAATGCTGTTGCGCTGGCCGAACGGGCCGAGCGCACTGCGACAGCCTGGCCGCTTCATCCCGATCTGCGAGGAAACCGGCCTGATGGTCCCGATCGGTCGCTGGGTGCTGCACGAGGCCTGCCGCCGCCAGGGCGAGCTGTCGCGGCTGGTCGGCCGGCCCTGCCGCGTCGCGGTGAACGTGTCGGCGCACCAGTTCATGCACGACGATCTGGTGGCCGAAGTCGCTTCGGTGCTGGAGGAAACCGGCCTGCCGGGGTCGATGCTCGAACTGGAGATCACCGAGAGCGTGATCCTCGCCGATCCCGGCGGTGTCGTGCGCGCGATCGAGAACCTGCGCGCGCTTGGCGTCGAGGTATCGATTGACGATTTCGGCAGCGGCTACTCCAACCTCGGTTACCTCAGCCGCCTTCCGGTCACGCGCCTGAAGATCGACCGCAGCTTCGTGCGCGACGTGCTCGAAGACCGTCAGCAGGAAGCGATCTGCGCGTCGATCATCTCACTGGCGCACAGCCTCTCGCTGCGCGTCGTCGCCGAGGGCGTGGAGACACAGGCGCAGCGCGACTGGCTGGTCGCGCATGGCTGCGACGAATTGCAGGGTTTCCTGTTCTCGAAGCCCAGGCCGTTCCCCGACGCCGAAATGGCGCCCATCGAGGCCGGCGGCTGAAGAGGATCGAACACGACGGGCGGGCTGACGGCATCGTCGGCACGGCGCGAATAACGCCCTGTTAACCCGACCGTTGTATAAGCGCAGACATGTCCACCCACAGATCCAGGAGGTTCCGGCCATGAGTTCCGATCCCGTCAAACCCGATTTCTCCAAGGTCAAAGGGGGCTTCGCCAGCCTCCCGGATCCGGTCCCCGCTGCGGAAACCCCGAAGCCCGACTTCAGCAAGGTCAAGGGCGGTTTCGCTTCGGCCGACGAAGTGCCCGATCCGACCCTGATGCCTGTCAACACAACGACGGTCACCCCGACCTATACCGTCGCCAAGGGCGACTCGCTGTCGAAGATCGCCAAGGAGATCTACGGCAAGTCGTCACTGTGGAAGCTGATCTACGAAGCCAACCGCGACGTGATCAAGAATCCCGACCTGATCCAGATCGGCTGGGTGCTGAAGATCCCGCCGGCACCCACCGAAACCTGAGATCGATGCGGCGCGGCGATTAGCCGCCACGGGCAGCCGGTCCGCGGGTCGCGCAAGCAGGCAGTCGTTCTCGCCACCCGCTGCCGCCTGGTTTCCGACCCGTCGAATCCGCATCGCCAATCGCCAATCGCCGTCAGCCGTCCCCGACATCCCTAGACCCACCCGTTCCTGGAGAGACCATGAACCGTATTCGCCCCACCGCCCTTGTCCTCGCCCTGGCCGTTGCCGGGCTCTCCGCCTGCAAGAAGGATGAGCCGGCCCCGCCGCCGGCGCCCGCTCCCACGCCCGCGCCGGCCGCGGCACCGGCACCGCCGCCGCCGCCGGTGGCAGCGCCGCTGACCGTGACCGACGTGCAACTCGGCAAGGCGCTGACGGAAAGTGGCGACGCCGTGCCGATGACCGGCGCCTTCGCACCGGCCGACGCGATCCACGCCGTGGTGCTGACGACCGGCAACGGCAACGCCACCCTCGGCGCGAACTGGACGTTCGGTGCCGATCGCCAGGCCGTGCACCAGGAAGAACATCGCATCGACACCAACGGCCCGTCGCGCCACCTGTTCCGCATCAACATGGATGACGGTTTCCCGGTCGGCGAATACCACATCGACGTGACGCTTGACGGCAAGGTCGTCACCAGCAAGTCGTTCTCGGTGCAGTAAGCCAGGCCCGGCACGCCTCGGTCCCCGCGGCGTCGCCTGCCTCCTGCGGGCGCACCCTCACCGGTGCGCCCGTCGCATTTGCGGGCGGCCGCCCTTCTCCCGCGGCGCCCGAGGCGCGACAATGGCGATCCCGCGTCCTGCCCTGCGGCAGGCTATCGCTGACATGGAGCAATCATGACCCAGACACTGGTGCCGCCATCCGGTGGCGAAAAGATCCGCATCGTCAATGGTGCGCTGCAGGTACCCGATCATCCGATCGTGCCGTTCATCGAAGGTGACGGCACCGGCCCGGACATCTGGCGCGCCAGCGTCCGCGTGCTCGACGCCGCCGTGGCCAAGGCCTATGACGGCGCCCGTTCCATCAAGTGGATGGAAGTGCTGGCCGGCGAAAAGGCCTTCAACCAGACCGGCAACTGGCTGCCCGACGAATCGGTGCAGGCCTGCCGCGACTACCTGGTGTCGATCAAGGGACCGCTGACCACGCCGGTCGGCGGCGGCATCCGTTCGCTCAACGTCGCGCTGCGCCAGATGCTCGACCTCTACGTCTGCCTGCGCCCGGTGCGCTGGTTCGACGGCGTGCCCAGCCCGGTGCGCGAACCGCACAAGGTCGACATGACGATCTTCCGCGAGAACACCGAGGACATCTACGCCGGCATCGAATACGCCGCCGGCACGCCCGAGGCCAAGCTGCTGCTGGAGTTCATGGAGAAGACCTTCGCCAAGGACTTCGGCAAGATCCGCTTCGGCAGCCAGGCGCGCAGCAGCGAGTGGCAGAAGCAGCTGGAATCCATCGGTGCGCCGTCACGCGAAGCACCGGTCCAGGTCGGCGTCGGCCTGAAGCCGGTCAGCTACCTGGGCACCGAGCGGCTCGTGCACAGCGCCATTGCCTATGCGATCAGGGAAGGCCGCAAGTCGGTCACTCTGGTGCACAAGGGCAACATCATGAAGTTCACCGAAGGTGCGTTCCGCGACTGGGGTTACCAGGTCGCGCGTGACTTCTTCGGCGCCGTCGAACTCGATGGCGGCCCCTGGCACGTCATCCCGGACGGCAAGCCCGGTGCCGGCCTGGTCATCAAGGACGTCATCGCCGATGCCTTCCTGCAGCAGATCCTGACGCGTCCGGCCGAATACGACGTGATCGCCACCATGAACCTCAATGGCGACTACATCTCCGACGCCCTGGCCGCCTGCGTCGGCGGTATCGGCATCGCACCGGGCGCGAACGTCAACTACGTGTCCGGGCATGCCGTGTTCGAGGCCACGCACGGCACGGCACCGAAGTACGCCGACCTCGACAAGGTCAACCCGGGTTCGGTGATCCTGTCGGGCGAGATGATGCTGCGCTACATGGGCTGGACCGAAGCGGCCGACCTCGTCATCAAGGGCATGAACGGCGCCATCGCCAGCAAGCACGTCACCTACGATTTCGCCCGCCTGATGGAAGGCGCCACCGAAGTGAAGTGCTCGCAGTTCGCCGACGGCGTCATCGCCGCGATGTAATCGCGACGGCGCCGCAACACCGTGGACCGGAAGGGCCCGACGCTGTCGGGCCTTTTCCTTGATTGGCGAAGCACCAATGCGGCGCGAGGTCAGTGCCGGCGCGCGCCCCGGAACGGGCCGGTGACCTCGAAGGTGACGCCGTCGTTGCCGCTCGCGGCGGGGCCGCGCTGCGAACTGAAGTACAGGCGCGTGCCATCCGGGCTGAACGCCGGCCCGCAGAGTTCCGAACCGCGATGCATCACCTGCAGCAGGGGCGTGGCGACGCCGCTGGCAGTCATCAGGATCAAACGCATGTCGCCGCCGTCTTCGGCGACGACAAGATCGCCATCGTGGCCGACGCAAAGATTGTCGACACCGGTCGCGACGCCGGCGGGTGTCGTCGCGTCGCGATCGTAGATCGCCTGGAGGGTCTGCGCGGCACAGTCGATGGCCCAGACGCGATGGTCCGCGGTCGTCGTGAAGTACACGACGCCGGCGTGGTACCACATGCCCTCGCCACGTCTGAAGACCGTCGCTTCCGGGACCTGCAGGCGTGTATGGGGCTGCCGCGCGTCCGGGTTCGGATGCGGCACCGGAATCCAGCGCAGGCGCCGCGGCTGCCGCGGATCGCCGGGTTCCACCACCGCCGCTTCCAGCACGCCGGTGGACAGGTCCGGATAGTCGGCATGGCGCGAACGGTAGAGGCGGCCGTCGTGGCGGTCTTCGCTGTGATAGACGTGCCCATGCACGGGATCGATGGCCACGGCCTCGCGGTAGAACCATCCCAGTGCCGGCAGTTCGCGTTGCGGGCGGGCGCCGGAAGGGTCGCACTCGATGGCGCGGCCACGTTCGGTTTCCTCGCAGGTGATCCAGGTACCCCAGGGCGTCGGGCCGCCGGCGCAGTTGCGCGTGGTGCCGTCGGCGATGCGATAGGCGTCGGCGATGCGGCCATCAGGCGCGAAACGGATCGCCCCGACGCCGCCGGCACCGGGCCCCAGTTCGCTGTTGCTGACATAGATCCAGCCGCCGTTCTCGCTGGCGAAGCAGGCGCCGCCGTCGGGCGCGCGATGCCAGGTGTAGCCGGTGCCGGACACGAGCGCACCGGCGCGCCCGACGACGCGTGAGGAAAATCCTGCCGGCAGTCGCAGGCCGTCGGCGTTGGCCGGAAGCAGCTCACCGTAGCCGGGCATTGCTGCGGCTGCAGCGTCGGCACCGACATCGAGGGCGAACGCCGGCGTGACGAGGCGGGGACCGATGGCGAGGACGCCGGTGGCGAACAGGCTTCGACGCAGGAACTGGCGACGATCAAGGGCAGCGGAACGAGGCATCGCGGGCGGCAGCCTTCAGGGCAAGCTGCCGGGCAGTCTAGCGGTTCCGCGTGACAGCGTGATGCCATCGCGGGCGGCGCGCGCGTCGGCCGTGGACAGTCGTCGCGAAGCTGCCGGTGCGTTGCCGGCACGCTTCGCGACGAACCCGGTGGCGGATCAGTTGCCGGGCAACGGCGGAATGGCCTGTGGCCGCAGCGGCGGTATCGGCTCCTCCGCCAGCTTGCGGCGCAGCCAGTCAAGGCCGGCTTCAAGCTGCGCGTCCCGGCCGTTGAAGGTGGCATGCGGCAGGTTGTCGACGTCGATATCCGGCTCCACCCCGACAGCCTCGATCAGCCACTGTCCATCGACGCCGTACTGCGGGAATTCCGACACCCGGGCGATGCCGCGATCGACCAGCATGTTGCGGGCACTGAGCCAGATGCCGGCGCCAGCGGTACGCGTGCCGATCAACGGCGCCAGCCCCAGCGATTTCACGCCGGCCGCGAATGTTTCTCCATCGGAGTAGGTGAATGCATCGGTCAACACCACGAGATGGCCGCGGAAGGCCTGCTGCATGTTCGTGTAGGGCTGGCCGTTCGGACGCTTCCAGAAGGCCCAGGCGCGGCGCAACAGCTTCTCGATGATCCACGAGTCGATATTGCCGCCACGGTTGCGACGCACGTCGATGATCAGGCCGTCGCGGTCGAACTGCGCATAGAACTCGCGCGCGAAGGTGGCGATGTCGTTCGGGCCCATCGCGTAGAGATGCAGGTAGCCGATGCGGCCGGCGCCATTCTCCTCGACCTTGCCGCGGTTGCGCTCGACCCAGTCGCTGTAGTGCAGACGCTCTTCGGCGGCGCGATCGGTGGCAACCACCACGGCCTTGTGTTCACGGCCGCCGCGGCGCAGGGTGAGCAGCACCTGGCGGCCGCCCTGGTTGCGCAGCAGGTCCGACACATGGCGGGCACCTGACAGCGACTGGCCGTTGACGTGCGTGAGGATGTCGCCGACACGGATGTCGACGCCGGGTGCCTGCAGCGGTGAACGTTCGCCAGGCAGTTCCGGCGGTCCCTTCAGGATGTCGGCAATGCGCAGACCGTCGCGCACCGGTTCCAGTCGCGCGCCGAGACCACCGGCCTGGGCACCGTCCCTGGCGTCGCGGACGTCGCCGCCGCGGACCTGCGAGTGCAGCGCGCCGAGTTCGCCCATCATCTGCGCCAGCACGTCAGCGAGCTCGTGACGGTCGCTGACGCGCGCCAGCAAGGGTTCAAAGCGACTGCGTGCCGCCGCCCAGTCGACGCCGCGCAGGCGATCGTCGAAGAAGTGGTCCCGGTGCAGGCGCCAGGCATCGGCGAACATCTGGCGCCATTCGGCGGGCGGATCGATCAGCAGCGACCAGTCCTGCAGGCGCACCGTGATGCGGCTGCGGTCATCGGGCAGCTTGGTCGCGGTATCGGCAATCAGGAACTGGCCGAAGTCGCGGTCGCCATTGCCGGCCGTGCGCAGGAACACCTTGCTGCCATCGGCCGACAGTGCGTAGTCGACGACGCGACCTTCCACCTGCGTGGCGGCCTCGCCCTTGTTGGCGACCGGCAGCGACTTCAGCGCCGTGCTGTTCGCGTCGCGCTCGAGGAAATACAGCTTGTCCTTGCCGGCCTGCAGCTGCCGGTAGTTCCCGCCTGGCAGCGGCACTTCGAACAACCGGTCCGCAAGACCCTCACGCACCAGCGCCGGCAGGTCGGCCTTGTCGCTGCCCTTGCTGTCGGCCTTGCCCTCGCCCTGGCCGGGATCGGCAGCGGACAGCGACAACTCGTCGTCGGGCAGGAACGGGAAGCGCTGGGCCGGCTGCAGCGCCAGCGCGTAGATCTTCGTGCGGCGGTCGAAGAACGGACCGGTATTGCGATCCCCCCAGGGCGAGCCGTTGGCGAGACGGAAGTCGCGGTCGGACAGGAACCACAGCCAGCGACCATCGGGACTGAAAGCCGGCGAATGGCTGTGATAGCGGTCACTGGTCAGCCATTGGGTGTGGTTGTCGTCGAGCGTGAACAGCGCGAGGCGGGCGCGGCCGACTTCACGCGTCTGGCGCACGAACACCAGGTGTCGGCTGTCTGCGGACCAGCTGACCTGTTCGTAACCTTCGTTGCCATCGACGCCCCCCTCGTCCACCAGACGGTTGCGGCGGCTTTCGGTGTCCAGCAGCCAGAGACGACCACGCTTGTCGTCATGCGCGAGATGGCGGCCGTCCGGCGACAGCCACAGTCCCCAGCGCCGCACGCCGCCATCGCGGGTCAGCGCTTCGCCGGTACCCGCACCGTCGGCCGGAAAACGCCAGATTTCCTGCTCGCCACTGGCGTCGCTGATTGCATACAGCCAGCGGCCATCGGGACTGAGCACCGGACTGGCCAGGCGCTGCGCCGCGGCACCGATATCGACACGGCGCAGTGCGCCGAGTCCAGCCAGCGTCACCCGTCCACGTGCATTGAGCGCGATGCGGTCGCCCTTCGGTGCGAACGCGACGTCGTCGAGATAGCGCAGCGGGTCGTCGATCCAGCGGCTGCGACGCTGGTCGAAGTCGGACACCAGGCGGATGTCGAGGCGGCTGTCGGTGGCGCTGGCGAGGTCGAGCACATGCAGGTCGGCACCGAGCTGATAGGCGACGCGATCCCCATGCAACTGCGCGCTGCGGATGCCGAAGTCGGCATGGCGCGTCAGCGCCTGCGGATCGCTGCCATCGAGCGCCAGCGACCAGAGGTTGTCGCGGTTGTCGATGTCGGCGATCACCAGAAGGCGACCGTTCCACCACATCGGACGACGCAGGTTGGCATCGCGCGGACCGATGCGCTCGGCTTCGCTGCCGCCGCGCAGATCGAAGCGCCAGAGCTGCCCCAGCGCACCGCCGCGATAGCCGCGCGCATTGTCGCCGGACATCGCCAGTCCATAACGGATGAAGTACAGCCAGCGTCCTTCCGGATCGATGGCCGCGTCATTGGCTTCGGCCAGCGGAAAGACGCTGCGCGCCAGAGATTGCGGCTCGACCGCCGCCACGATCACCGAGCCGGTCATGCCGCCTTCACTGGCATTGGCGTAGATGACCTTGCCATCCGGACTCCAGCCGATCACCTGGGCGTTGCCGTTGTCGAAGCTCAGGCGTCGTGGCGATCCGCCGGACAGCGGCATGACGTAGACCTCGCGCGGGCCTTCATAGGTGGCGGAGAACGCCAGCCAGCGACCATCAGGCGAGATCGCCGCACGGCTTTCCTCGGCGGCGTGCGTGGTCAGGCGGCGTGCCGCACCGCCACTGGCGGCGACGGTCCACAGGTCGCCTTCGGCCGTGAACACGACGGTGTCGCCGTGGATCGCTGGATGGCGGTAGTAGCCGGGCTCCGCCGCCTGGGCATCGCCTTCGGCGAGTCCCAGCAACAGACACAGCGGCATCCACAGTGCGCGACGGACAACGGACATGGGGTCTCCCGGTCGGAATTTCTGGAAGGTCATGGTAAGTGCTGTCCGCCGTTGCTGCCGTTGCACCGCCCCATGCAGGCGACAGACACCGGCCGCGCCGCGGCAGGAGGACGTCCACAACAGCTACTGCAGCCCTGACGGGTGCCGCGCGGTGGAGGGGTACACTCTCCGCCGTCGGCTGCCCTGGTGCCGACCATGGAGTGGAGCACTGGATACGATTTCCGAGAGTCATTCACTGTCGGTGCTGGGCATTTCCGCTTTGGAGGAGCGGATCTACCGGTTCCTCGTCACGCACGACGGCAGGACGCTGACCGAGTTGATGGCCGCGCTGGCCCTCGGCAAGCGGACGATGGTGCGTGGCCTCGAGCACCTCGAACTCAACGGGCTGGTTCGGCATTCGCCGGAAGTGCCACGGCGCTATTTCGCCGCACCGCCGGACCTGGCGATCGAAGCCCTGATCCTGAAACGCCAGGAGTCGCTGCAGCGTGCGCGGGTGACGGCGCAGGCACTCCAGGATGCGGCTGCGGCGGGCCGTGCGGGAGGCGGGCCGGAGCAGATGGTGGAATTGATTGCCAGCCGCGAAGGGGAGCGCCTGGTGTTCGAGCAGCTCTACATTGGCGCGACCCAGGAAGTGGTCACCTTGATGCGACTGCCGATGCGCGTGTCCCGCATGGAACCGCCCTACGATGTCTCGCCGCTGCTGCAGGCGCGCCAGCGCGCCGTGCGCTTCCGCACCATCGTCGACGGCGACTACCTCAATGCGCCGGGCGGCATCGGCTATCTCAATGCGGAAATCGACGCCGGCGTGGAGGCGCGCGAAGTGCCGCACCTGCCCTTCAAGCTGGTCATGGCCGACCGCCGCGTTGCGATCATTCCACTGAAGCTGGAGCAGAGCGACAGCCATATCCTGGTCGTACGTTCGTCGGCGCTGCTGGATGCGCTCTACGCGCTGTTCGAGATCCTTTGGCAACGCGGCGCCCCGGTAGGCCTCGCCGGCGATGGCGGCGCGCACCAGCGCATGGCCGGACTCGGACTCGATGTCCATGAAGAGGCGTTGCTCGAGCTGCTCGCGCTGGGCATGAACGACAAGGCGATCGCCCACGAGCTGTCGATATCGCAACGGACGCTGGAACGCCGCGTCGCCGCCATCCTGCGCGCACTCGGCGCCCGCACCCGCTTCCAGGCCGGATTCCTGCTCGGGCGCCTGCTCGAACGGTGATGGCGGATTTCCGCCATGGCGGAAATCCGCGCCAGATTGCCGTTGTTCCCTGGCAACCCTGCGTTGACACTCGCTGCTGACCCGCACGCACGGTGCGAGTCCCCGAGCCGCTGCAGACCCGGACCGCGTGGACGCGAAGGGTGCACAGCTGAGCGGGCGCAAGCAGTCAGATCCCAGGGAGAGTTCAACATGACAACCGGAAAGCCGATCGACGCGGATGGGCGCCGATTCCGCCCGCCCAGCCGGCGCGCGCCACATCTCGGGTGGCAGATCGCGGCCATCCTCAGCACGCTGGGCCTCGCCAGCGGCGCCCTCGCCGACCAGGGCGCGCACCGTTGGCCCGTCGGCCCGGTCACGGGTGCGCCCGCCAACCCTGCCGCTGCGCGCGGGGGCCTGGCAGTATTCGCCGACCGCCAGGCGCTGATCGATGCCGCGGACGGCCTGGCACTGACCGAAGAGGATTTCTCCGGCGGATTCGTTCCCAGCACCGGTGTGCGCGTCTGCTTCCAGGCCCTGGGGCACCGCTCCGATGATCCCTGTTTCCGACCCGGCTCCCTGGCGCCCGGCTTCGGCATCCGCAGCAGTCGCGGCAGTATTTTCGATGCGAACACCTTCGACATCGATGTCGTCGTCCTCGGTCGTGACCTGCTCGGCATGCCGACGGAAGTGGTCGGCAACAACGTCCTCGACCTGCCGCGCAATCCCACGCGCATCGACTTCGACCCGCATCCGACCGTGGTCGGAATGGATGTCTACGACGCGACCCAGGGCCAGGAAGTCCACATCGAAGCCTATGCCGCCGACGACACGCTGATCGGCGAATTTTCGGTGCATCCGTCCTCCCTTTCCGCCGGCGCCTTCGCCGGCTTCATCAGCGACGTGCCCGTGCGGCGCGTCGAGGTCAACGCCGTGAATGACGGCAGTGGCGAAATGATCGGCCGGCTGCTCTTCGGTGGCGGCGCCGGACGTCTTGCTGCCGCGCAGGAACACCTCGACCTGGGTGTCGTCGCGCAAGGCGAGGTCGCCAGTGCAGCCCTCATCCTCACCAACAGCGGCCACCTGGACCTGCCTTTGGCACTGCAGGCGCCGCCGGCGCCGTTCATGCTGATGGACGACCCCTGCAGCGGCACCACGCTCGCTGCCGGGGCCAGTTGCGAAGTGATCGTGGCGCTCGATATCGGCGCCGCCGGCCTGCATGTCGATCACTGGCAGCCCGCGGACGGGCTGTCCATCGAACTGGCGGGCCAGGTGCTGACGGCGCGGTTGGTGACGGCGCCCGGCCATCTCGACTTCGGTGCCATTGCCAGCGGTGCCACCTCGGCACCGCAGACCGTGGTCATCCGCAATACCACCGGCGCCAGCATCCAGACCGGCCTGCCCATCGCCGTGCCGCCGCCGTTCGTGCGTACCGGCGGTGACTGCCCCGCCGCCGGCATCGCCCTGGCCTCCGGCGAAGACTGCAGTCTCCAGATCGCGTTCAGCCCCTCCGCGGGCGGTGAATTCGACCGTGACCTGGCGCTGTTCCAGACCGGCGGATCGGAGGGCGGCATCACGCTGGCCGGACGCGCCACCCAGGGAGGTGCACCATGAACCGCCGCGTCGTCACCCGTCTCCATGCCGCGGTGGTCGCCGGACTCCTTGCCACCCCGGTCATCTCCACAGCCGCAGGCATCCAGCCGCTGCAGCGCACCGACCTCGAGCAGCGGATCGCCCAGGGTTCGATGACCTTCGTCAGCGAGGATTTCGAGCGCAGCATGACGCGCTTCCTCGATCCCATGGAATTCACTGCCTGCACCGAGCCGGTCAGCAGCCGCTCCGATGACGCCTGTTTCGCGCCCGGCGATCTCGCCACCGGCTTCTCGATCCATTCCACGCACGGCTACGGCGTGCTGTCTATGGGCAAGGACATCATCCAGTTCCCGTCATTCACGGTCGGCGCCTGGCCGTATCGCTCCACGCCTTCATCGCTGAACTACACCCGCGTCGAATTCGATCACGGACCGACTGTGGTGGCCGCCGATGTCTACGGATTCGGCCTTTCGGGCGGCAGTGCCACGGGCGCCGCGGCACCGGTCACCGTCGAGGCCTTCGACCGCAACGGCGGCAGCCTCGGCAGCTTCGTCGTCACGCCAGCGGCTTTCAACCAGCCCGCGTTCGCCGGTTTCAGCGCCGACGTTCCCATTGGCGCCGTCGAGTTCGGCACGCGCGAACTGAGCGCTGGCGCGCAGATCGACAACCTGCTGTTCGGGGGCATGGCACAGGCACCGCAGCTGTCGAAGGATCGGCTGCGCTTCGGTTCGCAGGCGGTCGGCCAGCTGCAGGTCCTGTCCGTCGAAGTGCGGAATCCGGGCGACCAGCCCTGGCATCTCGATCCCGCCGTCGTGCAGGGCGAGGGCTACGCCGTGGCGGACGACGATTGCGCCGCCGCGCCACTCGCCGCCCGCAGCGCCTGCACGATCTGGATCGCTTTCGATCCGGCCTATCTCGACACGTTCTTCGGCCGCCTGCAGGTCAGCGGCGACTTCGGTGGAGCACCGCTGGTGCTTCCCATCCACGGCATTGGCAGTGTGCAGGAGGCAACGCCATGAGCGGCTTGACGATGACATTCGCGACGCTGGCCCGGAAGCTGGTGCCGGCGGCCGGTGTGTTCGCACTGGGCTGCGGCGGCGCCTTTGCACAGGCCGCGGGCCCATGGCAGCAGCGGGCGGGAAATCCGCCGGTTCCCGCAGCGCCCGCCCCGGAAACCGCGACCGGCGGGAGCCCGCTGCAGGTGTTCGCCACCTACGCGGAATTCCAGTCCGCAACCGCGCACATGACGCTGACCCATGAGGATTTCTCCGCCCGTGCAATGGGCTCGGTCTCGCCGTGCTGGGAACCGGTCAACAGCGACATGGGCCAACCCGGTACCGCATTCCTGTCGCCGGTCTGTTTTGAACAGGGCCAGCTCGAGCCGGGCTTCAGCCTGCGCAGCAATCTGGATGTCGGTTCACATGGCTACGGCATCATGGCCTTCGCGGCACCCGTGGGCGGCCTGCAGACCAATGTCGTCGGCGCCATCTCTCCGGCAACGACCACCTATGTCGATTTCAACGAGGGTCCGGTCGCCGTCGCCATGGAAGCCTTCGACTGGCAGGCCGGAACGCCGCTGACCTTCGTGGTGACCGGTCGCGACGACCAGCTTCTCGGAACGTTCACGCTGTCGGGGAAGGTGCCGTCGGAGGGCGTGTTTGCCGGCATCGTCAGCGCCGTGCCGGTACAGCGCGTCGAAGTGCGCAGCCTGTCCGGCGCCACGCAGATGATCGGCAACCTCCGCTTCGGTGGTGAACCCGGGGGCTACCGGCCCGCCTCATCGGCGCTGCATTTCGGTGCCGCTGCGCTGGGCAGCACCGGGCAGGTCACGCTGCGCATCGAACACACG
The DNA here is from genome assembly GCA_964647135.1 of uncultured Rhodanobacteraceae bacterium. Taxonomy (GTDB): domain Bacteria; phylum Pseudomonadota; class Gammaproteobacteria; order Xanthomonadales; family UBA2363; genus Pseudofulvimonas. Next base: position 39,999 of record CAZYHP010000008.1, read on the forward strand.
GGCGATCTGCCGGTGACGGTCGGCGCCTTGCCCGCCGTGGCGGCACCGTTTGCGCTGGTGGACGATGGCTGCTCCGGTGAAACCCTTGCCGTCGGCGGGCATTGCGACATCGCCTTCGGCTATGCGCCCACCGCCCTCCAGGCCCACCGCGCGGCACTGGCGATGCCCATCATCAATGCCGAGGGTGAAGAGGACGAGACCGTCGTCGTGCTGACGGGCCGCGGCGCTTCTCCGCGCCTGGAGACCGACACGCCGGTCGTGGCGTTCGGCAAGGTGGCTGTCGGCCAGACCGCGAATGCCACGGTGGTTCTGCGCAATCCCGAGCCGGTTCCGCTGACCGTGTCGGCGATCACTGCGGTGGTGGCGCCGTTTGCCCCATCCGCCAGCCCGGACGCCTGCCCGGCAACGCCGTTCGTGCTCTTGCCCGGCGAGCACTGCAGCCTGGGCTACTCGATCACGCCAACGCAGGACGGCGAGCATCGTGCACGGGTGCTGGTGGCCAGCGACGATCCCTCGTCGCCGCGCCGGCTGCTGTTGCAGGCGGTGTCCGGCGACGTCCTGTTCGCGAACGGCTTCGAGTAACCGCGCACGGAGAAGGATCGACGGGACCCCTGGCAGGGCGCCCGTCGATCCGGCGAGGCGTGTCGCCGCCCGGCCTGCCGATGATCCTTCGCGGCAGCGCTAGACTGGCGAACACGCCCGTTTGTTCGGAAACCGCCATGGGACTGCTGCTGCGAATCGCCTTGTCACTGTTGCTGGCCGCGCCGGCCCTGCCTGCTGCCGCGAACGCAACGACCGATGCCGCAGCGCGCTTCAAGGCGCTGCATGAGCGCGACTGGTCGTTCCGCCAGAGCGATTCGCCGGGGACAGGCGACGCGCTGGCGACGCGCTGGCCGGATGTTTCACCGGCTGCACAGGCGCGACGGCTCGAGCACTGGACCACGGTGCGGGCCGAACTCGATGGCATCGACCCGGCCGCGCTCGACGCCGCCGGGCGCATCAACTACGTCATCTTCCGCGACCAGGTCGACGCCCGGCTCGCCGGCCTGCGTTACCGCGACTGGCAGATGCCGATGAACAGCGACTCCAGCTTCTTCGCCGCCGTGGCGATGATGCCGGACCGCAGCCGCTTCAACAGCCGCGAGCAGGCCGAAGCCTACCTCTCGCGTCTGGCCGACATCCCGCGTTATTTTGACCAGCAGATCGCCAACATGCGTGCCGGTCTCGCGGAAGGGCGAACGATTCCGAAGGTGGTGATGCAGGGCCGCGACGCCGCCGCCGCCGAGCATGCCGATGTCGCCAGCGTCGAGGACAGCGTGTTCTGGCGGCCGATGACGCGCCTGCCGCCGGCCTGGAGCGACGAGGATCGCGCCGCTCTGCAGGCGAAGGCGCGCAGCACGATCAGCGAACAGGTGCTGCCGGCCTATGGCCGCGTCCGTGACTTCCTGCGCGACGAATACATTCCGGCAGCGCGCGCGACGATCGCCGCGCACGACCTCCCGGACGGCGAAGACTTCTACCGCAGCCAGATCCGCGAATACACCACGCTGGACCTGTCGGCCGACGAGATCCATCGCATCGGCCAGGCCGAAGTGGCGCGCATCCGCGCCGAGATGGACGCGATCATCGAACGGCTCGCCTTCGAAGGCGACTTCGCTGCGTTCCTGAACTTCCTGCGCAGCGAACCACGCTTCTATGCGAAGACCCCCGACCAGCTGCTCACCCATGCGCGAGAGATCTCCAAGCGCATCGACGCGGAGCTGCCGCGCTACTTCGGCAAGCTGCCGCGACGCACCTATGGCGTAGCGCCGGTGCCGGCCGCCATCGCGCCGTTCTACACCGCCGGGCGCTACGCCGGCGCACCGGCCGGCAGCAACGAGCCGGGCTGGTACTGGGTCAACACCTGGAACCTGCCGGCGCGACCGCTGTATGCGCTGCCGGCACTGACGCTTCACGAAGCCGTGCCCGGCCATCACCTCCAGGCCGCACTGGCGGAAGAGCAGGGCGAGCAGCCGGAATTCCGCCGCCGTGCCTATATCTCCGCCTTCGGCGAAGGCTGGGGCCTGTATGCGGAATGGCTGGGCAAGGAAATGGGCATCTACCGCACGCCCTATGAGGACTTCGGTCGCCTGACCTACGAGATGTGGCGCGCCTGCCGCCTCGTGGTCGACACTGGCATGCACGCCAAGGGCTGGACGCGCGACCAGGCGCTGGCCTTCATGCGCGACAGCACGGCGCTGTCCGAGCACGAAGTCACCACCGAGATCGACCGCTACATTTCCTGGCCGGCACAGGCGCTGGCCTACAAGCTTGGCGAAATCCGACTGCGCGAATGGCGCACACGCGCCGAAGCGGCATTGGGCGAAGGCTTCGACATCCGCGATTTCCACGACACCATCCTGGCGCTGGGTTCGGTGCCGCTATCGGTGCTCGACGAGACCATGGCGGACTGGATCGCGCGCAAGCAGGCGGCATCGGACTGACTGCCCGGTTCGCACGCGGCCGCGCGGCCGGCCCGCGCCGGATCACGCGGCAGCGCTGCAAGCGGGCCAGCGAGGTCAGCCGCCGCCGGCGGCTGCCTCGCAACACAGGCATGAGCGACGGCGGTTTCGCCGCCGCGACGCTGTGCTAGCCTTCCGGGTCGACCCCATTTCGAGGATCTGGTCATGACCGTTTCCCTGCGTTCCCTGCTGCCGCTGGCCGTGCTGGCCGCGCTTGCCGGCTGCAATGCCACCGAATCACCTGCGCCGGCCGCCGCGCCGGCCCCTACGCCCGCCCCGGCGGCTGCCGAAACGCCGGCCGTCGCGCCAGCGGCCGATCCGCTTGCCGCGGCGCTCTCCGGCGCCCACCGCAGCGAAGAAAACCGTGCCCGCGATGCCTGGCGGCATCCGCAGGAAACGTTGGCGTTCTTCGGCTTCCAGCCGACGATGACGGTGGTGGAAGTCACACCCGGCGGCGGCTGGTACACCGAGGTGCTGGCACCGGCGCTGCGCGACCGTGGCCGCCTGGTCGCGGCGGTGGTCGATCCGGCCAGCGCCGCCAACGACCGCGCCCGCGACTACTACACGCGTGGCAACGACACCTTCCGCGCCAAGCTCGATGCCAATGCCGCGGTGTATGACCAGGTCACGGTGACGCCCTTCTCGATGTCCGAGCCGGTGTTCGGCGAACCGGGCAGCGTCGACATGGTGCTGACCTTCCGCAACGTGCACAACTGGGTCGGTTCCGGCGCGGCACCCGGCATGTTCAAGGGCTTCTATGACGCGCTGCGTCCGGGCGGCGTGCTCGGCGTGGTCGAGCATCGCGCACAGGCGGGCTCGAAGGCCGCGGAAGACGCCGGCTCCGGTTACATGACCGAAGACGCCGTGATCGCCCTCGCCACCGCCGCCGGCTTCGAACTGGCCGGCAAGAGCGAGGTCAACGCCAATCCGGCCGACACCGCCGACCACCCGAACGGCGTCTGGACGCTGGCGCCCTCGCTGCGTGTTCCGGAAGGCGAAGATGCTGAAAAGTACAAGGCGATCGGCGAGTCCGACCGCATGACGCTGCGTTTCGTCAAGCCCGCTGCCGACGAGATCAAGCGCACCAGCATGGATTGACGGACCTCGACGCGCGCGGTGACGGCCACGTCCCGCGCGCGTTGCGCACGCCGTGATCGTCCTGTTCAACAAACCCTACGGCGTGCTGTGCCAGTTCAGTGATGGCGAGGGCCGTCCGACCCTGGCCGATTTCATTCCCTTTCCCGGCATCTATGCCGCCGGGCGGCTCGATCTGGATTCCGAAGGCCTGCTGCTGCTCACCGATGACGGCGCGCTGGCGCATCGCCTGACCGATCCGCGCCACAAGCGCGCCAAGACCTACGTCGTGCAGGTCGAAGGTGACGTCGACGATACCGTCGTCGACCGCTTGCGTGCGGGTGTGTTGTTGCGGGACGGCCCCACGCTTCCGGCGCAGGTGAAGGTCCTGCCAGGACCACCCGAATGGCTGTGGCCGCGCGATCCACCGGTCCGGTTCCGGGCCGCCATTCCCACCCGCTGGCTGGAAATATCGCTGCACGAAGGGCGCAACCGACAGGTGCGGCGCATGACGGCCGCTGTCGGGCTGCCGACCCTTCGCCTGATCCGCACCTCGCTGGCCGGTCACGCACTCGACAGTCTTTCACCCGGCGAACACCGCGTCATCGACCCGACGCCGGCGAACGCCACCATCGCGGCACCGAAGAAGAACGCGCGCCGACAGCCGCGGCACGATGCCGGCCGCGGCACAGTCCGGCGACGCTGAGCCACGCCGGTCACGCAGGACCGGCCACGGGCAACGGCGACCCTGGCGTTGGCGACGTCACGCGTACGCATGACCCCACTGCGGTCGTTGCGGGGATGGGTGTGTTGCAGAGGCCTGCCCGGCACAGCAGTGACGGCACGGCGCTGGAGTATTCAGTGGCCGAGCAGTTCCAGCACCCGTTCCGGCGGTCGACCGATCACGGCGCGCACGTCCGTGATGGCCAGCGGCCGTTCGATGAGGATCGGATGCGCGACCATCGCCGCGATCAGGCTGTCGTCATCGTGGCGCTCGTCACCCAGGCCCAGCGCCTCATGGACGGCTTCCCCCGTGCGCAGCAACGCACGGGCGGGCAACCCGAGTTTGCGAAGCACGTCCCGCAGGTGCGCCGCATCCGGCGGCGTCTTCAGGTAGTCGACAATCTGCGGCGCATGCCCACGTTCCTGCAGAAGCGCCAGGGCGGCTCTCGATTTCGAACAGCGCGGGTTGTGCCAGAGGGTGATGTCCATGCTTGCCGTTCACCAGGGATGGGCGCCGCAGCATAGCGTGCAGGGTCACTGCCGGGACACGGCCTTCCTTCGCCAGCAGTCCGACGCCGACGTCGCCTGCGTCATCCGGCTCGACACGGGAATCCGCAGTCGCGGCCTGCTTGGCGCGCCACGCACTGGCTACGCTGATAGGGACATCGTGATTATCCGCAAACACTGCGGCGTGTCGCTGGGGTGGCTTCGATGTGCGCCGATGTGGCGACGAATGATCCTGGTTGCAGATCAATCATGCCGGCAGCGAATGTGATTAGGCACTTCCGGGTGAAATCGCTGCGCATTGACCGGCCGACGCAGGCGGGATCCAGGCGCGCGCCAGCAATGCCCGCCCGCGTCAGCGGCGCCATGCGGAAAGGGTGAGTCTTGAACGCGCCAGCGCAGCAGAGGCGAATGACGGAGCGATACCGGCGAGTCAGCGCGCGTCGCGGGCTTTCGCGGCAGGCCGCCGGCGGAGAAGTCGCCATCGGGCCCCGCGGGTGGGGTCAGCCAAAAAAGGCTGACGCCCGGTCGGGTTTCAGGAACAGGGGGGAATCCTTACAACCGTGGGGGACCGGGCGTCAGTGTTTGGTTGAACACGAAACGTGGCCGACTATAGCGGCGCCGGTCGCCCCCTATTGCAAACATTTGTAAACCCAAGGGATTCAGGGTCTTGGGCGCTTATCTTTCCCGGCGCTCGCGCTGTGCCGGAGGCGGGCTGCGGACCTCGCGGCCGCTGCTCCGCGGGGGCGGCATGGCCGGCGCCGGGCGCTCCGCCCGCGGTGCCGGCGCGATTCGGCCTTCGGACCGGCTAGCCGGCACCGGCGGCGCGTAGGTACGGGAAGGCGGCATGTCCTGGGGCAAGCCCTGGCCCCGCATGGGCCGAACGGGTGCGGGCTGTGAACGCTGGCGAACACTGTCGGACTGGACCGCCCCGCCGCTTCGCCAGGCACGCTCCTGCACCGGGAACCGATCCGAGGCGCCGCCCTGACCCGACAGGCCACCACGGACACGCTCACGCGGTGCATAGCCACGCGAAGGCAGATCGACCTGCTCATGGCCGCGCTGTCTTGCCGGCAGGGTGGACGATCCGGCCGCGCGTCCGGACGCGGTACCAGACGAGACCGAGGCAGCCGGCGCGCCTGCATACCCGGCACGTTCCCGGATCGGCATCACGCCATCCATCCGCCGCTGCCGCGCCATGCGCTCGGCGGCGTTGCGCGCGCTGCCGTAGCGGACCGGGTCGTTGCTGCCATGACCGGGCGGCATCCCGGCGCGGCGTCCGGCCATGCGCTGGTCGAGATGGTCGCGACGCGAATGCGGTCGCTGGTAGCGCCACCAGTCGTAATAGTGATCCCAGTAGCTGCCGTAGTAGGGCGAATACGGGTGCCAGTAACGCCACGCATACCAGGAGGATCCACCGACGCCCCAGCCGTAATAACGCGGGAAGTAGGTCACCCCGTAGTAGAAATGTGGATGGAGGAACGGATCGTAATAGCTGTAGCGCAGGCCCCAGAACAGCGAGTCATACGGGTCATACCACGGCGTATCGTAGGCGTTGCCGTAGTAATAGTCGCCGCCGCTGCTGGACCCGTAGTAACCGTAGTCGCGATGCTCAACGGTGGTACATGCCGCCAGCGCGACGGCAAACAGGGCGATGGCGAGCCTGCGCATGGCGTTCCTCCTCGGGTTCTCGCCCAACCGTAGGCGTGTCGCGTTGAATTGCCACTGAATCGATTGTTGCCGTTCCGGGCCGGTGCTAGCGTGCGCCACCGTCTCCCGGAAACCGCCATGGCCACGCATACGACCTCCGGCCGCTGGCAGCTCGGCCTCAGCCTGGCCCTGCTCACCGCGGGCCTGTGGGCCACCCTGCCGGCGGCGTTGAAGATCGCGCTGGGCAGCCTGGATGCCTGGACCCTGACCTGGGTGCGTTTCCTGTTTGCGTTCCTCGTGCTCGGCACCTGGCTGGGGGTCCGCGGCCGCCTCGGCGCACTCCGCCGTCTGGGTGGCCGCGACTGGCTGCTGCTGATGTTCGCGGCCGCGACCTTGATCGGCAATTACCTTCTCTACCTGTTGGGCGTGCAGTACACGACGCCCGGCAATGCGCAGCTGCTGATCCAGGCGGCGCCCTTGCTGATGGCGCTGGGCGGCATCGCCGTGTTCGGCGAACGCTACTCGACCGGACAGTGGCTCGGCATGGTCGCAATCGTCGTCGGCCTGTGCCTGTTCTTCGCCGACCAGCTCGGCACCGGTGACGGCAACCGCCAGTACGTACTCGGCAGCACACTCGTACTGATGGGGGCGCTGTCCTGGGCGCTGTATGCGCTGGCGCAGAAGCAACTGCTCAACCGCCTCGGATCGGCGACGATCCTGGTGGTGATCTATGCCGTGGCCAGCGTGGCACTGGCGCCGCTCGCCGATGTCGGCGCGGTGCTGAAGCTGGAAGGCGTGCCGCTGTGGATGGTGCTGTTCGCGGCGGTGAACACGCTGGCGGCCTACGGCGCCTTCGCCGAGGCGCTGGCGCACTGGGAGGCCTCGCGCGTGAGCGCCATCCTCGCCCTGACGCCGTTGCTGGCGATGGCGACCGTGGAGGTCGTCCACCAGCTGCTGCCGCACCTGCTGGGCGGCGAATCGATCCGGACACTGGGCTGGATCGGCGCCGCCATGGTCGTTGCCGGTTCGTGCATGAGTGCGCTGCTGCGACGGCGCGCGTCCGCGCCGATCGTGGCGACCACCAGCAGCGAAGGCACCGCCGAAACCCTGCCGGAAGACACCACGGCCATACAGCCTGCCCGCGCCTCCTGAACGTGGCCGACGCGGGTTGACGCCTTTTCCGCCGTTTTCACGTTTCCTACCTGCAATGCCGGTGGAATTGCGACCCTGCATCCACGTCCCGGGCTGGCGCTAGAATCGCCGCTGCCGTCGACGGGTTGACTGGGTCGCCACCGGCACGAGGCCACCCATGGGTGGTTCGGAATCCTATTCAACGTTTGGGAGTGATTGAACATGAACAAGTTGCTGGTTGCCGGCATCCTCGCCCTTGCCGGCCTGAGCGCCACCTCCGCGGCCCTGGCGCAGCGCGGCGATCGCCGCCCCGTCGTCGCCGTGGCCGAATTCCAGAACGACACCGGTGCCGGCTGGTGGCGCGGTGGCGTCGGCCGTGAACTGGGCGGCATGCTGGCGAACGAACTGTCGTCGACCGGCGACTTTCGCGTCGTCGAGCGCGAAAAGCTCGGCTCCGTGCTGTCCGAACAGGATCTTGCCGCTTCCGGTCGCGTCCGCTCCGGCACGGGTGCGGCCACCGGTGAGCTGACCGGTGCGCAGTACCTGATCATGGGCACGGTCTCGGCCTATGAGGAGAACACCGCAAGCACCGGCGGTGGTGTCAGCTTCCGCGGCATCTCCGTCGGCGGCAAGCGCAGCGAGGCCTACCTGGCCGTCGATCTGCGCGTCGTCGATGCGAGCACGGGTGAAGTGGCCTTCGCGCGCACGGTCGAAGGTCGCAGCAGCGGCGGTGGCGTCAGCGTCGGCGTCTATCGCGGCGGTTTCGGCGGCAGCCTCGCCAACGAGCGCAACACGCCGGCCGGCAAGGCCATCCGTGCCGCGCTGGTCGAGATCACCGACTACCTGAGCTGCGCCATGGTGCAGCAGAGCAGCAGCTGCGAAGCCGAGTACCAGGACAAGGAAAACCGTCGCCGCGACAGCAATCGCCGCGGCCTGCGCCTGGACTGACCGCTGCGCAACCCGGCAATGTGGAACGACGCCCGCCTTGTGCGGGCGTCTTCTTTTCCGGGGTTCTTCGTCGGCACCCCGACACGCAGGAACATCGCTGCCGCATCATCCGGCCTGGCGTGGCGGCCGCCGCTGGATGGCGCCCACCGGAATCGTCGCGATCTCGCCCATGCGGCTGCGGCGGGGCTGCCCCGGTTCCGGTGCCCGCGCCTGCACGTAGACCACTTCATACGTCGCCGGCAACCGGCCTTCGTGGTCGCGATGTTGTGAATAGTGCTCGCGCATCGCCTGCCAGCCTGCCCGTCCGGCGAGGCCGCGCGGTCGATCCGTGCGCGCGTTGTTGGCGCCAATCGCGCGCAGCTCGGCCACGAGGTCGTCGACGGAGGCGTAGCTCAGCGTGAACACGTCCCGGTCGAGCACGGGGTCGCGGAAACCCTGTGCCATCACCAGATCGCCAAAGGCGGCGATACCGGGAAACGGGCTGACCTGAGCATCGCGACCGGCAGCCGACCAGGCCTCGCGCAGTTCGACCAGAGTGTCCGGGCCGAAGGTGGACAGCAACATGCGCCCACCCGGCCGCAGCACGCGGCGGAACTCGTCGAGCGTCGCCGGCAGATCGTCCACCCACTGCAGGCACAGGCTGGAAAACAGCAGATCAACGCTGGCATCGGGCAACGGCAACGCGCCGGCCTCCGCGCAGGCCACCGGCAAAGACCGCCAGAAGCCACCGGCCTTGCGGGCGCGCCGGAGCATCGGCAGCGCAAGGTCGACACCGAGCACCGTGGCGCGGCGATAGCGCTGCTGCAGCAACGCCAGCGCGCGACCCGGACCGCAACCGACGTCGACGATCCGCGCCGGCTCGGGCTGCAGGGACAGGGCCGACTCAAGCAGGCGTGATTCCACTTCGTGCTGCAGCACCGCGACTTCGTCGTATCGGTCGGCCGCGGCCGCGAAGCGCGCGCGCAGCAGGCGGCGGTCGAAGCGCGGCATCATGCGTGTCTCCCTCCGTGGTGACCGATCAGCGCCTGCAGCGCCTGCGCCATGGCCGGCGCGTGATGCAGAAACGGCGCGTGGCCGGCACCGGCGATAACCAGCTCGCTGCCGCCCGGCGCCATGGCCGCGGCGGCGCGCATCGCAGCGGCGGGCACCAGGCGATCGCGGCGGCCGCCAATCCAGAGGCTGTCGACGCGCAGCTGCGCAATGCCCGCACGCAGGTCGGTATCCGACAACCAGCGCAGACCGCGCGCGAGCACCTGCGTCGAGGGTTCGCCATGATCGAACACGTGCGCGCGCAGATCGCGCAGCTCGTCCCGGGCATGGTCGCTGCCCACCACTTCCAAGGCCAGGAAGCGCTCGACCGTACCGCGCCAGTCGCCGGCAAGGTCATCGGCAAAGCGCGCGAATACGGCGGCATCCACCGCATGCGGCCAGTCATCGGCGACCACGAAACGGGGCGAACCGGCGACAACCGCCAATGCGGTGACCTGTTCGGGTGACGTGATCGCTGCAAGCTGCGCCACCAGCGCGCCCAGCGACCAGCCCAGCCACAGCGAACGCGGCAGGCGCGCGAGCAGGTCATCGGCGAGCTCTGCCGGCGACGCCGGCAGACCCAGATCGCGACTGCGTCCGTGGCCGGGCAGGTCGACGACGTGGACCGTCCACTGGCCTTCCAGCTGTTCGACCAGCGGCCTGAAGATCCCGCCGTGCATGCCCCAGCCATGCAGCAGGACGATATCCGGGCCGGCGCCGGTGGTTTCGATGTACACGTCAGGATCGCGGAAGTTGAACGGGAGAACCGACGTCGCTGCCGACGCCAGAGCCGATATTGTCCCGCATCGCTGCGGCCAATGCGCGCAGCAGCGCGTCGACGTCGTCGAGGCTGTGCTGCGCCGTGAAGGTGATGCGCAGCCGCGATCGGCCGACGGGGACGGTGGGCGGGCGGATGGCCACGACCAGGAAGCCGGCCTGTTCCAGAGCCGCCGACACCGCCACGACCTGCTCCGCGCTACCCAGCAGCAGCGGCTGGATCGGCGTACGCGAAGGCATGACCGGCAGATCCAGCGCCCTGGCGCCACGCTGGAAGTGATCGACCAGCGCGGCAAGATGGTCACGCCGCCATTGTTCACGCCGGGCGATTCCGACCGCAGCCAGCGTCGCGGCGGCCAGCGCCGGCGGCGGCGCCGTGCTGTACACGTGGCTGCGGGCGAACTGCGCCAGCGCAGCGATGAAATCGGCGTTACCGGCGACGAAGGCACCGGCGGTTCCCAGTGCCTTGCCCAGCGTCGCCATCAGCACCGGCACCTGTTTCGCGTCGAGCCCGGCCTCGGCCACGCTGCCCGCACCCTCGGGCCCGAGCACGCCCAGCCCGTGGGCGTCGTCGACCATCATCGCCGCGTCCATGTCGTGGGCGCAGGCGGCCAGCGCCGCCAGTGGCGCGACATCACCGTCCATGCTGAAGACGCCATCCGTCACCAGCAGGGCACCGCCTCGTTCGTCCAGCGCCAGTTGCCGTCGTGCCGCTTCGGTGTCGGCGTGCGGATAGCGGCGCAGGCTGCAGCCGGCGAGTCGCGCACCGTCGATCAGGCTGGCGTGGTTGAGCCGGTCCTGCACGCAGCTGTCGCCGGCGTCCAGCAGCGCCTGAAGTACACCCAGGTTGGCGGCGTAGCCGGTACCGAACAACAGCGCCCGTTCGCGGCCGGTCCATTCGGCCAGCGCCTGCTCGAGTTCCGAATGCGGCCGGCGATGCCCGCACACCAGTGAGGCCGCGGTCGCGCCGACGCCATGCCGGTCGGCGGCGTCCTTCAGCGCCGCCACCAGGTCGGGATGGCCGGCCAGGCCAAGGTAGTCGTTGCTGGAGAAGTTCAGCAGGCGACGCCCGTCGAGAACCACGTGCGTCGTATGGCCCTGGGTGATTTCGCGCAATCGGCGCGCCAGGCCTTCGCGCGCACGACGCTGCGCGGCTTCGATCAGGCGGGCGACCACATCGTTGCCGCGCCTCATGTTCGCCTCATCGCTGGCACTGTCCCGGTTTGGCCAGCAACCGCCGCCTCGAACCGCGCCGGCGTGCAACCGGCCAGCTGCCGGAAATCACGCGTGAAATGCGCCTGGTCGTAGTAGCCCAGTTGCAGGGCCAGGTCGGTCCACGAGACCTGGCGGCCACTGCGCAGTCGCTCGATGGCCTCGTGCAGGCGATAGCGATTGATGACCCACTTCGGACTGGTGCCGACGTAGTCGTGGAAAAGGCGTTGCAGGGCGCGCAGTGACAGCCCATGTCGCGCCTGCAGCTGCGCCACCGCGACGATGCCGATATCGCTGGCGATGTCGTCGACGACCGCCGCCGCGCGAAGCATGTCGGGGTCGATGGCGGGCAGCGTGTCCTCCAGCAGGGCCACCGCGTGTGCGAAACAAGCCTCGTCATCGATGCCGGACATCAATGCGGATTCGTATCGCCGGCCGGGCTCGCCGAACACCGTGTCGATACCGACCTGGCGATCACGCAACGTCGAAACCGCCGCACCCAAGATGGGGCGGAAGGCGCCCGGCCGGAACTTGATTCCGAATACGTGGCCGCGCCCCTCGAGCAGCGTTTCAAAGCGCCCACGCGACACGCCATGAATCGCACCGCCGTCATGGCGGACGACCAGGTGCACGTTCGGATGTGGCAGGGTACTGGCCTGGAAGGGCGGCAGGCCGCTGCGATCCCAGCGCACGCTCCAGAAGTGCTGCACCCAGTCAGCCAGGCTGGCCGGCGGCGGCAGGCGGCGGTGCGAGTGCAGGCCTTCGTCCGTCGGCAGCGACGACAACAGACCGCGCGCCGGACCGGGATCGCGCGCCGACGCTGCTGTCGTGTTTTTCCTAGCCGCACCTGCCATCGTCTGCTGTCATGGGGTTCCTGCAACACGACATGATAGAGACATGGCCCTTTCCAGTTGCCTGCGCGTGCTGCTGATCACTGCCGTCGTGTGCGGCGCCGCCACCCCTGCTTCCAGCGAGGACACCATCATGAACCACCGTATACAAGGCCCCTTCGACGTCAAGCTGGCGCCGCAACAGGTCGACGATGCCGCCGAGGCGGCGGTGGTCGGACGCATGCGCTTCGACAAGCGCTTCCACGGCGATCTCGACGCCACCGGCCTCGGCGTGATGCTGTTCAACCATTCGCCCGTGGAAGGCTCCGGCGCCTATGTGGCAATCGAGAAGGTCACGGGTACGCTGGCTGGACGCGACGGCAGCTTTGTTTTCCAGCATAACTGCCACATGGACGCGGGTGCCCAGCAGCAGTCGATCACCGTGGTGCCGGGTTCCGGAACCGGCGAGTTGGCCGGCCTGAGCGGGACGCTGCGGATCCGTATCGAGGAAGGCGGCGCGCACTTCTACGACTTCGAATACAGCCTGCCGGCTCACTGAGCGAGGTCTCTGGGCCCGGCCGCGACGCCGCGCTAGGATCAGCGGACCCGCCCGGAGAACCGCCATGTCCCGACCCGCCTGCCGTGCCCTGCTTGTCCTGTGCGCCCTGTGTTTCGGAACGCTCCCGGCCCTTGCAGCCGAGGAGTCAGCGGCGCCCGAAGCCAAGGGCAAGGCGGCCAGCGGCATGCCCGAAGGGATGAAGCAGTACTGGTTCGTGATGCTGAGCAAGGGCCCGCGCCGCAGCGAAACCATCGCGCCGGAGCAGGTCGCCGAACTGCAGGCCGGTCACATGGCGCACATGGTCGCGCAGCACGAGGCCGGTCGGCTGGTGATGGCCGGACCGTTCGGCGACGACGGCGACTGGCGCGGCATCCAGATCTACGACGCCGGCTCGCGTGAAGAAGTCGAAGCGATCTGCGCCGAGGATCCCGCGGTCAGGGCCGGTCGCCTGGCCTGTGAAGTCCGGCCGTGGTGGGGACAGGTGGGCACCGTCCTCAAGTAATCCGGTGTCGCGCCGGTCGTGGCGCGACTGCCCCGGCGACCTCGCTGCGATCAGGCCGCTTCGACGGTGATGTCCGCGTGGATGGTCGTAGACGGCGCCTGGACGACGACCGGCATGGCGGTGATGCCCAGACGCGCGAACAGCCGTTCATCGGCCTGGGTATCCGGATTGCCGGTCGTCAGCAGTCTTTCGCCATGGAAGATCGAGTTGGCGCCGGCGAAGAAGCACAGCGCCTGCAATTCGTCACTCATGGTTTCGCGACCGGCGGACAGGCGCACCATCGAGCGCGGCATCATGATGCGCGCCACCGCGATCGTGCGCACGAACTCCAGCGCGTCGAGTTCCGCTTCCTCGGCCATCGGCGTGCCGGCAACACGCACCAGGCGGTTGATCGGCACCGAATCCGGATGCGCCGGCAGCGTTGCCAGAGCGTGCAGCAGGCCGGCGCGATCGGCGCGCGCCTCGCCCATGCCCACGATGCCGCCGCAACAGGTCTTCATGCCAGCATCGCGCACATGCGCCAGCGTTTCCAGGCGATCGTCGTAGGTGCGCGTGCTGATGACTTCGCCGTAGAACTCCGGCGAGGTGTCGAGATTGTGGTTGTAATAGTCCAGGCCCGCTGCCTTCAGTTCGGTGGCCTGGGTGGCGGTGAGCATGCCCAGGGTCGCGCAGGTTTCCATTCCCAGCGACTTCACCGCGGACACCATCTCGGCGACCACCGCGAGATCCTTGTCACGCGGATTGCGCCACGCCGCGCCCATGCAGAAGCGCGTCGCCCCGCTCGCACGCGCCAGCTTCGCCTTCTCGACGACCTGCTCGAGCGGCATCAACCGCTCGGCCTTGAGGCCGGTGCGATAGCGCGCGCTCTGCGGGCAATAGCCGCAGTCCTCCGGGCAGGCGCCGGTCTTGATCGAAAGCAACGTGCTCACCTGCACCTGTCCCGGATCGAAAGTCTGACGATGCACCGAATGGGCGCGGAACAGCAGCTCGTGAAACGGAAGCTCGAACAGCGCGAGCGCCTGCTCGCGTGTCCAGTTGTGGCGTGGTTGGGAATCGGACATGGGTCGCATTGGCGATAGACTGGGCGGCAGTGTGAAAACGCCCGACCTCCAAGTCAACCGCGGGACGACATGGCAACGGTTGCTGCGCAAGGCAACGACCTGGCTGCTGCCGGCACGCTGCGTGATCTGCAACGGCGCTGAGGTCGATGCCACGTCGCTGTGCATGGGATGCCGCGACGACCTGGTCGACAACGCGCCCTGCTGTCCGCTGTGCGCGGAACCCCTGGTAAAGGCGGAACCTCTGTGTGGTCGCTGCCTGCGTCGTCCGCCCCCGTTTGCAAGGACGTTCGCACCGCTGCGCTATGCATGGCCGCTGGACGGACCGGTGTCGCGCTTCAAGTTCCACGGCGATCTCGCTGCCGGTCGCAGCCTGGCGCGCCTGTTTGTCGAACGCGCCATCGATGCGCAACTGCGCCTGCCGGCGTTGCTGGTGCCGGTGCCGTTGCATCGGCAGCGCCTGCGCAGGCGTGGCTACGACCAGGCGCTGGAACTCGCCCGCGACATCGAAGCCGGACTGGACGGACTACAGCTGATACCCGATCTGCTGGAACGCATTCGCGCGACCGA
>CAZYHP010000009.1:0-50700 GCA_964647135.1 uncultured Rhodanobacteraceae bacterium
GCCTTGATTACATAATAAACATTATGCGAAATCGATGACAGGCGGCGAACCCCGAACGACAACCACCTTCTCCGCAACAACAACCGATTCCGCTGGTTCCGCGAAATCCACACAGTCAACCAGCAACGGAGACAATGGAACACCGATCCGCCACGGGAAGCCGGCGCTGCAAAGCAGCCTTATCATGTCCGGTGAAGAGCGCGTGCCTGGCACGCTCCGACGCCGCGAGGATCCTGACGGACGCAGGGAACCTCGCGCACCGATGCACGCCTTCGAGGAAGACTGCATGAAGACCCTTTCCTGCCATTTCGATGTTCAACGGGCAAGCACCCAGGCCCGCGTCCGACGCCAGGCGCTGGCGGCGGCGCTGATCCTGGTTGCGGGTGCCGCCCAGGCCGCCGACGGGTGGCAGACCAGCGGCGACGTCCGCGTTGGCTATATCAGTTCCGAAACCCACGCCCGGGCCGGCGGGCGCAGCAACGCCGACAGCCTCCGCGCCCGTGCCCGCTTCCGAGCCGGTGGCCAACTCGGCGATGCCTGGCACGCCAGCGTCCGCGTCGCAGCGCGACTGGACAGTGATCAGGACGACGCGCAATTCTGGATGCGCACCTACGCGCCCGGTCCCTCCGGACTCGAGGATGGCCAGGCGACCTTCGACGAAGCCTTTCTTGAATACCGTTCCACGGAATCTCCGTGGCGCCTGCGCGTGGGCCGATTCCAGGCCGCCTTCGGCATCGACGACATCATGAAGAAGTCGCTGGACCAGAATGACAGCCCCAACTTCGACATCACGTGGACTGACGGCCTGTGGTGGCAGTGGCGCGGCAAGGACTGGACCACGCACGTGATTGCCCGCCACAACCACCGCAGGGGTCCGACAGGGGCGTTGCGCCCTCCCCTGGAATTCAGCGATGGCGGATCGCGCGCCGGCTTATTCCTCGCCGCGGAGTCGAAAACAGCGCTTGGCCCGCTCGTGCAACGCATGCTCACCGTGACTTGGCTGCCGTCATCGCTTCGCTCCCACGGAGCCAGCGATCCGGCGCTGGAGGATTATCTGGCGGTGACCGCCAAGGGTGCCGCCGAATGGCCGCTGGGGACCGGCGGGAGGAAGTTCCGCCTGGGAGGCGAAGTCGGCTGGGCGCCCGCGACGCCACGAAGGGCCACCATGGACACGGGATCCGGCGATGCCGCTGCGCTGTCCTGGCAAGCGTCCTTCAATCTGATGGATCTCCTGCCCGGCCACGACTTCGGCATCGTGTACGGCCGCGTCGCCGATGGCTGGCTGATTTCGAGTGACTTTCGCCCCAACGATGAATTGCGGGAGGCACGCTGGGTGTGGCGGGCCAGCGCGGCGTGGCAGATCGATGCGCGCTTGCGGCGCCGTGAGGAGATCGATTTGCCCGCTGTCGCCCCCCGCCCCCGCCGTGACGACGACCTCTATGTCCGCGCGACCTGGAAATTCTGATTGCTCCGCGGCATGGCATGGCCCCACCGCCAGGCGCCGTGCACGCCATCAGAATGCCCCTTCCTGCAGTCATGCAAGGCTGATCGATCCGTATTGCCGCAGGAACCCGCAGAGTTGACCGCGCCCTGCTTCAGCGCCGCCGTTGTTGTCCAGCGTGAACGTGCAGGTCGGGGGCTGCACTTCGACGTGCAGCGATTGGCACTGAAGAAGCCTGCAACCGGAACACATCGGGCCAAGACGCGTGCTGTTAGCATCCAGGGCAGACGTCTCTCGTCGACGGAGGCGCGGGACTCCACTGGCATCACAGCCGAGGATTGCATGATGACCCGATTGATCGTTCTGTTGCTGTCGAGCCTCCTGCCCGCCCTCGGGTGTTCGCGCGAAGCACACGTGCAGGAACCAGCCGCAGGCGTCGAAACGGACGAAGCCGTACAAACTTCGGCGTCCGCACCGAGCGAAACGCCGGCACCGGCGCCCAATGTTGTCCAGGCCGAGATGCAGATGCTGACCACGGTTATGGAAGATGCCGTGCGTGCGGTGGGCAATGGTGACGTCAGCCAGATCGGACGGGCACTGCATGCGCTGCACGCCGCCAAGGCCTCCACGGAGGCGGCAGTCAAGAATGGCAGCTATGCGCCGCCGCGCAATGGCGACCGGATCTCCACGTTCCTGGCGATGGACGACGACTTCCATGACCTGCTGCGGGCGATGGTGGCTGCAAGCCGGACGAATGATGTTCCCGCCATGGCCCAGGCCGTTGGCGAGACGATCAAGGCTTGCCATTCCTGCCACGCGCTGTTCCGCGATCCTTGAACGGCACCGGGATCTCCCTGGTCTTATCCCCGTCCTTGTGGGGCCTGCGACATGGATTGGGCATTCATCCCTGCTGCTGTGGGGTGGCTCGACGTGCCGACCAGCCGGCGAAGCACCGTGCGCTGCACCAGCAGTTCGAACAGCAGCAGGCACACCGCCAGCGTTGCCGCCACCGACAAAGCCATCTTCGCGGACCAGTGCCACGGGAAATCCATCAACCGATACTGGATGGCGAGCAGGACGGGAAGGTGGGCGAGATAGATCCAGTAGGACGCCCCGGCCAGGTAGCGCATGACACGGTTCGATCGCTGGAGGAACCTTTGCCCCAGGGTCACGCAGGCCACTGTCATCCACACACTGATCGCGGCTTCCAGCAGCGCGATGAGTCCGTGTCCGGCACTGGGCGACGGTGCCCTGCCCGATCCACCCAGGGCCCAAAGAAAAAGCGCGTACAGAATCAAGCTGGCTGCAAGCAACCACATGGCATGGTGCTTCAGCTTTTCGAGCAGAGGCGGTTGCTGCTGCAGCATTGCGCCCAGCATGAAAAACGCGCCGAAATAGCCGATTGCCCAGATCTGCGGCAGCAGGCTCTCCGGCGCCGGGTGCGGTGCCGGTATCGACGCCAGCGACGGCAGCACCAGCAGTGGCATGGCGATCAGCAGCCACGCGGAGCGAATGCGCGACAGCTTCGTCAACCAGTGGCCGAGGCCGAACGCGCGCGCCACCCAGGCAAGCACGCAGAACAGCAGCAAGTAGTACAGGAACCAGAGGTGGCCACTCCCCGGTGGCATCGACGGCAGCGGCCCCATGGCCAGCAGGTCGCGGATGAAGCCGAGCAGAGGCGACGGATGCGCGACAGTCCGTGCCGCGTGCAGGGTATCGGCGGTGATCGCAATGTGCACGAGAGGCATGAATATCAGGAACGGAATGCCGACCCGGATCCATCGGCTGCGCAGCATCCCGCCCATCCCCTTGCGCTGCACCTGCAGCGCCGTGAAAAACCCGGCAACGACGAAGAACAGCGGCATCCGGAACAGGTGCAGGAACCAGACCGGCACGTCGACCCATGCCGAGCTCGACCGGTCGGCTGTTGGAAAGAACGGCTGGGCAATCGGGCTGTAGGCGAGCGCAGCATGGAAGAACACGCCCGCCAGCATGGCCAGTGCGCGCAGGTTGTCCATGGAATGGAGACGTTGGTCGGTGTGCACGGGCATTTCCTCGGGCAAGCGCCGCCCGACGGCGGCACTTCGTGCCACCGTCCAGGGCCGGTGCGGGATCAGTAGAAGGTCGGCTTGCGACAGTGCACGATGGTTGTGTAGGCCAGGACACCCATGCCCACCATCACCTGCGCCGCGAGGATGGCGACCGCGGGTGTGCTCCAGACAATGGCGTCCTTGGACGTGTTGTCCGCGATCGCCGGGATCTGCCCCAGGATCATCATGAAGGGATTGATCAGCACCATGCTGGTGATCATCGCAAAGGTGTTCCAGCCCTCGGATTCCACCACCGTGGCGATTGACAGGGAAACGCAATAGGCAAGGAAGATATGCCCGAAGATCAGCAGCCCGTAAACGACCAGGCCATCCGGCAGCGGTGTCAGCAGGACAACGCCGATGGCACCGCCGGCGATGACCAGGAACGGCACGCCGAAGGTCGCGATATTGCCGAGCAGCTTGGCGAAGTGGAAGTCCAGGGGCGTGACCGGCAGGCTCATCACGAACTCCAGGGTGCGTTCCTTTCGTTCGACGATCAGCGAGTTGGAAATCGCGAAGCAAGCGGCGCTGATCAGCACGATGATCAGCACCATTGAACCGACGTAGAAACTCCAGTTTCGCGCCAGACCCAACAGGCAGAGGGCTGCGATGCCGCCAGAGACATACAGCGCCAGCTGCTTCTCGAACAACTGCCAGTCCTTGGCGACAAGCAGCTTGACCAGGGGAGCATTGATGCCGAACCGGTTCATGCTGCGTCTCCTGTGCGCACGGTGGAAATGAAGATGTCTTCCAGACTCATGGGATGCACGGTGCGGACATCCAGCCCCTGCCCTCTCAGGCGTTCGGGCAGATCGTCACTGAAGTCCCTGACCTTCAGTTCGAGTACCGATCCATTGCGGCGCATAGAGGCGATCTCCGGCCACTGCCCGGCGTCCGGTGTCCAGTCGCCCTGGCCGACGATACGGCGCCAGCGTTCGATGAACGACTCCTTGTCGCAGGAAGCCAGCACGCGACCTTCGTGAAGGAAGGTGATGGTGTCGGCGAGCTGCTCGATATCGTGGGTATTGTGCGAGGAAAACACGACGCTGCGGCCGCTGTCGCGCAGCACATCGGACAGGGCTTCGAGCACTTCCACGCGTGCCACTGGATCAAGGCCGGTCGTCGGTTCGTCCAGCAGCAGCAGGCGCGGGCGACGCGCGAGGTTCAGCAACAGCAATGCTTTCACGCGCTGGCCGTGCGAAAAACCTTCGACTTGCTGGTCCGCATGCAGGGCGAATCGCTGGAGCAGGAGGGCGGCATAGCTTTCGTCCCAGCCCGGATAGGCCCTGGACACCAGCTCCATGTGCCAGCGCAGACTGCGTTTCCTGTACAGGCGCATGTCTTCGGAGGCGAAGCCGAGCTGGCGCTTGGCAGCCACCTGCTCCCGTGGCAGCGAATGGCCGAGCACCTCGACCGAGCCGCTGTCCGGCGAACTGATCCCCGCAAGAATGCGCAGCAACGTGGTCTTGCCGGCGCCATTGACGCCGACCAGGCCCATGATCTCGCCTTCGGCCAGTACCAGATTGATGTCCTGCAACTCGAAATGCGGATAACGCTTGCCGAGACCGGAAACGGAAAAGGCGGCAGTCATGGAACGGATCCTTGAGGCGGGTTGTCGGGCGACGCAGCGGCGGCGTCGAGGAAAGCGTGCAGGGACGCGGGCGTCACGCCCAGCCGACCGGCGCAGCGCACTGCGGCAATCAGGTGGGATTCGAGTTCGGCCAGCAACAGCGCCCGTGGGGCATCGATGGACTCGGAGACGAACGAGCCCTTCCCTTGCCGGGTGACGATGACGCCGTCGCGCTCCAGTTCCTGATAGGCGCGTTTCACGGTGATCACACTGATGCGGCTTTCGCTGGCCAGCTCACGGATGGACGGCAGGGCCGTTCCGGGGGGCCAATCGCCGGCGAAAACCTTGGCCACAATCTGGTCGATGACCTGCTGGTACATCGGCGTCGGATCGCTGGCGGAGAGAAAGAGTGTCGGTGGCATGGCCGCGCATCTACTGTGTCTGCACAGTATGCACAGTAGTCACGGCATATGCAAGGCACCCTGGCGATTCCAGAGATGACCCGGAATTCAATACCTTGCGCCGCTTCGGCGAACGGAGGAGCACTGGACACCCGCCTGCGCGGGTGTGACGGGCTGGCTTAATCGGGGCTTGGTCACCCGCCGGCGCGGGCGTGACGCCCGGTCTGTCCGGGCGATACCGACCCCAGCCTCCACATCGGCCGTAGACGACGTACGTCCGGCCGATGCGGTCCCGGCCTCCAAGTCGGCGGTTAACGATGGATGTCCGACTTCTGCACAGCGGTGAGTGTCATCGCATACCCAATTCCCGTCATGCCCGCGAAGGCGGGCATCCAGCTGTCGTCGCGAAGAAGGAGCACTGGACACCCGCCTGCGCGGGTGTGACGGGCTGGTTTGACCGGGCCTGGACACCCGCCGGCGCGGTGTGACGACCCGCTGTGGCCGGGCGATGAGGTCGTGGCCTCCACTTCGGCGGTTAAAACGCACGACAGGCCGATGCGGTCCCGGCTTCCAAGTTGGCGGTAGACGATGTACGTCCGCCGCGCAGCAGTGAGGGTCATCCCACACTCAATTCCCGTCATGCCCGCGAAGGCGGGCATCCAGATGTCGTCGCGAAGAAGGCGCACTGGACACCCGCCTGCGCGGGTGTGACGGGCTGGTTTAATCGGGCCTGGACACCCCCGGCGCGGGTGTGACGGGCTGGTTTGATCGGGCCTGGACACCCGCCTGCGCGGGTGTGATGGCCGCGCGTAACCGGGCGATGCGGTCCCGACTTCGTCAGCCCCGGGTCGCGTCGGGGTTGCGACAACGCACCTGGGCGTTATGCTTCCGTCACCGTGACGACTCACCAGGAATCCCGTTTGCCATGAGCACTGGCGGCTGCCTCAGCGACGACCTCACCCTCCTGCGCAACCGGACCTTCGACGAGCTGGCGGTCGGCGACTGCGCCAGCATGGAACGCATACTGACCGCGGACGACATGCGCCTGTTCGGCTTGATGTCGGGCGATGGGGATCTCCAAAGAGTGGCTGGGGAATCCTCAGATGGCGCCTGTCCGTCCGCCGAAGTCGCGAACGGTCTTTGGGGTGGCGCCCTGTTCTCGGCACTGATTGGCACGCGACTCCCCGGCGCGGGTACGGTCTTGACGGGACAAGCGCTGCGCTTCCTCGCTCCATTGCGACTCGGAGACCGGCTCACACTTCGGGTCGAAGTCGTCGGCAAGGATTCCGATACGGAATCGGTGAAGTTGGCCTGCACCTGTATTGACGGAGATGGCGAAACCCTCATCGAGGGCGAGGCCGAGGTCATTGCCCCCGGTGAGCACATCGAATGCGTCCGTAGCGCCCTGCCGGACATCCGCGCCTCCATTCGCGGCAACGACGGCCTGGAACGCCTGCTGGCGCATGTGCGACCGCTGCAGGCGATTCGCGTCGCCGTGGTGCACTCCTGCGACGCCACCAGCTTGTCGGCCGCTATCGAGGCGCGCGCCGCCGGCATCATCGACCCTGTTCTCGTTGCACCGCTGGCGAAACTGCAGGCCGCGGCGGGCGAGGCAGGCGTCGCACTCGACGGGCTGCAGATCATCGACGTTCCACACAGCCACGCTGCCGCCGCCCGTGCCGCTGAGCTGGCCCGTGATGGCGATGTCGAAGCCGTGATGAAAGGCAGCCTGCATACCGATGAACTGATGTCGGCGGTGGTGGCGTCCTCGGCGGGACTGCGAACCAAGCGCCGCGTCAGCCACTGCTTCCTCTTTCAGACACCGCACTACCCGCGCCCGTTCATTGTCACCGACGCGGCGATCAACCTCGCTCCCGATCTGGCCCAGAAGGCGGACATCATCCGCAATGCGATCGACCTCGCGCGCGTGATCGGCGTGGCCGCACCGCGGGTGGCGATTCTCGCCGCCGTCGAAACGGTCAGCCCCTCGATGCCGGCGACGCTCGATGCAGCGGCGCTGTGCAAGATGGCCGATCGCGGCCAGATCACCGGTGGCGTGCTCGACGGACCGCTCGCTTTCGACAACGCAGTCTCGGTCGCCGCGGCGCGGACCAAAGGCATAGACTCGCCGGTCGCCGGCCAGGCCGACATCCTCGTCGTTCCCGATCTGGAAAGCGGGAACATGCTGGCCAAGCAGCTGATCTACATGGGCGACGCGGCCAGTGCCGGCATCGTGCTGGGCGCGAAGGTGCCGGTCATCCTCACCAGTCGCGCGGACTCGCGGGAATCGCGCATCGCATCGTGTGCCATCGCGCTGATGCTGGCCCACCACTACCGGCAATCGCCACCATGACTGCTGCGTTGATCGACCGCTACGCCACCCACGGCGACCTGGTCCTCGTCCTCAACTGCGGCTCGTCGAGCATCAAGTTCGCCCTCTTCGATGCCGGCCAGTCGCCGCTGCCGAAGGCGCCAGTGTGGAACGGCAAGGTGCAGGGAATCGGTGGTCCCGAACCGACCTATGGCGAAACCGGAACAGCCCCGGAAGCGGTGGTCCTGGATACCGGACATCCCTACCGGGCCGCCCTGTCGCGCATCCGCGATGGCGTCCTGGCCCGATTGGGCGGCCGGCGACTGGCGGCTGTTTCGCACCGCGTCGTACACGGAGGCAATCGTTACTTCGAGCCGGTGCGCGTCGATGCCGACATCCTGGCCGACCTGAAGACCTATATCCCCTTGGCGCCCCTGCACCAGCCATTCGCCCTGGAAGCCATCGAGATCCTGCTGCGAGACCGCCCTGACCTGCCGCAGGTCGCCTGCTTCGACACCGGGTTCCACCACGGCATTCCGATGGTGGAGCAGATGTTCGCACTGCCCTGGAATGCATGGCAGCGGGGCCTGCGCCGCTACGGTTTCCATGGCCTCTCGTACGATTACATGTCGGTCGCCCTGCAGGAGCGATACGGTGATGCGGCACGCGGGCGGACCATTGTCGCCCACCTGGGCAGTGGCGCCAGTCTGTGCGCCATGAGGGACCTGTGCAGCGTGGCGACTACCATGGGCTTTTCGGCACTGGACGGATTGATGATGGGCACGCGAACAGGCGCCATCGACCCGGGCGCCGTGCTCTACCTCATGGAGATCGAAAAGCTGTCGCTGCAGGAAGTCGGGCAGCTGCTCTACCACCAGTCCGGACTGCTGGGCGTGTCCGGCATCTCGTCCGAGCCGCGCGTCATCGTGCGCCACGAAAACGACGTGGGGGAAACCGGAGAACGCGCGCGAATGGCACTGGCCTTGTTCGTCCGCCGCGTCGTTCGGGAAGTCGGCGCGCTGACGGCGGTGCTCGGCGGTCTGGATCTGCTCGTGTTCACCGCCGGTATCGGCGAACACAACGCCTTCGTGCGCCAGCGCATCTGCGACGATCTTTCGTGGCTGGGCATCGAACTGGATGCCGGGTCCAACGAGGCGAATGCACCCGTCGTCTCCACCGGCGCCAGTCGCGTTCGCGTCGGCGTCGAACCCACCAATGAGGAATGGATCGCCGCCGGCCATGCGCTGTCCGTGCTGTCGTCCTGAACCTGCCATCTCGCGATTCGGCACTGGACGACATCTGTCGCACCGCCGCGCGACAGGCACCCGTCGCCAGGTTTGCACGACTGCATGATGTGCGGATCTGTCGACCCATAGCCCTGGGGCCAATGTCGACCTCAGTGCGGCTTCGCGTCGCTCACGGCGGCGATCGTGCGCCTGCCAGCCATGGATTTCAGCCGGCAAGCAGTCCGATCACCAGCGCATTGACCAGGTCGATGAAGAAACCGCAGACCAGCGGCACGACGATGAAGGCCTTCGGCGCGTTGCCCCATGCCCGGCTCACGGCAGTCATGTTCGCCACCGCCGTGGCGGTCGATCCCAGGGCAATGCCACCAAAACCGGCACTGACCACCACTGCGTCGTAGTCGCGACCCATGCCGGGAAAGACGACGAACACGGTGTACAGGACAACCAGCAGCACCTGCAGGAAGATCACGGACATCAGGAACAGCAGGTGTCCTTCCAGCATCCACAGCTGCAATCCCATCAGCGCCATCACCAGGAACAGCCCCAGCGCGATGTCGGACAGCAAGGCCACGCCGGGTTGCATGCTGGACCAGTGCCAGAAGCGGCCTTCCGGCGTATCGAGCTTGTCGGCAACGCCGCGAATGATGATGGCGGCCATCAGCACGCCGACGAATTGCGGCAGTTTCAGACCGGTCTGCGCGATAAGCCATGAGACGCCCTCGCCCAGCATCAGCGCCAGGTTAAGCCAGAAAAGCGCCAGCAGCACGCCCCAGTAATCCAGCTGCAGGCGCATTTCCTGGCGGTGCGTGGCGCCGATTTCGAGTTCGCGGTCGCGTGACGGCGGCACCCGCCGGTTGACGATCAGCCAGCGGGCGATCGGACCACCGATGCTGCACGCGGCGAGCAGGCCGAGCATGTTGGACGCCAGCCCGAGCTCGGCCGCCTGTGCGATTCCCAGGGTGTCGACGAAGTGCGGCGTCCACGCCAGCGTGGTGCCAACACCGCCGGTCAGGGCGATCGATCCGGTCATCAGGCCCGCCCGCGGGTCCTGTCCCCACAGATGCGCAAGGGTCATGCCGAGCGCGTTCTGCAGCAACATGAAGACCGTTGCCAGCACCAGCAGCACCAGGAGGGGCCGTCCGCCGCCGGCCAGGGTTTGGATGCGCGTGTTCAGGCCGATGGCGGCGAAGAAGTACAGCAGCAGAATGTCGCGCGCCTGCAAACTCAGATCGACCTGGACGCCGGTGGCCAGATACACCGCCGCGATGGCCACGGCGCAGAGCACGCCACCGCTCAGTGCGTCTGGAATGCTGTTGCGCTGCAGCCATCGGCTGCGCCGGGTCAGGCCCTTCCCAAGGAACAGCAGCAGGATGGCCAACGTCAGGCTGGGCAGGACAGGCACCCGCCAGACGGTCAATGCCTCAACAGTCATCGGCGCAAGGTCATTCCGTCGTCATTGCACACATGATCCTGTTCGCGTGGATGCGATGATTGTACGACCTGCAACCCCATGGCGAAGCGCCACCATCGGCGCGCCACTTACGCCCCCCGTGCCTAGGACGCCTTCTCTTCGCCCATGCGGCTCTGCTGGTAGCGCTCGACGCCAATCATCCGGATCAGCTTGAACTGCTGTTCAAGCCAGTGCGTATGGTCTTCCTCGGTGTCCTTGAGCTGCGTGACCAGCATGTCGCGGCTGACATAGTCACCATGCTTTTCGCACAGGGCCACGCCCTTCGCGAGGTGGTCGCGTACGGCGTATTCCAGGTCGAGGTCCCGGCGCAGCATCTCCTCGACGGTCCGGCCGGCTTCGAACGCGTTCGGACGCATGTCAGGGGCGCCCTCCAGGAACAGGATGCGGCGGATCAGCGCATCGGCATGCTGCGCTTCTTCCTCCATTTCATGATGGATGCGCTGATACAGGGCGTGCAGCCCGAGATCTTCATAGCGTCTGGAGTGGATGAAGTACTGATCGCGCGCAGCCAGCTCGCCGCGCAGGAGGAAATTCAGGTAATCGACAACTTCAGGGTGACCTTTCACGCGCCATGGCTCCACACAATGCCTGCGCGACAGTGTGCCTGAGGCGCTCGCCCCCTGCCGTGATGCGAACGGTTGTGCTTTCGCTTCTCACGACGACCGCCGGCAGGACATGAATCGACGTTCAACCACACACTGTCGACCGTCCCTGGCTGCCAGCGCGAATGCGTGTGATTCCCGGTTACAATGCGTCGCCCTGCTCCCGTCTTGATCCAGCCGTCGCCCGAACAGGCACGAGTGGGACTTCCCAGCCATCCACGAGGAGATCCCGATGCGCATGCCCGCACTGTTGAAATGGCCGTTCCTGGCCAGTCTTGCCCTGCTCGCCGTGCCGGTGCTGGCGGCCGACGAGGTCAACCTGTACACGACCCGCGAGCCGGGCTTGATCCAGCCGCTGCTCGACAGCTTCAGCCGCGACACCGGGATCAAGGTCAATACGGTATTCATCGCCGACGGCCTGCTCGAGCGCCTGCGTGCCGAGGGCCAACGCTCACCGGCCGACGTGCTGATGACCGTCGATTCCGGGAACCTGCTCGACCTGGTCGGCAATGGCCTGACCCAGGGCATCGGGTCGGCCGCGCTGGAAGCGGTCGTGCCGGCGCACCTGCGTGGCGAGGACGGAAGCTGGTTCACGCTTTCGCTGCGCGACCGCGTGCTGTACGCCCACAAGGACCTGGAGCTGGACAGCTTCACCTACGAGGATCTCGCCGATCCGAAATGGAAGGGCAAGGTCTGCATTCGTTCCGGCCAGCATCCCTACAACATCAGCCTGATTGCCGCGATGATTGCCCATAATGGCGCCGAAGCGACGGAGTCCTGGCTGCGTGGCGTCAAGGCGAACCTCGCGCGCAAGGCCGCGGGCGGTGATCGTGACGTTGCCCGCGACATCCTGGCCGGGATCTGCGATCTCGGCCTCGCCAACGCCTACTACGTCGGCCGCATGAAGAACGAACCGGAAGGATCGGAGTCGCGCCAGTGGGGTGATGCCATCAAGGTCATCCGTCCGCACTTCGCCTACGGCCCCGAGGGTGGCACCCACGTGAATATCAGTGGCGCGGCCGTTGCGCGACATGCACCAAACCGCGACAACGCCGTGCGCCTGCTCGAATATCTGGTCGGCGACCAGGCGCAGAGCCTCTACGCGAAGGCGAACTACGAGTATCCGGTGAAGTCGGGCGTCGAGCTGGACACGGTGGTCGCCAGCTTCGGCACGCTCAAGGTCGATCCGCTGCCGATGACAGAGATCGCCCGCTTCCGCAAGCAGGCCAGCGAACTGGTCGACCGCGTCGGTTTCGACAACTGATCCGACGTGGCGGCGCACGCATTGACCCTCCGCCAACGCGTGCGCCTGCCCGGCTTCTGGCAGTCCTTGGCGGCCCTGGTCGCCGTCGTTGTCCTCCTGCCAGTGCTCGCGCTTGCCGCAATGGCAGCACAGGGCAGCGAAGGACTGTGGGCGCACGTCGGGCGCCATGTGCTGCCGCAGGCGAGCCTCAATACGATCATCCTGCTGCTCGGCGTCGGCGTGGTCGTCGGCGTGATCGGCACCGGCTGCGCCTGGCTGGTCAGCGCCTACGAGTTTCCCGGCCGCCGCTGGCTGGCCTGGGCCTTGCTGCTGCCCCTGGCCGTGCCCACGTATGTGGTCGCGTACGCCTACCTGGACCTGATGCATCCGCTGGGACCGGTGCAGTCGCTCATACGCGAGCTGCTCGGCTATGACAGCCCGCGACAGTTCCGGCTGCCCGATATCCGTTCACTGACCGGCTGCGTCGTGCTTCTGGGTCTGGTTCTCTATCCCTACGTCTACGTGACGGTGCGCGCGATGTTCGCGACGCAGGCGGCCAGCGTGATGGAGTCTGCGCGCAGCCTCGGCGCCGGCCCGATGTCGCTCTTCATGCGTGTGGCGCTGCCGCTGGCGCGTCCGGCCATCGCAGTGGGCGTGTCGCTGGCGTTGCTGGAGACGCTCAACGACATCGGTGCCTCGCAGTTCCTCGGCGTGCAGACCCTCACGGTATCCGTCTACACGACATGGGTGACACGAAGCGACCTGGCCGGCGCGGCGCAGATCGCGCTGTCGATTCTGGTGATCGTGGTGCTGCTCGTCGTACTTGAACGCTATAGCCGTCGCCGCCAGCGTTACGCCAGCACGTCACGGTCGCGACCCTTGCCGCCAACCCTGCTTCGTGGCGGCAAGGCCTGGCTCGCCACCACGCTGGTCAGCCTGCCGGTCCTGCTGGGATTCGTCGCTCCGTTCGTATTCCTCGCCTGGGAAAGCTGGAAGCGGACATCCATTCACGGCGTTTCCGACGCGGTTCTTGCCGCAACGACGAACACTTTCTCCATCGCGGTCGTCGCGACTGTGGTGACGGTCGCCGGCGGCCTGGTCCTGGCGTGGGCGCTTCGGCTGGCGCAGTATCGCGGACAGGGCGTGCGGCTGGCGGCGACCACGCTGCGCGTCGGCAGCATTGGCTACGCCCTGCCGGGCACCGTACTGGCGATCGGATTGCTGACGCCCATGGCCTGGTTCGACCAGGGCATCGGACACGCCGCGCACCTGGTCGGTATCGATACCGGTCTGGTCCTGATGGCCTCGGGAGGCGCGCTGGTGCTCGCCTATGCCTTGCGTTTCCTTGCCATCACCGCCGGCGGTATCGATGCCGGCTTTGGTCGCATCCCCGTTTCGATGGATCAGGCCGCCGGCAGTCTCGGCGGGACACCGGGTACGATCCTGCGGCGGGTACATCTGCCGCTGCTGCGCCCTGCGCTGGCCGGCAGTGCGCTGCTGGTGTTCGTCGATACCATGAAGGAACTGCCGGCGACCTTGCTGCTGCGACCGATGAATTTCGAAACCCTGTCCACGTGGCTGTATGCCGATGCGGCACGCGGCGCCTATGAAGACGGCGCCCAGGCCGCGCTGCTGATCGTGCTGGTCGGCCTGTTGCCGGCGATCCTGCTGGCGCAAACGCGACGCAGCGCTGTCGTCGAGGTGCCGGCATGAGCCCGCCGGCCCTGTCGTTGCAGTCCCTGCATCTGGGCTATGTGGTTCGCGGCGTGCTGCGCCCGGTGGTCCGCGACCTGTCGCTCGAACTCGCGCCCGGGGAAATCGGCTGCCTTCTCGGCGCCTCGGGCTGCGGCAAGAGCACGGTGCTGCGCGCGGTGGCGGGGTTCGAGCCGGTGCGCGCCGGCACGATCCACGTCCAGGGTGAATGCGTGGCTTCGCCGGCGGTATCGCTTCCGCCCGAGCAGCGACGCATCGGACTGATGTTCCAGGACTACGCACTGTTTCCGCACCTCGACGTCACCGGCAATGTCGGCTTCGGGCTGCGCGGGCTGCCGGCGCGGCAACGGCATGAACGGATCGGCCGCATGCTGGACCTGGTCGGCCTGTCGGACTCCGCCTCCGCCTACCCGCACGAGTTGTCGGGTGGACAGCAACAGCGCATCGCCCTCGCCCGTGCACTGGCGCCTTCGCCGCGCCTGTTACTGCTCGACGAGCCTTTCTCCAACCTGGACGCCGGCACCCGCGAGCATCTTGCCGACGAGGTGCGGACCCTGCTCAAGACCACCGGTACGACCGCGCTCATGGTGACGCATGACCAGGGCGAGGCCTTCGCGATGGCGGACAGCGTGGGCGTCATGGTCGATGGCCGGATCCGCCAATGGGGCCCGGCCGAAGCCCTCTACCGGTCACCGGTGGACAGCGAAGTCGCCTCGTTCATCGGCCGCGGCACCGTCCTGCCAGCCGCTGCGCTGCGCCTGGACGGTTCGGGCAGCGTCTTGGTGCGGCCCGAACAGGTGGTCGTCGATCCGTCGGGGCCGATCCCCGCCACCGTCCTCCACACCCGCTTCGTAGGTCCGGGTCATGTCTGTCGCCTGCGGCTGGCCGGCGGCGAGTTGCTGGACGCCGACCTGCCGCCTGACCGGGTTCCCGAGCTGGGCGCCCACACAGCGCTGCGGCTGGCCGGCACTGCACCGGTGCGACTGACCTGAGGGCATCCGCCGCGCTTGCCCTTCGGTCTTCCCTGAGATCCGGTTCCAGCAGGGGGTTTCCTTTTTCGGGACAAGCCCTTAAACTGCTGCGCTTTGCTCGCCCCCGGCCAGAGGTTTCGTGTCATGAAGGTTCTTTCTTCGCTCAAGTCCGCCAAGACCCGGCATCGCGACTGCAAGGTCGTCCGTCGTCGCGGCAAGGTTTTCGTCATCTGCAAGAGCAACCCGCGTTTCAAGGCGCGCCAGCGCTGAGAGTCCGGTTGCCCTGGATGATCGCGTCGAGGCCGGCTTCCATGCCGGCCTCGCCCGTTCTGGGCGCCGAATGACGGCGGGACGATGGCATCCGCATCGAGCATCTGTTAAAACTGGCCTGCTATCCAACAGGGGGTGGGTAATGTCCAAGATGAGCATGATTCTGGCCGCGTCGATGGCCGTGTTTATCCCGTCATTCGCGGCTGCCGACGTGCTGCTGATCGAGCGCAGCGAGCAGGCGCAACGCGCGTCTCTGCCGAAGAACGGCCAGACGATGAACCAGGTGCGGGCCGAGTTCGGGATTCCGGAACAGGAACTGGCGCCGGTCGCCGGCAACAAACCGCAACACCCGGCGATCACGCGCTGGCGCTATCCCGGCTACACCGTTTATTTCGAAAACCAGCGCGTGATCAACGCGGTGCTCAATTCACCGACACCGGTTGCACGCAACGACTGAGCTACGCCGAACGATGAAAGCGACTCCGTTCTGGCCGGCGGAATGGACGGCCCAGGACGGCATTCTGATCGCCTGGCCTCACGCCGGTACCGACTGGTCCGACAACCTGGCCGAGGTCGAGCGCACCTACGCAGCACTGGCGGCGGCCATCAGCCGTCGCCAGCAGCTGGTGGTCTGCGTCGCCGATGACCGGATCGAATCGCGCATGCGCGACCTCGCCACGACCGCGGGTGCGAACATGGATCGTGTCCAGGCTGTCCGGATCGAGTACGACGACACCTGGCTGCGCGACACCGGCCCGATCAGCCTGATCGACGGCAACGGCTTTCGCCTGCTCGATTTCCGCTTCACCGGCTGGGGCGGAAAGTTCGAGGCCAGTCGTGACGACGCACTGGTCACCGGCCTGTTCGAGCGCGGCATCTTCAGCCTGGCCTGCCGGCACGAATCCGTGAATTTCGCCCTCGAAGGCGGCGCCGTCGAGACCGATGGCCAGGGCAGCCTGCTGTCGACCTGGCATTGCCTGGCGACACGCCATCCCGACAAGTCGCGGGAACAGGTCGAAGCCGTGCTTTCGAGGCAGCTGCGCGTCGACCGGTTCCTCTGGCTCGAAAATGGTGCCCTGCAGGGTGATGACACCGACGCGCACATCGATACACTGGCGCGCTTCGTCAGCCCTGACACCATCGTTTATCAGGGTTGCGATGACACGGATGATCCGCATCATGACGGGCTGGCGGCGATGGCCGCGGAACTGGAGACGCTGCGGTGCCGCGACGGCCAGCCGTACCACCTCCGGGCCCTTCCCTGGGCCAGGCCCATCCACGCCGCCGACGGTCGACGTCTCGCCGCCTCCTACGCCAATTTCCTGATCGTCAACGGCGCGATCCTGATGCCGGGCTACGGGGACGCGGCCGATACCGAGGCCGCGCGCATCCTGCAGGAAGCGTCGGGGCTGGACGTCGAGATCGTTCCCTGTCGCGCATTGATCGAACAGAACGGCAGCCTGCATTGCATCACCATGCAGTTGCCCCGTGGAGTACTTGCCGATGTCTGAGCTCGTTGTCGCCCTCATCCAGGAACGCAACCACGGCGATGCCTCCGCGAATCTCGCGGTGATCGAAACCCGTGTGCGCGAGGCCGCCGTGGCTGGCGCGCAGCTCGTCGTCCTCCAGGAGCTCCACAACGGCCCGTACTTCTGCCAGCGCGAAGCCACCGATGAGTTCGACCTCGCCGAGCCGATCCCCGGTCCGAGCACGGAACGGCTGTCCGCCCTCGCCCGCGAAACCGGTGTGGTCCTGGTGTCATCGCTGTTCGAGCGCCGCGCGCCTGGCCTGTACCACAACACGGCGGTGGTCTTCGAACGCGACGGCAGCGTTGCCGGTCGCTATCGCAAGATGCACATTCCCGACGATCCCGGTTATTACGAGAAGTTCTACTTCACGCCCGGCGACCTCGGCTTCGAGCCCATCGACACCTCGGTCGGACGCCTCGGTGTCCTGGTCTGCTGGGACCAGTGGTATCCGGAAGCGGCGCGCCTGATGGCGCTGGCCGGTGCCGATGTCCTGATCTATCCAACCGCGATCGGCTGGGATCCCGGTGACGAACGTGCCGAACAGGAACGCCAGCGCGAAGCCTGGATAACCGTGCAGCGCGGCCATGCCGTCGCCAACGGCCTGCCTGTGCTGTCCTGCAATCGCGTCGGTTTCGAAGCGGACCCGAGTGGCGTCGGCAACGGCGCGCAGTTCTGGGGTTCCAGCTTCGTCGCCGGGCCCCAAGGCGAGTTCCTGGCCAGGGCCAGCGAATCGGAACCCGAGATCCTGCTGGTCCGCGTCGATCGTGCGCGGACCGATACGGTGAGGCGGATCTGGCCGTTCCTGCGGGACCGGCGCATCGATGCCTACGGCGACCTCGTCAAACGCTACCGCGACTGACCGTCCTTCTGCACACCACCGGCAGGCGTGACGGGACGGCCGTCGCGACGCGGCTGCCGGCGCATATCCCATCACGACTGGCCAATGACCATCGAAGCGACGCTTCTCAACGACCTTCCCGCCCTTGAAGGCCAGCCCGTCGAAACCGTCGAGCGCGACGGGATTCGCTACACGCTTCTCGGTACGGCACACGTCTCGCACGCGAGCGTGGACGCCGTCCGCGCCGCCATTGACACCGGTCGCTTCGACGCCGTCGCCGTTGAACTGTGCGACAGCCGCTACCAGGCGCTGATTGCGCCGGAGCGCCTGCAACAGCTGGACCTGTTCCGTGTGCTCAGGGAGGGCAAGGCCGGCATGGTCGCCGCACAGCTGCTCCTGGCGTCGTACCAGGCACGTCTGGCGGAGCAACTCGGTATCGAACCGGGTGCCGAACTCCGTACCGCCGTCAATGAGGCGGGCGCGCGCGGGCTTCCGGTCTGGCTGATCGACCGGGAAATCGGCGTGACGGTCAGCCGCGCCTACCGATCGGTTGGATTCTGGCAGCGCATGGGTCTTGCCAGCGGATTGATTGCCAGTCTGCTCAGCAACGACCACATCGGGGAAGACGAAATCGAGAAGCTCAAGGAAGGCGACATGCTCGACAGCGCCTTCCGTGAATTCGCCATGCAGTCGCAGCCGTTGTACACCGCGCTGATCGCCGAGCGGGACGCCTTCATGGCGGCGCGCATTCGCCAGCAGTCGGCGACGGGCGAGCTACCTCGCAACGTCCTTGTCGTCATCGGCGCCGGCCACCTCCAGGGCCTGCGCCAGGCGCTCGCCGACCAGGTCGGGTCCCCGGTGGAACAGGTGGCCGAGCTGCAGAGGCCACCGCCGCCGCTTCGCTGGCCGAAGTGGCTGGGCTACGGGCTTATCGTCTTCGTGCTGGGTGGTTTTGCCTGGGGTTTCAGCCAGGGACGCGAGGTCGGCGTCGACCTTCTCGTCTTCTGGATCCTGGCGACGGGAGGACTGGGTGCCCTCGGCTGCATCGTCGCCGGCGGCCATCCTGCCAGCATTGCCGCGGCATTCGTCGCCTCGCCGATCACACCGCTGCACCCTGCCCTCGGTGCGGGCATGGCCAGTGCGGCGGTAGAGTTGTGGATACGCAAACCCACCGTGGCCGATTTCGGGCGTTTGCGCCATGATCTGAACGGGTGGCGAGGCTGGTGGCGCAACGGCGTTGCCCGCATTCTCGTCAATTTCTTCTTCACTTCCCTTGGAGCGGCCATCGGTGTCTGGCTGGCTGGCGCCAAGATGATCAGGGCGTTGTTTTCAGCATGAGTCTGTTCTCCGCTTTCCGCAAACCCGCCTGGCAGTCGTCGAACGCCAGCCGTAGGCTCGCCGCCGTGTCCGGCAGCACCGATGCCAGCCTGCGCGCGGCGCTTCCGGCGCTGGCGCTGGAGGATCCTGATGCGTCCATCCGCCGCGAGGCGCTGCGACGCTGCGACGACACCGCCCTGTTCGCACGCGCGATGGAGCGTGATGGCGACAATGGCGTGCGACTGTGGGCGCGCGAACGCTGGCTGGCGGCCATCCATGACGGTCGGATCGAATGCGACGACGCTGTGCTTGCGAAACTCAGCGGCGACGAACTCGAACACCTGGCGGCAAGGCACGCATCCGCGGCTGTCCGCCGGGCGCTGGTGCAGCGGATCAATCGTCCTGGCTTCCTCCACGAACGCGTCCTCACGGATACCGATGCCGACATCCGTCTGGCGCTGCTCGAGCGTATCGATTCCCTGACGGTCCTGGATCGGATTGCCGAAAAGGCACGGCGCTTCGACAAGCGCCTGGCGCGGACGGCCCGCGAGCGCGCCGACGCCCTGCGTATGGCCGCCGGTGATTCCCAGGCCCAGGTCCGTCGTGCCCAGGCTCTCTGTACTGCACTTGAGCAGGTCATGCGGGAACCGCTCGACGTGGATGAGCGACGTGCGCGCCTGGCCAGCCACGAAGAAGACTGGCGCACGCTCGATGCCGATGCCCTGTCTTCGGAATTGCATGCGCGCTTTGCCGGCGCCCGCGAGGTGATTCTTGCGCAGCTCCAGCCACCTGCCCCGCCCGAAAGCGTGCCGGCTGCCGAGGCGTCGAATGACACGATCGAACCTGCACCTCCGAGTGTGGAGGAGATCGCCGCGCAAACGCGCCTGCAGGCGGAACTGGCGGCACTGGCCGACCAGCGCGCCCGCGAGCGCGCCGCAGCCGAGGCACAACAGAAGCGCGATGCCGAGCGGCAGGCGGCGCAGCACGCCGTGCTGCAGACACTGGCCAAGGCATTGGCGGCCGGTGATATGGCGTCTGCCGGCAAGACCCTGGCCGACCTGGACCCGCGCGCACTTGCGCAATCGGACCAGCGCCTCTGGCAATCCCTGCAGCCCCAGTTGCGCGAGTTGCGCGCCTGGCAGCGCTGGGCCAACCAGGGTGCCCGGCAACGCCTCTGTGAAGAAGTCGAGTCGCTGGAGGGCCGAGGACTGCATCCGGATGCCCTGGCGACACGGATCCGGGAACTGCAACAACAATGGCGACAGATCCAGGGCGGCGACGGCCCCGATGGACTGGATCGCCGTTTCCATGCCGGCTGTTCGCGCGTGCTGAAGCCGGCGCGCGGATTTTTCGACAAGCGCGATTCACTGCGCAGCGAATACCGCCAGCAGCTCGACCGTTTTCTTGCCGACGCCGACGTGACCCTGGGCGCCGCTACCGCGCCGAAGAGTACGAGCGAAGCAGTCGATGCCGCGCCGACTGTCGTCGCGGACACCGAAAGACTGCTCGCCCTCCAGACCGAGGCCACCAGCCACCTGCGCCAGTTGGACCGCCTCTCGCCCGGCGACCGCCGCGATGCTGCCGATCGACTGCGTTCCCTGCTGGATCGGATCCGGCCCACGCTTGAAGGGCGCTTTTCCGAGATCGAGAGCGAACGCGAACGACTTGTCGAAGCCGCGACGCGGCTCGCGCGCGAAACCGATGGCAAGCGCCTGGGTCTCGAGGCGCGCACCCTCAACCAGCGCTGGCAAGCCCTGGGCAAGGGGCGCCGCGGTCGCGACCAGCAACAGTGGCGCCGCTTCCGCGCCGCGCTCGACCAGGCTTTCTCGAATCTCGACGCGGTGCGCCGTGAAAGCGCCGCTGCCCTCGAAGCGCGGCGCATCGAGGCGGAGACCATGGTTGCCGCTGTCGAGCAGATGGCTGAGGGGGCTGAGCAAGAGCACGCTGAAAGCGCGTCACGCCTGCGCGAATTGCGCGAACAATGGCAGGCCCTGAGTATTCGCGACGCCGACCTGGGCAACCGTTTCGACGAAGCGCTGACCCGCTATCGTCATGCCATCGATTTTCACAAGGCCAACCAACGTCGCGAACGCTTGCTCGCCCTGATCAGCGAAGCGCCCGGCGCGTCCACGGGCACGGACGAAGCCCGGGCGATGGCCCAGGCGCTGGTGTTCGAAGCGGAAGAGCTGGCGGATATTGATCCGCCGGAAGACGAGCGGGACGCCCGCAAGCAGTGGCAGCTTGAGCGTCTGCAGGCGCGACTGAGCGGAGGGCGCGCCGATGCACCCGATCTTTCCGCCCTGCTGACGCGCTGGCGTTCGCTGGATGGTCTGGATGCGGAAGATCGGCGCCGGTTCGGCGCACGCCTTGCAAAGGTGGTCGAGCGCAGCGCCTGATTTTCGGCACGCTGCCGTCAGGCTGCGGCGGCGCGCTTGCGCAGCACGTATACCGATGCCGGTGGTACGTTGAGAAGAGTGAATCCGGAGCGTCGGCCTTCCAGACCCAGCGATTCCATGACGTCCGGGTGCACGGGGACCTTCGGACCATAGGTGAACTGGACGAGCACACCATCGTCACCCATCACCTCAAAGGCGCCGGCCAATATCGCCCGCTGGGTGTCCTTGTCCATCGCCAGCAGTCCCAGGCCACTGACCATGACCTTGACCGGCCCCTCCGCCACGAAGTCCTGCACTTCGGGATTGCCAGGCAATTCGCAGGCATCGCCGAGCACGACGCGTATCGACGGCAGCTGGTCGCGAAGATAGGCCTGCAGTTCGGGGTTGTATTCCAGGGCCAGAAGATCCCGGCCGGCGATGCCATGCTCGAGCAGGGCGCGAGTGAAAGTTCCCGTGCCCGGTCCCAGCTCGATGACACGCCGGGGTCCGGCCGGCAGCGCTTCGATGATCTTGCGCGCGAGGAAGCGGCTGCTCGGCGAGATGGCGGCGATGCTCAACGGGCGGCGCAACCATTGGCGGAAAAACATCCACAGCTCGGCGCGGGTCGAGCGGCTGGAGGACGGACTCTTGGCTTCCACGGAACATCCCTGTCATGCAAGGGCCTGATCATAGCCAGCCACGGTCCGACTGGCGATATGCCATCAGACCTATTGATGCGCCGGAACCGACGTGTGCCGGGGCAAAACCAGCGGGAGCAAGGTTTACCTGGCAAGGTTTTCCTGGCCGGGCCTTCTTCCCGACCCAAAAAAAAGCCCCGCGTCGGAGGGAGGGCCGTCGCGGGGCGGGTCGAGATCACGATGAGGGAGGGATCGTGATCTGCCGTCAGCCGGATTGCCCGTCTGACGGCGCCTACTTTGCCACTCCCTCACTGAATTATTGCTGAGCAAAATCCAGTCTGCGCAGGCGTGATGGACGATGTCAGGCGTCGCGTAGATGCAGGTGGAACACCTGATGGATGCGCGGGTCGCGAGCGAAGTCGAAGGGCAGCATGGCGGCGCTGACATCCTCGACGTCGAAGCGTTTCGACAACGCATCATGATCCAGCCGGAAACGGCGGAAGTGATTGGAAAATACGATCTCCCCTGCCGGCGACAGCAGGTCCGCACAGGCGTGCAGCAATTCCACGTGCTGGCGCTGGACGTCAAAGTCGTCGGCGCCCTTGGAGTTCGAGAACGTCGGCGGGTCGACGTAGATCAGGTCGTAGC
This sequence comes from uncultured Rhodanobacteraceae bacterium, assembly GCA_964647135.1. GTDB lineage: Bacteria > Pseudomonadota > Gammaproteobacteria > Xanthomonadales > UBA2363 > Pseudofulvimonas. The sequence goes on from CAZYHP010000009.1 coordinate 22,676, forward strand.
GCCCCTGCCTGGCCGACAGCCAGCGCATGACATCCCCCTGCACCAGGCAGTGCCGGCTACCGGTGAAGCCGTTGAGCTCAAGGTTGCGTTGCGCCCAGGCCAGGTAGGTCGCCGACAAGTCGACGCTGGTCGTGCTTTTCGCACCACCGGCGGCGGCATGGACGGTGGCGGCGCCGGTGTAGCAGAACAGGTTCAGCACGTCCCGGTCGCGCGCGTTCGCCCGCAGCCAGGCGCGCACCGGGCGATGGTCCAGATACAGGCCGGTGTCGAGGTAATCGCGCAGGCGGACTTCGAAACGCAGCCCCTGCTCCTGCGCGATGATCGTCGCCGCGCCACGTCCGCTGGGCAGGTACTGGTCACCCTGGTCCTGGTGCTGGCGACGGCGTGTCTTCACCACCACGCGTTCGCGTGGCATCGCCAGCACTTCGCGGACGGCGCGGATCAGCTCACCCAGGCGGCGACGCGCCGTTTCCGCGGGGATCTCCGCCGGCGCCTGGTATTCCTGGACGACCGCATGATCCTCATAGACGTCGACAGCCGCTGCGTATTCCGGAAGGTCGGCATCGTAGAGGCGGTAGCAGCTGATCCCTTCACGCTGCAGGCGCTTGCGCAGTCTGTCCCGGTTCTTGCGCAGGCGGTTGGCGACCATCTGCGCCCCCGCGCTCAGCGGCGCTTCGATTTCCGGCGCTTTTTTCGCCGCGCCGGGCGGGTCGATCAACAGCAGTTCGCACGCCAGGCGACCGTTGCTCAGGGCATAGCGTTTGCGGGCCCGCAGTCCCAGAGCGCGGCCACGGCCGTCGGCCAGCGTCAGCAGGGCCAGCCGGCTTTCGGCGTAGTGTTCGCGCACCGACTCACCGAATCGCTGGTACAGCTCACGCGTCGACCGCTCATCGCCAAGGCGGGCGCCATACGGCAGGTTGGCAACGATCATCGAAGGCGCTTCGGCTGACGAAGGCCGCGCCAGCGCGTTGCCATGCCGGAAGGTCACCCGATGATCGACGCCGGCGATCTGCGCGTGCTGACGCGCCAGTTCGACGACGCGTGGATCCAGGTCGACACCCTCGACGGTGAATGTCGACGCCGACAGGCCCTTGTCCCGCCGTTGCAGCGCTTCCTCACGGAGCGTGTTCCATGTCGCGATGTCGAAGCCGACCCAGCCGAGGCAGCCCGGGTGCGTGCGCAGGATGCCCGGCGCCACATCCGCCGCCATCCACGCCGCCTCGATGGCCACGGTGCCGATGCCGCAGAACGGATCGAACAGGCGCCCGCCTGTGGCAGCGACGGCAGGCCAGTCCGCGCGCAACAGCATGGCCGCGGCCAGGGTTTCCTTGAGCGGCGCCTCGCCCTGCCCCTGTCGCCAGCCACGGCGATGCAGCGGTTCGCCGGACAGGTCCACGCTGATGATCGCGCGGTTCCTGACGACCCTCAGATTGAGTCGAACATCGGGTGCCTGCGGATTGATGTCGGGACGCCTGCCGAGTCGCGCGCGTACCTGGTCGACAATGGCATCCTTCGCGCGCTGCCCGGCGAACATGCCCTGGTTGATCGTCGAGGCACGCACTGCGGCATCGATGGCGAAACTGCGGTCGGCGTCGAGGTGTTGCGACCAGTCGACCGCCATCACGCCTTCGTACAGGGCGTCGGCGCCATCGGCGTCGAACTCGGACAGCGGCAGCAGGATGCGACTGGCCAGCCGCGACCACAGGCAGGCGCGCAGACCGAGGTCGGGCGCACCGGCAAAATGCACGCCGGCCAGTGCTTCCTGTGCGCTATCCGCGCCGAGCGCCTTCAGCTCGTCGACGAGCAGGTATTCCAAACCTCTGGCACAGGTCGCGAAGTAGTGGGCAGTGTTCACGCGCAGGCATCCAGGAAGCAGCCGAACCACTGGGCGATCCGTGCCACGTGCCGCTCCAGGCGGTGCTCGTCATCGACCAGGTGCATCGGCAGCCGCCGTGCCGCCGCGAATGCAATGACGCCAGCGGCCGGAATCAGTTCGTCGTTCCAGGCGTGAACGATCTCGGTGCGCACCGCCGGGACATCCAGCGTTGCATGGAAACCCGGGATGGCCAGTGGGGGCGCGATGAGGAACAGGCCCCTGCAAGGCACCTGCAGCGAGGCCCGTGCCGAACAGAACGCGCCCAGGCTCGAACCGGCGAGGACCAGCGGTTCTCCGGGTTCAACCGCGGCCAGCAGCCGCTCGATCCGTGCGTCCAGCCGGGTCACATCACGCGTTGCGTCAAGGTCGCGGAAATCCGGGCGCGTGCTCCGCCACCCACGCGATTCCGCAATGGCCGCCAGGGCGCTCACCTTGTTCGCCTGTGGGCCCGATTCCATCCCGTGCGAAAGCAGAACATGTCCCTTCATTGCCGACCGTCGCGCTGTGCAGCCGGCCATGCTATCAGAGCCGGCCAGGGGCGCAGGCCGGGCACGGTGTGCCCTGTTAGCATCCGTCCATGTCCGACATCGATCCGATCATGGCGATTCCGAATGTGGCCGAGCGCTGGCTCCCGTATGTCCGGCACCTGTCGGTGCGGACGACCGCCCAGATCGATCTCGTCGTTATCCACTGCACCGAGCTGCCCGACCTGGCAACCGCGCGCGAATTCGGAGAGCGGATTCTCTACGACAGCGGCACCGGCAACAGCGGCCACTACTACATCGACCGTAACGGTCGCGTCGAACGCTGGGTCCCGGAGATCTTCGTCGCTCACCACGTGCGTGGCTGGAACGCAAGCAGTGTCGGCATCGAACTGGTGCATACCGGGCGTTGGCCGGACTGGTACCATTCGCGCCGGCAAGTGCCGGCCGAGCCCTACCCCGCCGTCCAGATCGACGCGTTGATCGCCTTGCTCGACGGTCTTCGTGCAGCGATTCCTTCGCTGCGCTGGATTGCCGGGCATGATGACCTCGACCACGAGCAGGTCGCCGCCAGCGACGCGCCGGAACTCGCCGTCCGTCGCAAGATCGATCCCGGTCCCGGATTTCCCTGGCCCCGCGTGATGGCGGCCTGCGGTCTGGCCCGTCTTGATCCTGGAATGCCGTCCCCGCCCCACTCAGATCCCCTCCCATGAACCAGGCTGTCGTGTCCGAACTCACCGAACTGCTGCGACTGGAACGCCTGGAGGACAATCTGTTCCGAGGACAGAGCCGCGATATCGGAACCAAGTACGTGTTCGGCGGCCAGGTCCTGGGCCAGGCGTTGTCGGCTGCGCAGCAGACCATCGACGGCCCGCGCTTCGCCCATTCGATGCATGCCTACTTCCTGCGCGCCGGCGACAACGAACGCCCCATCGTCTACACCGTCGACCACACCCGCGACGGCGGCAGCTTCTCGGTACGGCGCATCACCGCGATCCAGCACGGAAAGCCGATCTTCGTCTCGACCGTGTCGTTCCAGATCGACGAAGGCGGCGCCGAACATCAGGTCGCCATGCCGGAAGTGCCGCGCCCGGAAGATCTTGCACCGCCGGAACCCCTGTCGGAGCAGGCACTCGCCAATGTGCCAGTCAAGTTGCGGCGCTGGCTGATGCGCGCCGGTCCCTTCGAGTTCAGGCATGTGTGGCCGCGCGACGAAGTCAATCCTCCGAAGCGCCCGCCACTGCAGCATGTCTGGTTCAGGCTGACGCATCCGGTCGAGGACGATCCGGTCCTGCACCGCAGCCTTCTGGCCTACGCCTCGGACTTCCATCTGATCGGCACCGCCACGCTGCCGCATGGCATCTCCTATCTGCACCCGAATGTGCAGATGGCCAGCCTCGATCACGCCATCTGGTTCCATCGCCCGTTCCGCGCCGACGAATGGCTGCTGTACTCCTGCGACAGCCCCAGCGCCCAGGGTGCGCGCGGCCTCGCCCGCGGCAGCATCTACAGCCGCAACGGCGTGCTGGTGGCCTCCACGGCCCAGGAAGGACTGATCCGATTGACCGATTTCAACGAACGCACGAGGACATCCTGATGCATCGAATGGGCGCACTGTTGCTCGCGGGTCTGGCAGGTCTGGCGATGGCCGCATGCAGCAAGCAACCCCCTGGCACGGGCATGGCGAACGGCAGCCAAACGGAGGTGGCCGCCGACACCGCTGCGGATGGCATCGTCGCCAACCCGGGTTTCGAGAATGGAACGAAGGACCCGTGGACGACGAACGTCCATGCCGATCCCTACGCCTACCAGTTCGACCTTGTCACGGACGTCGTGGCGACCGGCAACTATGCCGTGCGGATCATGAGCGAGGGCACCGAACCCTGGGGCGGACTGATGCAGTACCTGGACAACGCGGGATTGAACGGCAGGACGGTCGTGCTCTCGGCATCCGTCAAGGCGGAAAACGTTGCCGACGGCGTGCAGCTGCTGGCGGTGTTCCGCGGCACCACCGCCATGCCCTTCGAGCACACCTTTGCCGACCTCGGCGCCAGCTTCGACTGGCGGCGGCTCGAACGCGAATTCCAGGTGCCGGACGGAACAAAGGCCATCGAGATCGGCATCATGCAGATGGGCACGGGCACCCTGTGGGTGGACGACATCACGCTGATGGAGAAGCAGTAGCCGCCGACCGGGGACTCCCGGGCCGGAACCCTGCCCGGCGGCGCGGCGCCTGCGACGCGGGTCGGTTTTCGCCAGGCCAGACCGCGCACCTGATCGGCGCGCGGTCAGCCCAGCGCCGATCAGGCGCCCACCGGCTCTGCCGGCACTTCTTCCTCGACCTCGACCTTCAGGCTGCCGTCGACGACGTCGACGAGCACCTTGCCTCCGCTGACGAGCTTGCCGAACAGCAACTCGTCGGCGAGCGCGCGCTTGACGTGATCCTGGATGATCCGCGACATCGGCCGGGCACCCATCTGCGGATCGAAACCATGTTCGGCCAGCCAGCGACGGGCATCGGCGGTTACCGTGAGCACGACCTGGCGCTCGGCCAGCTGTGCTTCCAGCTCGATGATGAACTTGTCGACCACGCGCAGGATGTGTTCGAAATCCAGGGGCGCGAACTGGATGATGGCATCGATGCGATTGCGGAATTCCGGGGTGAACACACGGCGGATCACTTCCATCGCATCGGTGGCATGGTTCTGGTCGATGAACCCGATGCTGCGCCGGGCGGCGATGGCCGCCCCCGCATTGGTCGTCATCACCAGCACGACATTGCGGAAGTTGGCTTCGCGACCGTTGCTGTCGGTCAGCGCACCGCGATCCATGATCTGCAGCAGGATGTTGTAGACGTCCGGGTGCGCCTTCTCGATTTCATCGAGCAGGATCACGGCGTGGGGATGCTTGGTCACCGCTTCGGTGAGCTGGCCACCCTGGTCGAAACCGACATAGCCCGGCGGTGCGCCAATCAGCCGCGACACCGAGTGCGGCTCCATGTACTCGGACATGTCGAAACGGATCAGCTCGATACCCAACTGCATCGCCAGCTGGCGCGTCACCTCGGTCTTGCCGACGCCGGTCGGCCCGGCGAACAGGAAGCTGCCGATCGGTTTGGCCGGATTGCCCAGACCCGAACGCGCCATCTTGATCGCGGCCGCCAGGGTGTCGATGGCCGGGTCCTGCCCGAACACCACCATCTTCAGGTTGCGGTCGAGGTTGCGCAGCACGTCGCGGTCCGATGCCGAGACCTGCTTCTCGGGAATGCGCGCCATGCGCGCCACGACGTATTCGATGTCGTCGACGTCGACCTTTCCGTCGCGTTCGGCTTCAGGCAGCAGGCGCTGCCGGGCACCCGCCTCGTCGATGACATCGATGGCCTTGTCCGGCAACAGGCGGTCGCCGATGTGCCGGACGGACAGATCCACCGCCGCCTGCAGCGCATCGGGGCTGTATTCGACCTGATGGTGTTCCTCGAACTTGCCCTTCAGGCCCTTGAGGATCTCCACGGCCTCGGCCACCGACGGCTCGACCACGTCGATCTTCTGGAAACGACGCGCCAGCGCCCGGTCCTTCTCGAAGACCGCGCGGTATTCCTGGAACGTGGTCGACCCGATGCAGCGCAGTTCGCCGTTCGACAGCACCGGCTTGATGAGGTTGGAGGCATCCATGGTGCCACCGGAGGCGGAGCCGGCGCCGATCACCGTGTGGATCTCGTCGATGAACAGGATCGCGTTCGGGCGCTTCTTCAGCTCGGCGAGCACGCCCTTCAGGCGCTTCTCGAAATCGCCGCGATACTTGGTCCCGGCGACCAGCGCGCCGAGGTCGAGCGAATAGATCACCGCATCGGCGAGCACGTCCGGCACCTCGCCGGCGACGATGCGCATCGCCAGGCCTTCAGCCAGCGCGGTCTTGCCGACGCCGGCGTCACCGACGTACAAGGGATTGTTCTTGCGGCGCCGGCACAGCACCTGCACGGTGCGCTCGATCTCGGCAGCGCGACCGATCAGCGGATCGATGCGGCCGGCCTGCGCGAGTTCATTGAGGTTGCTGGCGAATTCAGCCAGCGGATCGCGCCGGGACTCTCCGTCGGCGGATTCGCCTTCCTGCTTCGCCTCGGGATTGTCCGCCGGCTCATGGCCGATCTTGGCGACACCGTGCGACAGGTAGTTGACGACGTCGAGGCGGCCGACATCCTGCTGGTTGAGGAAGTAGACGGCGTGCGAATCCTTTTCGCCGAAGATCGCGACCAGGACATTGGCGCCCGTCACCTCTTTCCGGCCGGACGACTGCACGTGGTACACGGCGCGCTGCAGGACGCGCTGGAAGGCCAGCGTCGGCTGCGTGTCGCGGGTATCGCTCTCGGGCAGGACGGGCACGGTTTCGCTGATGACGCCGCGCAAGTCGCCGGCGAGCCGCTTGAGATCACCGCCGCAGGCCTGCAGAACCGGCGCTGCCGACGGATTGTCGACCAGCGCCAGCAGCAGATGCTCCACGGTCATGAACTCGTGACGCTGTTCGCGGGCGCTCTTGTAGCACTGGCCGATGGTGAGTTCGAGGTCTTTGCTGAACATGTGGGTTCCTGGCGTTGACCTGACTATGCGTCCGGGGCGGGCAGTTTTCAATCCGTCGCCGACGGCGGTTCAGCCGTCGCTGATCCTCTCCAGCGTACACAGGAGCGGGTGCTGGTGCTTGCGGGAAAACTCGTTGACCTGGGTGACCTTGGTTTCCGCCACCTCGCGGGTGAAGACGCCGCAGATGCCCTTGCCACGGGTGTGCACATGCAACATCACCTGGGTCGCCCGTTCCTTGTTCATCGAAAAGAACAGCTGCAGGACGCTGACCACGAAGTCCATGGGCGTGTAGTCGTCGTTGAGCAGCACCACCTGGTACATCGGTGGCCGGGCGACCTCGGGGGGCGCGGTCTCCACGGCGACGCCGTGGTCATGATCCTTGTCCGGATTGGTTGCCATCGTGACGGAAGAAGAGCCCTGCAAAGCGGTGATTTTACGCTGTCGCACGCAGGGCCGTCGCCTGTCGCTGGCGAACGTGGCGCTGGCGCGGCCCGCAGCCGGGTTAACATGCGCTCCGATGAAGGATTCCATTGCCTCTGCGTCGCGCCCGGACGTGGCCACCCTGCCCCGCATCACCGTCGCCACTGTCGTTCCCGACGGTGACCGGTTCCTGTACGTGGAAGAGTCGGTGGCGGGCGCGCTTGTGATCAACCAGCCGGCCGGGCATCTGGAACCGGGCGAGACCCTGGTCCAGGGCGCCATCCGCGAGACGCTGGAGGAAACCGGCTGGCACATCACGGTCACCGGACTGGTCGCCGTCTACCACTGGCCGGACCCGCCGGATCGAAAGCCGGTGCTGCGCTTCACGTTCGCCGGACAGCCTGTGCGCCATGAGCCGGACCGCCGACTTGATGTCGGCATCGTCCGCGCCCTCTGGCTGCGTCAGGAGGAACTGCTGGCGGGCGGACATCGCCTGCGCAGTCCGCTGGTCGCACGCAGCCTGCACGATTTCCTGAACGGTCAGCCGGCGCCGCTGTCATTGTTGCCGTCGATTGGCGGCTGATCGCCCCCATCCAGAACCCATGAGTCCGGCTCCGATCATCATCGGTCTTTCCGGTGGCGTCGATTCATCGGTCGCCGCGCTGCGCCTCCACCAGTCCGGTCGCGAGGTCGCCGCCCTGTTCATGAAGAACTGGGAAGAAGACGACGCCAGCGGCACCTGCCCCGCCGAAGCCGATGCGGCCGATGCCCAGGCCGTCGCCGACCACCTCGGCATCCACCTGCACACGCGGAACTTCGCCGCGGAATACTGGGATGGTGTGTTCGAGCAGTTCCTCGCCGAACATCGGGCGGGCCGCACGCCCAACCCGGACGTGCTGTGCAACCGCGAAATCAAGTTCAAGACCTTCCTCGATCATGCCCGCGACCTTGGCGCGGACCGCATCGCGACGGGCCACTATGCCCGGGTCGGCCGCGCCCCGGACGGCGAATGGCTGCTGCTGCGAGCGGTGGATCACAACAAGGACCAGACCTACTTTCTCTACACGTTGGGGCAGGCGCAGCTGGCCGTGACCGAATTTCCGATCGGCGACCTGCCCAAGCCGCAGGTCCGCGCCATGGCCGGGGAGGCCGGCCTGGTCACGGCGCGCAAGAAGGACTCCACCGGCATCTGCTTCATTGGCGAACGGGATTTCGCCGGCTTCCTTGCCCGCTACCTTCCGCCCCTCACGGGGACGATCCGCAGTGTCCGTGGCCAGGTGCTGGGCGAGCATCCCGGCGTGCACTTCTTCACGCTGGGCCAGCGCCAGGGCCTGGGCATCGGCGGCCGGTCCGACGGCAACGGCGAGCCCTGGTTCGTCGTCGGCAAGGATCCGGATACGAACACCGTCTGGGTCGACCAGGGCGACAGTCCGCTCCTGTATTCCGACCGGCTTGAAGCGGGCCAGCTGAGCTGGGTCGCCACGACGGCCGCCGCCGGAGAATTCGCCTGTACCGCAAAGACGCGTTACCGCCAGCCCGACCAGGAATGCACCGTGACCCTGCTGGCTGACGGGCGCTGCAGCGTCCGCTTCGCACAGCCGCAGCGGGCCGTCACGCCCGGACAATCAGTGGTGTTCTACCAGGGCGAGCGATGCCTTGGCGGTGGCGTGATCGAGGCGACCAATGCCGCCCATGGCGGTCTGACCGACAGATTTGGAGAGTGCTGAACATGGATCGTGCCCTGGACCGTTTCGAAGCCCAGACCCTGGCCCTGGCCGGCGTGGTCCAGGCCGTCCATCAGGCGCTGATGGTGGCCCGTCGCGGCGAAGCCGAGCCGCAAGCCCGTGATGCCAGCCTGGCCAGCATCCTGCGCCTGTCCGCCGACTCGCCCGAGGCCGTTTTCGGCGGCTTGCAGGGCGTCCGCAGCGGTTTGCGCCTTCTGGTCAGCCAGCTGCGCGGCGAGCAACGCGATGCCGACCTGCTCCGCGTTGCCGGTACCGTTCTGCAGGTCGAGCGCCGCTACAGCCGCCATGAAGGAATGCAGTCGGAACTGCGCCGCCGCCTGGTGTCGATCGCCAACCTGCACGGCCCGGACGAGGCGGGAACGCCGGACGCGGTCGCCGCCTTGGCGGCGGCGTATCTGGCCACCATCTCAACGCTCACGCCGCGTGTAAAAATACCCGGCAACCCGATGATTCTAAAGGAAGAATCCAACATTTCGCAGATCCGTGCCTGCCTGCTTGCCGCCCTGCGCAGTGCCAGCCTGTGGCGGCAGCTGGGCGGCAAGGGCTGGCACCTGATCCTGCGTCGTGGCCGACTGGTCGAGACGGCGCAACGCCTGCTCGGCCGCAGCCTGGCCTCGGTGCCGTAACGGGCAACCGGAAGTCTGACGCCGGATCGCCGCGATCAGCCCGGTGGCCAGCCCAGACGTCGCCCGGCCAGCAGGTGCAGGTGGATGTGGTAGACGCTCTGCCCGCCATCGTCACGACAGTTCATCACCACCCGATAGCCGTTCTCGGCATGGCCTTCGGCGCGCGCATAGTGTGCTGCGGCCAGCATCAGCTTGCCGAGCAGCGCGGTGTGTTCCAGCGTGGCGTCATCCAGCGTCGCGATCGCCTGCTTCGGGATGAACAGCACATGCACCGGCGCCTGCGGATGGATGTCGCGGAAGGCCAGGATCTCCTCATCCTCGTAGACGATATCGGCGGGAATCTCGCGGCGGATGATCTTGGCAAACAGGGTATCGGACATCGGACTTCAGCCTGTGCTGTAGGGATCAGAGGGATTGCCGGCTGCCGAAGGCCAGCGCCAGCGTGCCGCGATCGACGAACTCCAGCTCGCCGCCCAGTGGCACGCCGTGCGCCAGTCGCGTCGCGCGCACCTCGGCACTGCGCGCCAGCTCGGCCAGGTAGTGGGCGGTCGCTTCGCCCTCGACGGTGGCATTGGTGGCGATGATGAGCTCCTGGACCCCTTCTTCGAGCAGTCGATTGGCCAGCAGGTCCAGACCCAGCTCGCGCGGTCCACGGCCGTCAATGGCACTGAGCCGCCCGTGCATCACGAAATAGTTGCCGCGATAGCCGGTGGCCTGCTCGATGGCGGCCAGGTCGATCGGACTTTCGACGATGCAGAGCAGCTGCTGGTCGCGGTTGCTGCCCTGGCAGATCGCACACAGCTCATTCTCGCTGTAGTCGCGACAGCGCCGGCAGTGCCCGATTCCGGTCATCGCCTCCGCCAGCGTCGCGGCAAGGCGCCGGCCGCCTTCGCGATCGCGCTCCAGCAGCTGGTAGGCCATGCGCTGGGCCGACTTCGGGCCGACGCCCGGCAGGCAGCGCAGGTCGTCGATCAGGCGCCTGAGCAGGGCACTCATCGTTGCAGGTCGTCCAGGGTGATCAGAACAGCCCCGGAATCTTCATGCCCGGAGGTATGGGCATGCCCTGGGTGGCATCCGCCATGCTTTTCTCGGTCAGCGCAGCCACTTTGTTGACCGCATCATTCACGGCGGCGGCAACGAGATCCTCGGCCATGTCCGGATCGTCGGCGAGGATCTGGCGGTCGATGCGCACGCGGCGGACCTGGTGCTTGCCGGACATCACCACCTCGACCATGCCACCACCGGCGCTGCCGGTGATTTCGGTCTGCGCCAGTTGCTCCTGCGCCTTCTGGATGTCTTCCTGGGCCTTCTGCACTTTCTGCATCAGGCCGGCGATCTGGTTCTTGAACATGTCTGTGTCCTGGGAGTTGGGGGCGGCGGCCTCAGAGCGGCCGGACCGATCCGGGTGCGAGTTCGGCGTCGAAGGCCGCCATGGCGGCCTGGACGCCAGGATGTCCGGAAAAATCGGCGTGGGCCTGCTGTTGCCGCACCTGTTTCTGGACCGCGTTGCGCTGCGCCGGCGTGTCACCGGCTTCGGTCACCAGTTCGATGGCGATGCGGATCGGTCGCGCCACCGCCGCTGACAGGGCCTGCTCCAGTTCCTGACGGATGCCGGGCGTGCACATCGCATCGAGTGCCCGTGGCAAGCCCAGGCGGATCGAATCGCCGTCGCGGCCGAGCACCGTGCAGTGGTCGGCGACCTGCCTTGTCGAAGCCCGCAGGCCCATCTGTTCGATCGCCGAGATCCAGCCCGAGGTATCGGCAGGGACTGCGATCGGTTCCGCCATCACGTGCTCGCTCGCTGGAATACGGGCCGGAATCGGTGGGTGGATGACGGGCGACAGGCTCGCGACGCCCGGCATTCCGTTGCCGGCGGGTGTTTTCACCCTTTCCGGCGGCGCAACCGCCTCCCGTTCCGACAGCGCAGCCACTGCCGGCGCGCGAGCCGACCTGACGGCTGCAGCGCCGCCGGCCGCGCTGCGACCGCCGGCGTGCGATCCCGCTTCCGCCGCACCGCTGTCCGCATCCGGTCGGAAGGCGAGCATGCGCAGCAGGCTCATCTCGAAACCGACCCGGGGTGACGGCGCCAGTGCGAGGTCGCGCACGCCCTGCGTGGCGATCTGGTAGTACAGCTGCACGTCTTCCGGCGCCAGCCGCAACGCCAGCGCCTCGACGCGGGCCGTATCGAAGCGCTCCCCCACTTCGCCCGCCGTCGGCAGCAGCTGGCGGACCTGTATGCGATGCAGCGCCACCGCCATGTCGCCCAGCACGCTGCCATAGTCGACGACGAATCCGGCCACGGCCTCGACGGCCGCGTAGAGACCATGGGCGTCCCCGTCGGCAACCGCTTCGAGCAGGCGCAGCACGATGTCCTGGTCGAGGGTCCCGAGCATGGCGCGCACATCGGTTTCGGACAGCTGCCCGCCACCGTGGGGAATCGCCTGGTCGAGCAGGCTGAGACCATCACGCAGGCTGCCGTCGGCGGCGTGCGCGATCAACGCCAGCGAGGAAGGTTCGGCGGCGATGCCTTCGGCATTGAGGATATGCGTGAACTGGCCGGCGATTTCATCTTCGCGCAGGCGTCGCAGGCTGAACTGCAGGCAGCGCGAAAGCACGGTCACCGGCAGCTTCTGCGGGTCGGTTGTCGCCAACAGGAAGCGCACATGCTCCGGCGGTTCTTCGAGCGTCTTCAACAAGGCGTTGAAGGCATTCTTCGACAGCATGTGCACTTCGTCGATCAGGAACACCTTGTAGCGACCGCGCGACGGTGCGTACTGGGCGCTGTCGATCAGTTCGCGGACATCATCGACGCCGGTATGCGAGGCGGCGTCGATCTCGATCAGGTCGACGAAACGGCCGGCATCGACCTCCAGGCACACCGGGCACTGGCCGCAGGGTTCGCTGGAGACGCCACTTTCGCAATTCAGCGACTTGGCGAAGATGCGCGCGATGGTCGTCTTGCCGACGCCGCGCGTGCCGGTGAACAGGAAGGCATGGTGGACGCGGCCGGTGTCCAGCGCGTTGCGCAGCGCCTTGACCACGTGTTCCTGGCCGACCAGTTCGCTGAATGTCCGCGGCCGCCATTTGCGGGCCAGGGCGAGATAACTCATGGGCGGGCTCTGTCCTCTGCGCGGATGTCGCCTTCCGGCGCATCACGGGGAGGACGATTCTGCCAGACTGCGGCGGAACTGGCCCGATGTCCAGGCGCGGACATCGTTCGGCTTGTCGGTATGCCCCGGCCTCCGCTATGCTTGCGCGCTCGCTGCGTGCTGGCTTTGTCGCCTCGCGCCGCGTGATCCGGAGAGATGGCCGAGCGGTTGAAGGCGCACGCCTGGAAAGTGTGTATACGGCTTAACACCGTATCGAGGGTTCGAATCCCTCTCTCTCCGCCAGATTTCGCAGTTCCGGCCGCGCGACCGTCAATGCGCCCGGCATTGCCAGCAGTCTATGGTGGCCTCCGTCGGCCCCCGCGACGATAGATGGTGAACTCGGCCAGGTCCGGAAGGAAGCAACCGTAATCATCGATTCGGGCGACGGGATCCGTCGGCGGAGGCCGCCACCCTTTCCGGCCAGGAAGCCCCAGGCCTCAGCCGTTGCCGCGCTCGTTCATGGCGACGAAGTGGCAACGCCGGCCCGCCCGACCGGCCTTGCAGGGATTGTGTCGCCTCAGCCGGCCGCCATGGGGATACGCCGAGGCGTCGCCCTGATACGGGTTCTGCTCCGATGTCTCACGGCGCGGCTTCCGGCCGTGGCGTCAGCCGCAGCAGCCAAAGGGAGACGCCTGGCACGACAGACGGCGTGGTTTCCGGCGGCACGCCCTGAAGCAGCACGGTCTGTCCATTGGCGGAAACAGCCAACGCCTCCAGGGAGTGAACGGCAGTCAACGGCAGGTCGTTGCGTTCCAGCAACGACCATACCGGGGTCATGCCGACGTGGGGTTGCCATATGAATCCGTCGGTACGAAGTTGATCGGGCGCGCCAGCCTTTGCCGGCCCCCCTTCGGCAACGCCCATCGAGAAGGTCGGATACGCGCCATAGGAACCGACCACGGTGTTGCCGTCGGCCGACGCCGCATGAACACTGTGACGCTGCCCGGGCTTGTCCGCCAGGCTGCCCATGAAGCCGGCGCGATTGTCCACACGCCAGTACCAGGGCTCATGCCTGTACTGTGTCGGGAGACCGGACGGGGTGCTGGCTGCGCCTGACATGAACAGCACCCGCGCGTCGTCCGCGCAGGCGCCGACAGCCGCCAGGGGCCAGCCCAGGGCGGAGGCCGTATGCGGGTCGCCCTCGCCACCGGGCCAACTGACAACGAGATCGCGATAATTTGCCAGGCCGGGCCTGGGCTGCAGCAGCGTTCCCCACAGACGGCTGCCGTCGTTGGCGACGCACAGTGGAATGGACCGCTGGTTGCCGACGCTGCCTTGCAGGCGCATGAAACCCGTTCCGTCTTCCCAACGCCACGGATCTTCAATCCGATCCGACTCGCCCAGGAGATTGCCGATGAGAATGCCACCGTCGGCCGATGCGCCGGTCATGAACAGGGCGCCCTGCCCCTGCAGTGCTGGGACCGGTGCCCAGGCATCGCCATCCCAGGACAGGACGGTCGCTTTGCCTTGCCCATCGCGGGCATTGACCAGAACCCGGGCCCCCCGCACCACAAGGCCATGGCCATAACCCAGCGCGAGGGGTTCCAGGTCGCCTGGCAATGACCAGGACTCGGCGCCGGGGCCGAGCCGTGCCACGCGTAGCGGCCCATCCAGTCCGACCAGACGTACGATCGCCCACACTTCGCCGCCATCGGCCAGCTCGACGCCGCGCAGCCGGTGCACGGTCTGCGCAGAGTCGGCCACTGCCACGGGCAAGGCTTCAAGCCCGAGTTCATGCAGCGTCTCCAGCGCGGGTGCCTGCCAGGGACACCCGACCTCGCGCAGTCGTGTGAGTCGCTGCAAATCCAGGGTACCTTCCGGGAACGTCGGCAGCGGCGCATAGTCGACCCCGGCCTGCTCACAGCCGAGCGTGAACTTGAGCGTACCCCACTCCAGGCGCTCCACCTGGGCGGGATCGAACTGGCTGCCAAAGCGTGCGCCGCGAGTGGTGTGGGCGTCCGTCACCAGCAGATTGCCCTCTCCATCGGGCTCTCCCACGCCCAGGATCCACATCTGGCGGCCCTCATTGTCGTAGGTATACCAGGTGACGATCGCCTGCTCCGGCGTCGACCAGTGCACGGCAAAGCCGTGGCCTGGCTGTTCGGGCACGTACCAGGAGCCGCTGTGACCGGCGTGCGCCGCCACCTCCCGACCCGTCACGCCATGAGCGTTTTCGCAGCGGGTGCCCATCACATGCGCCAGGCGCTGCAGCGACAACGTCATCACCTGCCCGAAAGCATCGAAATGGAAACTGGCGGTATCGCAGTGGCTGAATCGCAGCGTGGCCGACCCGGCGTCCTCGAATTCCACCTGGCCAGGATCGAAGTCCTGGCCGAAGCGACCGCCCCGGGTGACGACGAGCTGGGGAAAGTCGATGCGCTCGTCGCCGTCTTCGTCCGCGACGATCTGGCCATGTGCCGTCAGCCAGCGCTGGCCACCTTCGCCGTCGTAGGTGAACCAGTACAGCCAGGCGTCCCCCTGCTCGCGCAGGTCGAGCACCCAGCCCTCGCCACTGCGATCTGGCGACCACCAGTGCCCCGCATGTCCCGAGCGGATGTCCATGGCCGCGAACACGGGAGTAGCGAGGGCAAGCGCGAGCACACAGGCGCAGAACATCGCAATGGAACCTCTAGGACTGCACATTCATTTTCCACCTTGGATCTTCAATGCATTCAAGCATGATCCCGGCCGGCTGTCACCTTGATTATTTACAAGTACTGATTGCTATGGCGCAAAGGCAGCCTGGGAGAGTGGCCACGATCGTATTCGCGGCTGGCCGCCCCGCCAGGCATTCGAGAGGTCTCAAGGCTGGAAACCGTTTGCGAAGATGCGGTCAGCACTGCCCACCGGCGCCATGCCGAAGCCACCACGCAGCCAGTCGTTGATGGCCCCCGCCGTCAGAGCGGGATTCCAGTTCGCGCGCGACTGACCGTGCACCGCTTCCACGAAGTCATCGAAGCCGGACCCGAGACCGAGATATTCCATATACGTCTCGAGATCCCGGTCCGGATCAGGAAAAACGATCGGCGCGGCACTGGCCCCAAGGTCACCACTGGCCGTGATCCAACCAGCAAGATTGGCGGGATTGCCATCGATCCGGAACAACCGGTCGGCAGCGGCCGCCGAGTGATAACGATTGAGGCCGGAAAACGCATAGCCACCGGTGCTCAGATTGACCAGCGGGCTGTCCGAAGGCGCCTGGACCGTGTTGTTGCTGAAAAGCACTTCACCGACATGGAGCCCATTCCGTAGTCGGACGAGTCCGCCGGAGTTGCTGCTTCGCATGTTGGCGATGACGTTGTGCTCGATCAGCACCGTATCGATTCCTGTAGGCGCACTGACGTCGATGGCATAAGTGTTGTTGATCGCGGCGCGCTGGTGGATGAAAAGGTTGCCGACGATGCTGCCATGGCCCCAATCGATGGCCTCGATACCCCAGGACAGGGACCGGTTGGTGGGCCGCGTGCGGCCGATGTCGGTGAACACGTTGTCGCGGATGCTGATGTCATCGAACCGGTCCGCACCCGGGTCGTTGCCACCGATGCCGATGCCCAGCTCGCCCTCGGCGTAGAGGTTGTTGTCGATGACGACCGACGTCGTGCGCTCCCCCTCTCCGGGCGCCGCTGTCCATTTGGTGCCCATGGACGACGCACGCAGGAAGAGGTTACGCTGGAACAGCACGTTGCTGACCGAACTGAAGTAGGTGTTGTGGTTGAAGAACGTCGCCTGGCCACCTTCCGGATTGTTGTCGCCGTTTTCGGACTGGATCCGCCAGCCGTTGTGATCGAACAGGTTCTCCTGCAGGAGGACGGTCGGAACATCGGTCAGGTTGCCTTCGCCGCCGTGATAGAGACCCTGGGAATGGCCCTGCCCGCTGCTCTTGTAGTTGCCGGAAAAGATGCTGCGGCGAATGGCCAGGCGCACCACGGGTTCATTGGGCCTTTTCCCATTGACCTCATTGCTGGCATAGCTTCGGAATACGCAGTCTTCAATCAGCGTATCGCGGACCTGGTTCTGGCTGCCTGCGGTCTGGGTGGCGAAGCTGATGCCGCTGCGGCCGGCATAGCCGGTGAAAAATGGTCCGTCGGTATCACGGGTATGGGCCCAGAAGCGGATGCCAACGACTGCTAGGTTCACCGGGGCGGAGGTCGCGATACCGCGCTCGGCGCCGGTGCGGAGTTCAGGTCGAGGCCCATCGCCCCACGCGGCCACCACCATGCGCTCTGTGGGCGAGCGTCCACGCCGGACCGGCAGGGACTCGTGCCATACGCGGCCGGCGCGCAGCAGCAGCCAGTCCGGCGCGTTCTGCCGCAACATGGCCTCAGCGGCGGCCAGCGTCCGGAAGGCCCGCACCTGCCCTTGGGGCCGCAGCGGGTCGGGACCGATTTCCGGGTCGCCCGTGGCATGAAACTGACCCGTGCTGTCGCTGCCCGACTCGGCGTCGACATAAACCAGGCGACTGTCCACGGACGGCGTCAGGATCGACCAGCCGTGTTCGTCCTGGGGCGGCAGATTGAAGTCCGCTTCGGTCAGCGTTGAACCCGTCCCTGCCCCCATCGCAATGCTGACTGACCCGGCCAGCAGCCCCAGCAGCGCCGCCAGAGACGGCCACCCGCCAACCCATCGGCGAAGCGGTTGCGGGAGACCCCTCGGCGATGTGTCCTCCCCACGCTCGCGAAGCGGTCCTGCCACACCGTTCGCATGCGGGCGATTCATGGCTCGAACCCGTTGCTGAAGATCAGATCGCCGCTGCCGATGGCCGGAAGTCCGAAGCCGCCACGCAGCCAGTCGTTGATGGCCCCCGCCGTCAGAGCGGGATTCCAGTTCGCGCGCGACTGGCCGTGGACCGCCGTGAGGAAATCATCGAAGCCCGATCCGAGGCCGAGGTATTCGACGTAGGTCTCGAGGTCACGCTCGGGCGCCGGAAAATTGATCGGCGCGAAGGTCGCCTGGGCGTCGCCGGTGGCGGCGATCCATTGCGCCAGGCTGGCATTGCTGCCGTTGACACGGAAAACGCGATCCGCCGACGCCGTCGAGTGGTAGCGGTTGTTGCCGGAAAACACATAACCTCCGGCGGTGAACGCCGCCGCTGCAGTGGCCGTCGGCGATTGCACGATGTTGTTGTTGAACAGGACGTTGTCGACGTTGTCGCCATTCGCGAACTGCACGATGCCGCCACCGGTTCCGGCTCGGATGTTGGCGATCACGTTGTCTTCGACCACCATGGCGTCGAACCCGGTCGGCGCTGTCACCCTTATCGCCCAGGTGTTGGTGATGGGTGTGCGCTGGTGGATGATGAGATTGCGGCTCACCGTTCCACTCAGCCAGTCGATCGCCTCGATTCCCCAGGACAGCGAGCGGTTCGTCGGCCGGGTTCGACCGATGTCGGTGAAGACGTTGTCGACAATGGTGATGTCGTCGAAGCGATGCGCACCTGCACTGTTGCCACCCATGCTGATGCCGACCTCGCCTTCCGCATACAGGTTGTCCTCGATGACGATGGCGCGGGCGCGGTCCGCTCCGACACGGCCTGTCCACTTGGTGCCGATGGACGAAGCGCGCAGGAACAGGTTGCGCTGGAACAGCACCTTCTGCGGCTGCGTGAAATAGGTGTTGTGGTTGAAGAAGGTCGCCTGGCCGTCGCCCTTGTTGTTGTCGCCCCCTATGGACTGGATCCGCCAGCCGTTGTGATCGAACAGGTTTTCCTGCAGCAGGATCGTCGGGGCGGGAAGATCCGGATGCCCCATCCCGGCGTGGTAGAGCCCCTGCGAGTGGCCGCCGCCGGTACTCTTGAAATTGCGCGAAATGATGTTGCGACGAAGGGCGACCCGTACGATGGGGTCGCTGGGGGCATTGCCGGTGAACACATTGTTGGTATAGGACCGGAACACGCAGTCCTCGATCAGGACGTCGCGTACCTGCGCCGGATTGCCCGGCGCCGAAGTGATGAAGTCCATGCCGGGCTGGCCGTCATAGCTGGTGAAGAACGCACCCTCGGGGTCGCGGGTATGGGCCCAGAATCGGAGGCCCACCACGGCCAGGTTCACCGGCTGCCGGGTCGCCATGCCCCGGCTCGCGCCGGTGCGCAGTTCCGGACGCGGTCCGTCGCCCCAGGCCGTGGCAACCGCCCGCTCGCCCGGAGAGCGACCGCGCCGGGAGGGCAGCGATTCCTCCCAGACCCGACCGGAACGCAGCAGCAACCAGTCCGGCGAATCCTGACGCAGCTGTGCGGCAGCGGCCGCCAGGGTCCTGAAGGCCAGCACATTGCCCACCGGCCGGGTCGGATCCGGACCGACCAGCGGATTCGACGGCAGATAGAACACGCCGGTGGCGTCGTTGCCGGCGGTGGAATCGACGTAGACCAGCCGGCTGTCCGATGACGGCGTCAGGATCGACCAGCCCTGGCTGTCCTGCGGTGGCAGGTTGAAGTCGGCAAGCGTCACGGAGGCCCCGGCCGCGGCCACGCCCGTGCCCGCAAGGAGGAGCACGAGAGCGGCGAGCTGGCGCCGGATGGACTGGAATGCTTTCGGAATGGAACAACAGGTATGACTCATGGTGCGAATTCCCCCTTGGTAACGCCATTGAGAACCAAAGGGCTGCCAGAATCCGGTGCATCACACGCGACAGCGACCCCCACGGTCGTGTCGACACTGCGACGGGCATGGACCTGACCGGTCCCGCGCGATACCGGCAACCCGCGCCGAGACTGGCGCGGACACCCTGCCAATGCTTGAGGCCAGCATCAGGCGCGGATCAGGAATCCATCAGCACGGCCCCGCCCAGAGGGGTCAGGGCCTTCGGAAGCCGGACGCGGGTCCCTCCTGCTGTCGGGCCTGCCCTGTCGGCCCGCCCGGAGGCGACTCGACCCAGACACGAGGAACCGGATCCGGTCGTGTCCCGGTCTCGGGCAGCCCGCTGCACCACGGGCACCCGTTGGTAGAGCGATCGGGCGCGTCGTCGCGCTCGATGTCGCCGGGTCGCGGCAGCGGCGAAGGGCGCCCGCCGCCCCCGGCGCGCGCAGGGAGGCACCGACAGCATCGGGAACGACGACCGGGGCGTTGTCAGTCCGGGAGGCGAGCACCGATGAGGCGCCGATCAGCGTGGGCCTGAGCGGTCACGGCCGTGGCCGCGAGCCGCCCCTGCCCGCCCGCCCACGTCCCGGCGCTGCGGCCACCGTGATTGCCGGGCTCGCCCCGTGGCCTTGCCAACCGGATTCATCAGCTCAGGGCGCTGACCCGCACCGGGGGACAGGACGGCAGCCGAACGGGCTTGCGCACCCGGACGCCGGCGGCTTCCAGCCGGGTCACCGGCGCTCACTAGATCAGAGGATCGGCTGGGCGACGGACTGTTGTGCGGCACGCAGGTCTGGCGATGGCAGGCGCAGGTCGACAGGCACAGAGCGCTCGCCGGCCAGCGTCCGCACTTGTGCAGAAGCAGATGCCCTGGCGATGTCCGGGCCCAGGGCATCCAGCAGCCGGACACGGGCGCAGGCCGCGCCAAAATGGTGGGAGGCCGCCGGCGAAAGCCGCTGCGCCAGCCTCAGCAAGCGCGCTTCCTGGTCCGGGTAGTCGGCCAGCCACGGAAGCGTGGCTTCGGCCACCACCAGCCAGTGCCAGGGGCTTGCGGCATCGTCGAGCAGCATCCAGGCACCGTCCAGATAACGCCCCATCTCGGTGTCGTCCTGTCCGTGACGCGCCACCTCCAGGTTGGCCATCAGGGCGCGCAGGCGCACGCCGCGGATGTCCACGTCCCCGGCCCAGTCCAGCAGTCCTTTCGCCTCCGATTGCGCCTGGGCGACCTCGCCTGCCTCCAGCGCGCTCTTCACGAGCGCGTGCCACGCCTCCGCGCGGAATGCGTGCAGATTGCGATGCGGCGCCAGCAGTTCGCGGGCCCGTTCCGCCTGCGCGAGCCGGTCCCGCACCGGCACGTGAGTGGCCGCCATCAGACGCAGGCGCAGCAGCGCCTCGACAGCCTGGTAGGCGGCCATTCCGGACTGTCCGGCGGTGACCGAGCGCAGCGCGTCCAGAGTAGTCGATGCATCGCGCAGCCGGCCCTGTTCAAGCAGGCGCATCACTTGCACGGTCTGGCCATAGGTACGAGCCAGCAGACTCTCGCCGTTGCCGGTCTGCAATCCCTTCGCAGCCGCCTCCGCCGCCGGCGGATCCAGGCGGGCCAGATGCAGTTCGATCTGCGCCGACAGAACGTGCAGCGCGCCGGATCGATCGCCGAGCGCCTCGAAGCCGGCGCGAGCGCGGTCGAGCTCGATGCCTGCCTCGATGAGGCGCTCGCTGCGAAGCGCCTGGACGCCAAGGTTGCTGGCGAGCACCGATTGCCTTTGCAGGTCACCGACGCCTTCGAGCAACTGACGTGCGCGAGCGAGGTGCAGGTCTGCTTCGGCCAGATCGCCGCGCTCCTGCGCGAGCAGGCCCAGGTTCATCTGGACCACGCCGAGCAGATCGGCGTCCACGGCCGCATCCAGCGTCGTCGAAAGATGCTCGAGCATCCGTTGCGTTTCCCCGGGCTGCCCCTGCATGGCGTGGACACTGGCCAGACTCGTGCTGGCCTGCGCCCAGAGTCGGCGCTCGCGCGTGGCGTCGAGCGAATCGACCAGGGACCGCAGCCGTTCCTTCGCGACATCCAGGTCCATGCGATGGAATGCGATGAGGGCGTCGGACATCCTCAGGCGCGGATGCAGTCGAACATCGGGCGTTGCACCGGCGATCAGTGCCGAGGCGCGATCGAGATCGCGCTCCAGCAACGCGGCGTCGACCTGTTGCAGCAGGGCCTGTACGGCCGCCGATTCGCCCGGCACCGGGGCCGGTACATGGCCCAGCGCGAGGGCGAGGCGGTCCGCCGCTTCGCGGGCGGCGGCCACCGCATCGGACGCCTCCGCCATCACGCGCACGGCGCTTCCGCCCGGCTGCAGTGCATCGATATGAACCACCCAAACCGCATTGGCGTGGGCGACGCGCGCCATCACCACCTGGGCACCGGTCGCCGCGGACCAGTGTGCGAAACGATCGGCGTCCCCTGTTCGGGAGCGGTCCAGCATGAGGGCGGTTTCCACGGGCACCGTGACGGCGCCGGCGGCGCGGAGGCGGCTGGCCACGAGATCCATCAGTCCCAGACGCATCCAGGGGGTCTCGGCCGTGTCATCCGATTCGACCGGCATCACCAGCAGTGAACGCCCATCGACGATGCCCCCTTCGACAGCGGCCACCCCGGGACCGGCACGGTGGGCGGGCTGGTCCTGCAGCAGCCACGAGGCCAGCGCCATCACGACGAACAGAATCGTCGCGCCCAGCGCGAACGCCACGCCATTGAAGCGGCGCTGCGGTGCATCGGCGGGCACGGCCTCTGAGGGCGGCGTTGCCGCGACGCTTTCATCGGCTGCCTCTGGCGGTACCGGCGTGACCAACGGTGCCCCATCCGCTCCATCGCAGGGTGCGACGGACGCGATCCAGCGATAACCGAAGCCGCGCAGCGATCGGATCGGACCGTCGGACACGCTACCGGCAAGGATGCCGCGCAGCTGGAAGATCGTCTGCGCGAGTACGCCATCGCTGAGGTGCGCATGACCCCAGACCGCGTTGATGAGTTCATCGCGCCCGACGGCGCGGTGATGGTGGGCAACCAGATAGATCAGGCAGGACAGTGCCTTGGGTGGCACCGGAATTTCCACGCCATCGCGATACAGTGCGCGCGCGCCGGCATCGACCCGCCAGGGCCCGGTACGCCAGGCCCTGGCATCCTCATGCATGTCGAACCGCGGATCAGGCACAGGTGGAGACCGTCAACTGGGGAGACGGACATTCTGTCATGTCGGCGAATCGTTGACGCCGGTTCCCAGTTGACCCCGCTGCCGGCAGCGCTGGCCGCTGCTCAGCCAAGCGTGCGTCGAACGGCCGCATCGGGCGACTGCATCATGGGTGTCGGCAGCGGGATGGGCTGGCCGCTATCAGCCACGCGGTAGCCGGCGCGCCTGAGCGCCTCGGCCTCGGCATCATTGCCGAAGTGGTAGAGCACAAAACGCTCGCGCAGATCCGTGGGGTATTCGCGCGCCAGGTCATCCAGGCCCGTGTGCGAAGGATTGCCATGCAAGGCGCAATCGTGGAACACCGTTTCGCCGTCGGCTGCGTAGTGCGCGAGCATTTCCGGTATGGGGCGGGTATCGCCGGTGTAAACGAAACTGCCACGCAGTGCCAGCGCATAGGCGGCGCCGACCGCGTGATGCCGGACGGGAAACACATCGAACCAGAAACCATCGAGCCAGAAGCCACGGGTCACCGGCACAAGCTGGAACGCCTGCCAGAAATTGACGTTCCCTTCGGCCAGCGCATTGGGGTGGTCCGCCACGCGCTGATGCAGCAGCGGCAGTACCGACACCGGGACGAACACCGGCAGACGACCCCGACGTTCCGGGTCGAACCAGTGCTCCACGAACAGTCGTTCGAACCCGCCGACGTGATCCAGATGGGTGTGCGTGACGAAGAGCGCACGCGGCGGACCTGCAAAGACGTCGCGGTAGCGTGCGGGCACCTGCGGCCCGCAATCGATCAGGAGGATCGGATCGCCGTCGCGCAGGATCACCGCCGAGGATTCGCCCAGATCGACGGCCCCTGCATTGCCCACGCCCAGGAACTGCAGCGCAATCGATGTCATCGGCGACTCCGGTCGATCAGGTCGGGTCCAGTGCGCGCCGGTAGGTCTGGATGAAACGTGGCCAGGCGGCCTCGACGGCAGCCAGGCGCTGCGGCGGCAACAGCTTGCGCAACGAGCGTAGCAGCCGGGCAAGGTTGTCGGCCAGCCGGTGTGGCGACTCGACGTTTTCGCGGGCGCGGTCGAAGTCGATCAGCCAGACCGCTCCCTGGTCGTCGACCAGAATGTTGTGGGCATTGAGATCGGCGTGCCAGACCTTGCGCGAATGAAACGCGGCGATGGTGCGCGCGACGTCGTCGAGCAGCCGGTCCCCTTCGCTGCCTTCCACCAGCAGCAGCGTCGCCAGCGGCTGCGCCTGGGCAACCAGGCAGGTCAGCAGGTCGGCACGATAGGTCAATCCGTCACGCTGATAGCGCGCCGCCACGGGCATCGGCACCGGCAGGCCCTGCTCGTAGAGCCGCTGCATGACCCGGAATTCGTGGAAGGAGCGCGTGCGTTCCGCACCCTGCCAGAGATAGCGGTCGCGAATGAAATGCCGCGGCAGGCCGCCCCGCCGGTAGCCTCGATGCACCAGCGGCCCGATGCCACTTGCGATCACCCGCACGTTGCCGCGCCCGCCCTGCAGCCCGCCCCGGTCATCGCCCGGCTGCCTGGCGAACCACTGCGGCGAATAGGCATCGACGGCAGCTGCGGAAAGCAGCACTTCGCCGCGGCCTTCGCGGTGGCGATGTTCGGCAACACTCACGCGGAGACAGGACTCCCTGCTAGGCTGCGCCAGTCTAACAAGAGCCTCCGCGCACGCGTGATCGCCCCACCCGATTCCCTGTGCATCCTGCGTCTTTCCGCTCTGGGTGATGTCAGCCACGTCGTACCGCTGATCCGCACCGTCCAACGGCACTGGCCGGGCACCGCCCTCACCTGGATCGTCGGCCAGTTTGAAGCCCGCCTGGTCGGGGACATTCCCGGCGTCGAGTTCATTCCCTACGACAAGCGCAGTGGCTGGCGCGGCCTGTCCGGGCTGCGGCGGCGGCTGCGCGGACGGCGCTTCGATGCGCTGCTGCTGATGCAGCTGGCGCTGCGCGCCAACCTCGTCTCCAGCGCCGTGCGTGCGGATGTCCGCGTCGGTTACGACCGCCCGCGCAGCAAGGAAGGCCACAGCCTGTTCATCAACCGGCGCATCCCGGCGCGCAGCGGCCAACATGTGCTGGATGCGCTGGGCAGCTTCCTGGAGCCACTGGGTCTGCCCGCCGATGAACCGCCACACTGGGCGCTGCCGATTCCCGACGAGGCGGAGGACTTTGCCCGCCAGCAGCTGCCCGACGACGGCCCGCGCACGCTGATCATCAGTCCCTGTGCCAGCCACCCGCTGCGCAACTGGCTGCCGGAGCGCTACGCCGCCGTCGCCGAACACGCCGTACGCCGGCATGGCCTGCGCGTGCTGCTGTGCGGCGGCCCCAGCCCGGCCGAGCGCGCCATGGGCGACGCCATCCTCGGCCATTGCCGGGTGCCGGTGCTGGACCTGATCGGCAGGGACACCATCAAGCGCGCCCTGGCACTGTTGCGCCGCGCCGATCTGGTGCTCAGTCCGGATTCCGGCCCGGTGCACATGGCCAACGCCGTCGGCACGCCGGTGCTGGGCCTGTACGCCGCCACCGATCCGCAGCGCAGCGGGCCGTATTCCGACCGCCGCTGGTGCGTCGACCGCTACGCCCAGGCGGCGGAGCGCTTGCTGGGCAAGCCGGCGACGCAGCTGCCGTGGGGGCGCAAGATCGAAGTCCCCGGCGTCATGGCGCTGATCGACACCGCGGCCGTCATCGAACGCCTGGATGCCTGGGCGCTGGAATACGCGTCAACACCTTGATTGCGCGGAAAAACCCATTGGATTATCGCCCCCGCTTGCGTTAGTGTCTGCGCAACGGGAGACGAAGCATGACTGCGCGCACTACATGGATGTGGCTGCTGTTCGGCCTGCTCGTGCTGTGCGCGTCGTCCGTGGCGCAAGGCCAGTCGGCGCTCACCCTGCACCCGGGCGTCCCCTCCTACGGACTGGACCCCTACGTGCGCTGGCTGCACGACGAACAGGCAAGCCGCGATCCCGATGCCGTCATGGCGCGGCTGGCCGAGGGCGAATTCCAGCTGCTGCCCAACGGCAACCCGACCTTCGGTTTCCGCACCGGTGCCTTCTGGTTCCATATCCAGCTCGACAACCGCAATGCGCAGGAAAGCCGCTGGCTGCTGGTGCAGGAATATCCGCTCAGCGACTACATCGACATCCATGTGCGCCAGCCGGACGGCAGCTGGCAGCACCAGGCTTCCGGCGACCAGCTGCCGTTCTCCGAGCGCGCCATCCGCTACCGGCACCCCAACTTCCGTGTCGACCTGCCGCATGGCCAGACCACCGACGTGCTGGTGCGCGTACAGAGCGAGAGCTCGATGCAGGTGCCGCTGCGCCTGTACACGCAGGCGGCGTTCACCGAACAGGCACGCGATGCCCAGCTCGGCATCGGCCTGTACTACGGCGTCCTGCTGGCACTGTTCTTCTACAACCTTATCCTCTGGGCCAGCCTGCGCGATGCCAGCTATTTCTGGTACATGTTCCACATCGCCGGCTTCGGCATGGTGCTGTTCTGCCTGAACGGGCTGGCCTTCGAATACCTCTGGCCCAACTCGACCTGGCTGCAGGACCGCTGCGTGCCGGTATCGATATGCATCGCGCAGATCGGCATGCAGCAGTTCACCCGCGACTTCCTCGGCCTGCGCGGCCTGTGGCGAACCGGTGACCGCCTGTGCCAGGGCGTGATCGTGTTCTTCGTGCTACTGGGCATCGCCGCGCTGTTCGTGCCCTACCGCGTCGCCACGCCGATTGCCTCGGCAGGCGTGCTGCCGAGCGTGGCGCTGATCGTGGCGGTATCGCTGGTGGCCAACCGCCGCGGTTACGCGCCGGCGCAGCTTTTCCTGCTGGCCTGGTTCATGTTCCTGGCCGGAACGGCCGCGTTCACCCTGGTGGCGTTCGGCGTGCTGCCCAAGCTGTTCGTCACCGAATACGGCGTGCAGATCGGTTCGGCGCTGGAGATGATCCTGCTCTCGTTTGCCCTCGCCTATCGCTACGCCGCCCTGCGCAACGAGAACGAGCGCATCGTCAAGGACGCCAACGAACAGCTCGAACGCAAGGTCGAGGAACGCACCACCGAGCTGACGCAGGCGCTGGACCAGCTGGCCAGCGCCAACGACCGCCTGGTCGAATCCAACCAGCGCGACAGCCTCACCGGCATCTACAACCGCCACCACTTCCACGAGCTGCTCGAGCGGCAGCTCTACGACGCCCGCGAGGACCTGCAGCATCTCGCGGTGCTGATGATCGACCTCGATCACTTCAAGCGCATCAACGACACCTACGGCCACCTGGTCGGCGATCAATGCCTGCGCACGGCCGCGCGGCGCATGAGCGCGGTGGTCAACGCGCACGGCGGCGTGCTGGCACGCTTCGGCGGCGAAGAGTTCGTCGCGGCACTGCCCGGCCTGGATGCCGCCCAGGCCGTCGCCGTCGCCGAAGAAGTCCGCGCTGGTGTCGCCGCCGAGCCGGTGGTCGCGGGCGAGCATCACGTCAAGGTCACAGTCAGCATTGGCGTGCATGCGCTCGACGCCTATCGCATCGCCGGTCCCGACGATGCCCTGCGCAGGGCCGACGAGGCGCTATACAGCGCCAAGAACGGCGGCCGCAACTGCGTGCGGCCGGTGCTGGCGGTCAGTGGCGCCTGAGCGGAATCACGCCCCGCCGCTGCGGTAGTCGCGGTACGACTTTTCCTCGACCAGGTCGGATCCGAGCAGGGTGTTGATCTCGCGCTTGATGCGCGCGCGCTCGTCGTTGTTGATGTACACCGACCGCGCCAGTTCGATGAAACCGGCACCGAAGGATCCAGCCGCTTCCTGTTCGCGCACGGCGTCCTCGATGTCCCACAGCTTTTCGTTCACGGCCTTGAGTGCGGACCGGAGCGCGCCGATGTCCTGGCTCGATTCCGCGGCCGCAGACCACGTCGCGTTGAGCGCCTCAAGTTCGGTGCGGACGTTGGCCAGCTTGGCCGGATCGCTCATCCGTTCCGACTTGATCTCCAGGATGGTGATCTTGTCGATCAGTTCACCGAACGATACCGGCACGCGGATCTCGCTCATCTTCAGGCTCCAGGTTGCAGGTTGCAGAAACGGAAAAGATGTCCGGTCAGCGCAGCATCGGCAGGTCGAGGCCCTGCTCGCGCGCGCATTCGCGGGCGATCTCGTAGCCGGCGTCGGCGTGGCGCATGACGCCGGTGCCGGGGTCGTTCCACAGCACGCGGTCGAGGCGGCGGTCGGCCTCTTCGCTGCCGTCGCACACGATCACCACGCCGCTGTGCTGGCTGTAGCCCATGCCCACGCCGCCGCCGTGGTGCAGGCTCACCCAGGTCGCGCCGCCGGCGACGTTGAGCATGGCGTTGAGCAGCGGCCAGTCGCTGACCGCGT
>CAZYHP010000010.1:0-27318 GCA_964647135.1 uncultured Rhodanobacteraceae bacterium
TTCAAACCTGGTAGCGGGGGCAGGATTTGAACCTGCGACCTTCGGGTTATGAGCCCGACGAGCTGCCAGACTGCTCCACCCCGCATCAGCGAGCGCGCATTGTAATCACAAGTGCGGCTTACCGCAAGCCCGATATCGCCGACATTGCGCATGTTCAGCGATCAGGCTTTTCAATCAGCGCCCGCAGGTCGCCGGGCAGGACCTTGTCGGGGAATCGACGCTGCAGTTTCTCGAGTTCAGCCGGTACCTTGTCGCGCTCCCCCCGCTCGATCAGCGCACGGATGCGGCTGATCTCGCTGGCGAACGCCACGTCGTCTTCACTGCCGAGGCGCTGCACGTTGCGACCCCGCTGGCCGCCAGCGCCTTCGCCGCGCGCGTCCGGATCCGGCATTGACGACCGCTCCCCGTTCCTTGCCGGCGCGGTCGCCGCCTTGACAGCGGGTGCTGGCGGCGGCGCCGCAACAGGTTCCATCGGCATCGAGGCGGGCGGCGGCGTGATGGCAGCGGGCGGCGGCGGAGGTGCCGGCACCGCTGCGCTAACCGGTGCGTCCGGTGCGTCCGGGGCAGCCGGTGCGGGGCCAACGGCGCCCGCACGACGACCCGCGACGACAGGCGGTGCCGCCCCTGCGGCAGGTCTCGTGTCGGCGGGCTCAATCGTGGGGGCAGGCGTTTCGGGCGCGGCCTGCGGAGTCGCTGCCACGCCA
The DNA here is from genome assembly GCA_964647135.1 of uncultured Rhodanobacteraceae bacterium. Lineage (GTDB taxonomy): Bacteria > Pseudomonadota > Gammaproteobacteria > Xanthomonadales > UBA2363 > Pseudofulvimonas. Next base: position 705 of record CAZYHP010000010.1, read on the forward strand.
CCGCGACGGACCGCGGCCGCGCGGTCTGGCGCCGCCTGGGGTCTGCTTGCGATCGGCTCGGCCGCGGTGTCGGCCATGGCGCCCTTCCCGGTGGCCGCCATCGCCGACGACGGTGGCGGCCCCTGCACCCTTTGCGACCGGGACGCCGGCGCCGGCGTTTCGATCCCGACGCGCGATCGTCCGCCCGTCGTGGCATCGGCCGCAGGCGGTGCAAGGTCTTCGGCAGCCATCACGGCCGCGCGGCGCTCGGCCGAACCGACAGCCGGCGTTGCGGATTCTTCGATCACCATGACGGCCGGCGCCCCGCCAATCGGGCTCGTTTCCGTGAAGGGCCCATCGGCAGGCGGCGCCTCCATGACGCGCCACACCACTCCGAGCCCGAGGACAAGCACCGCCGCGCTTGCCAGGCTGACCAGCCAGGGTGGTCGCCGGTTTCCCGCCGTGGCGCCCGCAGCCGCTGCGGCACGGGCGCGGGCCAGGATGGCCTGCTCGATCTCCGGGGAGGGCGCAGCGACCTGCCACGACGCCAGGCGCGCGGCCAGCTCGCGTTCCTGTGGGCTCAGCGGTTCGTGCGTACTCATGCCAGCCACTCCCGCAACTTGTCCATGGCATAGCGCAATCGCGACTTCACGGTTTCCCGTCCGACGCCGGTGATCTCGCCGATCTCCTCGAGCGACAGTTCCTGGTCAAGGCGCAGAAGCACGACTTGGCGCTGTTCGGCAGGCAGTGCGGCCACGGCCTGGCGCAGACGCTGCTGTACTTCGAACTGCGACAACTGCCGTTCCGGCGTCGCCTCGTATTCGACCAGCGCCGCGATCACCGGCCCCTCGCCCTCCGCGGCGTCCAGCGACTGTTCCGGCCGCTGCCGGCGGTGCCGGTCGATCAGCAGGTTGTGGGCGATCTGCAGCAGCCAGGTGCTGAATTTCGCCTCCGGTCGATAGCGCGGCGCCGCATTGATCACCCGGCTCCAGACCTCCTGGAAGCAGTCATCCGCCTGGTCGCGGCGGCCCAGCGCCCGCATCAGGAATCCATAGAGCGTGCTGCGGTGGCGGCGGTACAAGGCCTCGAAGGCCTTGGCATCGCCGGCGGCATAAGCCTGCATGAGGAATTCGTCGCTGGGCTCCGCGGTCATGCGGCAAGGGTAGAACATCGGCAGGAAAATGATCCGGACAGACTGGGCGTCGCCGACGTTCCGGCATGCCCCGCCCGCCTCGGCATGCGGTCGCGGGAGCGCCGCGCCCGGCAGCGTCGATGTTTTCAGGGCAAGAAGGAACACCACGCGCCTCGCATGCATTCAGGCAAAGACGGCATGTGCCACGATACTTTCACGATCGGATCTCCAATGCTGGGCTGGCATGGTGTCCAACGCAGTGGCGACCGGATCGGGGTTAACGCCGACCCGCGCCGCCGGCCTGGCGCTGGGAATGCACGACGGCAACCTTCACAATGCGCGCCCCTTCGAACAGGTGATGCCATGAGCCGAGTCCGCTACCTGCAACTGGATGTCTTCGCCGCACGACCCGGCGGCGGCAATCCGCTGGGCGTGGTCATCGGCGCCGATGACTGGAGTGGGGAGGACATGCAGTGCTTCGCGACCTGGACCGACCTGGTGGAAACGACCTTCCTCCTGCCGCCAGGCGCGTCGGACGCCTCCTATCGGCTGCGGATCTTCACGCCGACGCGCGAGATCGCCTTCGCGGGGCATCCGACGATCGGCAGTGCCCACGCCGCCCTGGCGACCGGCTTCGTCAGTGCGCAGCACGGGCAACTGGTGCAGGAATGCGGTGCCGGCCTGCTGCCGATCCTGGTCGAAGGCGCTGGCGCCCGCCAGCAGCTTCTCGTGCAATCGCCGGCGGCCGCGGTATTGCGTCGCGGGCTGGACGCCGACCCGCAACTGTCCGCCATTCTTGCCGACGTACGACTGGGTGTCCTGCCGCCGGCCTTCATTGAAGGGGGACGCCGCTGGTGGCTGGCAGAACTGGCCGATGAAGCCAGCGTGCGGGGCTGGCATCCCAACCATGCCGCCATCGCCGCATTGGCCCATGCCAGCGACAGCCTGGGCCTGTGCGTGTTCGCCCGCTGCGATGCCCCCGATTACGACCTCGTCGTTCGCGCATTTCCAGCGGGCGTCGGCATCGTCGAGGACCCGGCCTCAGGCGCCGCCAATGGGCTCATTGCCTCGTATGTTGCCGACAGCGAGCCGACAGGCTGCCTGGGCCGCGGCTATCGCGTCAGCCAGGGGCGCGAGATCGGCCGCGACGCCCGCATCCTGGTACGCATCGAGGAAGGAACGATCTGGGTCGGCGGGCAGACACAGCTCGTCATCGACGGTCATGCCGACTGGCCGCTGCGCGAGGGCGCCGCCGGCCGCGCCTGATTGAGTGCGACGCCGCCCAGGATCAGGGCACCGGCGAACACCATCGCCACGGTGACCGGCTCGCCCAGCAGCGACCAGGCCCAGGCGACACCGAACAGCGGCACCAGATAGGTCACCGTCGCGGCGCGTGACGGCCCCATCCGCTCGATCATGCGGAAGTACATGGCGTAGGCAGCACCGGTGCCGATCAGCCCGAGGACAATCGCGGCCCCCCAGGCCGTGGCCGCGGGCATCCTCGCCGGCCAGGTGGCTATCGCCAGCGGGGCAAGCAGTACCGTCGCCCATGCCAGCGTCGCGGCTGCGGTCGCTGCCGAAGGCAGACCGGTCAGCCAACGTTTCACCAGATTGCCGGCGATGCCGTAACACAAGGCGGCCAGCGTGCCCGCAATGCCCGCCCATACCGTATCCAGACCGACGCCGCGGCCGCCGACCAGCACGATCACGCCGGCGAATCCGGCGAGCAGGCCGACGCTTCGTCGTGCGCCGATCCGCTCCCCGAACATCAGTGCGGCGACGAGAACGGCGAACAGGGCCGCCATGCTGTTGGTGATCGCGCCGATGGCCGCCGGTGCGCGCTCCGCCGCCCACGCGAAGAGGACGAACGGGACGGCCGAATTGAGCAGCCCGATCAGCGCCAGGCGCCAGCGATATGGTTTGAGTCGAGGCCAGGCAACGATCAGGAAAGGCAGCAGGACCAGGGTGCCGAAGAACACCCGGAGTTCGACCAGGGCAAGCGGGCCGAATGCCGGCGCAGCCACGCGCTGGAGCATGAAAGAACCGCCCCAGATGGCGCCCAGTACCAGCAATTCCAGGCTGTTACGCCATTCAAAGGTGCGAACGGCGGAGAGTGCGGAACGTTCGAGGACGGCGGGCGTGCTGGACATGGCGCTAGACTCGTGGACAGGTGCGCCACTATCCGTCCGGCCATCGACTCCGACAAGCGCATACTTCCGTGGCCAGCCACAAACAGGATTTGCGTCTATGAGCATCACACGTTCGGCCTGGCTGTCGGCCCTGGCGGCATTCGAGGCGGCGGCCCGGCAGCAGAACTTCGCCCATGCCGCTGCCGAACTGCATCTGACGGCGAGTGCGGTCAGCCACCAGGTCCGCAAACTGGAAGCGCTGCTTGGCGTCGCGCTGTTCAAGCGGCATGCCCGGGGCGTCAGTCTCACGCCGGCGGGCCGGATGCTGGCGGACGCCGCCGGCAACGCACTGGCGGATCTGGACGGCATCTTCGGCGCCCTGCGTCCGCGCAAGGATGTCGTGCGCATCCGTATCGCCACCCTGCACTCGTTCGCCCACAGCTGGCTGTTGCCGCGCCTCGGCGACTTCACCCGTCAGCACCCGGACATCCGCCTGAGCGTCGAGACCGATATCGCCCTGGCCCGCTTCGACGACGAGGGTCCGGATCTGGCCATCCGACATGGACCCGGCCACTGGCCCGACATGTCCGCGCAACACCTGCTCGACGAAGCCCTGTTCCCCGTCGCCTCTCCGACCTTGCCGGGCGTGGACTCGGTTCGCGAGGCCGGCGACATCGCGCGGCTGCCGCTGATTGCGGACATGGCGCGACAGGGCTGGCGCGATTGGTTCAGCGCCGCCGGCCAGCGCGGGGTGCGGCTGGCCGACATGCATACGTTTGTCGACTCCACGGATGCCCTTCAGGCCGCCACATGCGGCCTGGGCGCGACCCTGGCCCGACAACGCATCGTCGAACCCTGGCTGGCGGACGGCCGGTTGATGCGCCTGCCCGGCCCGGTGCTTGCCGGTCGCTTCGCCTACTACCTGGTGCATCCCGCGCACCGGCGCCTGGGCGAACCGGCCGCCCTGTTCGCGCGCTGGATCGGCGAACGCGCCCTGGAAGACCCCTGAATGTCCGCGCCCGCCCTTGCGACGGGCGCCGTGGCCATGCAGCCGCCGCAGTACGGCGTCAGGCGATGTCGGACTGCACCAGCAGCCACTTGCGCTTCGAATCCAGGCGTTTGATGGCCGCCTCGGCGCGGCTGGCGGAACCGCGGTCCGGATGCGCGAAACGCGCAAGGATCCTCAACGGCGGACAGGCGCGCGTATATCGCGCACCACGCCCTTCGCAGTGCGCGCGGAACCGCGCCTCGACGTCGATGGCGATGCCGGTATAGATCGAGCCGCCGCGGCATTCGAGCAGGTAGACGTACCAGGTCGGGGACGGTGTACTCACCGCCGCGAGTCTATCCGCAGATCGCACATCCCACGCGGGTCGCCGGGATTGCAATAATGGGCGATCACATCCAAGGGAGGACGACGATGTCACGCAAGGCAGTCAAACCGGCCAAGGCCAGCGTACGACCCACCAGCACGATGCGCCTGCAGCCGGACTGGCCGGTCGCCATCCTGGCGGGACTGGGCCTGTTGTTGACGGCCTACCTGGGCATCATCGCCTTCAACGGCAGCAAGCCCGCCTTTTGCGCAGCCGGCAGCAGCTGCGATCTCATCCAGTCCAGCGCCTGGTCGACGCTGCTCGGCATTCCGATGGCCTGGTGGGGCTTCGCGCTGTACCTGTTGCTGCTGATCGTGTCGGTGCAGCCGGTGCGTCGCGCCGTTCCCCGCTGGCAACGGCAATGGCGGCTGGCCTTCATCGGTGTCGCGATCAGCGTGTATCTCACTGCTGCAGGCTGGCTGGCCCTCGGCGCGTTCTGCACCTGGTGCCTGCTGTCGCTGGCATTGCTGGTGGCGATCCTGGTGTTGTTGAGTGTGCGTCGTCCCGAAGGCGCCCCGGCATCCGGCTGGTCGACCTGGTGGCTCAACAACGGCGCTGGCGCGGCGGCGATCGTGCTGGTGATGGGCGTCTGGCAGGGCGGCCTGCTGACCGCACCGGAAAGCCCGCGCCTGCGGGCGCTGGCCGAACATCTTTCCAGCACCGGCGCGAAGTTCTACGGCGCCTCCTGGTGTCCGGCCTGTCGTGACCAGAAGGCCGCGTTCGGTCGCGCCGGCGACCATCTGCCCTACGTCGAGTGCAGCCCGCAGGGCCAACGCGGTCCGGTCGCCCTGGCCTGCACCGATGCCGGCGTCGAAGGTTTTCCGACCTGGGTCATCCGCGGCCGCAAGTACCAGCAGGCGTTCTCGCCCGAAGAACTCGAGCGCATGTCGGCGTTCCGCTGGCCAAAGCCGGATACGAACTGACGCCCGCATGTCCCTGCAACGCAGCGCCTCCCGGCTGCGTTGCATGACTTCCGTCCCAGGGATCCAAACCGCAGTTGAATGGAATCCTGCATAAACGGGAGGCAATGACTTCCGGCGCATGGCCGACGATTCACCGCTCCGTAAGGTGGCGTCACCACCAAGGAGCAACGCACCATGAAACGTCAGGACAATAGCCAACGCGAAGACCTGCGCCGGATGTCCGACACCGGTTCCAGCAAGCGTTACCTGCCCCGTGTCGCCGGGACCGGATACGGGCGGAGCAGTGGATATGCCCTGCCCCGTCAGTACACGACCAGCGAACAGAAGAACCGCGGCCTGTTCCGCCTCAGCTGACCGGCACGCCAGGGATGTCGCCGGGACCTATCGTCCCGGCGTCAAGGCGCGCAACAGCAGTCCGATTCCACCGAACAGCAGACCCAGCATCATCAGCGTGTTGAACAGACTGGTCGGCTGGAAGTAGATGCGCAGGTTCACCAGCACGCCGGCAAGGATGATCACCAAGCCGGCAACGAGCAGCAACCAGCCGAGTTTCGATCGGCCGTCGAAGAACAGCACGGCGGTACCGACCAGGAACGGCAGCAACGACAGCCCGAAGCTGTTGTAGCCCCACAGCGCCCAATGCCCGCCACTCACCGTCACCTGGTTGGTCAGCAACCAACCGCCCGCGACGGCGCAGGCCACGCCGATGAAAAACAGGACAAGGCCCCCGTCCGTACCGCCGGCTCCGCGCATGCATGTGTCCCCTTCGATGTTGGGAGCGATCATAACCAAACCCGTCCATCCGGGTCATTGCCGTCCCGCTGCAGCGATGGGCGTGGGGCGTTCCCGCTAGAATGCCCGCCCCTGTTGAGTCGCCGACACGGCGACCGTGCGCGAGAACTGCGATGAACCTGATCGACGACCTCAAGTGGCGAGGACTGCTGGCCGACTGTACCGATGTCCAGGCCCTGGAAAAGCGCCTGGCCGAAGGCCCGATCACGCTGTATTGCGGCTTCGATCCCACCGGTGATTCGCTGCACGTCGGCCACCTGATGGGCCAGCTGACGCTGCGCCGTTTCCAGCGCGCGGGACACCGTCCCATCGCGCTCGCCGGCGGCGCCACCGGCATGATCGGCGACCCCTCCGGCAAGTCGGCGGAACGGAATCTGCTCAGCCGCGAGCAGCTCCAGCACAACGTCGCTTCGATCAAGGGCCAGCTGGCCCGCCTGCTCGACTTCGACGCCGCGGAGAATCCCGCGCAGTTGGTCGACAACGCCGACTGGACGGCACCGATGGGCTTCCTCGATTTCCTGCGCGATGTCGGCAAGCATTTTCCGCTGACCGCGATGCTGGCCAAGGACTCCGTGCGCACGCGCATGGAAGGCGAAGCCGGCATCAGCTACACCGAATTCAGCTACCAGTTGCTGCAAGCCTACGACTTCTATCACCTGCGCAAGGAGCTGGGCTGCGAACTGCAGATCGGCGGCTCCGACCAGTGGGGCAACATTACCGCCGGCACCGATTTCGTGCGCCGCAAGCTGGGCGTGCCGGTCTGGGGCTGGACCTTCCCGCTGATCACCAAGGCCGATGGCAGCAAGTTCGGCAAGACCGAGTCCGGCGCGATCTGGCTCGACGCGGCGCGCACCAGCCCCTACCGCTTCTACCAGTTCTTCCTCAATACCGAGGACGCCAAGGTCAGCGAATACCTGCGCAAGTTCACGTTCCTGGAACGCGAGGTGATCGAGGCGCTGGAAGCGGACCAGTCCGCCAATCCAGGGGCGCGCCAGGCGCAGCGCCGCCTCGCCGAGGAAGTCACGCGGCTGGTCCATGGACAGGCCGCCCTCGATGCCGCGGTGAAGGCCAGTTCGATCCTGTTCGGTGCCGAAATCGGCGACATCGATGCGGCGACCTTCCAGGACGTGGTCGGCGAAATTCCAACGCATCCGCTGGCACGCGAACGCCTGGACGGCGACGGCAGCGCGCTGATTGAGCTGCTGGTCGACGCCGGCCTCTGTCCATCGAAAGGCCAGGCCCGCAAGGACATCGACGGCGGCGGCATCTACCTCAACAATCTTCGTTGCCAGGACGCCGCCCGCCCGGTAACGACGGCCGATCTCCTGTTCGACCGCTATCTGCTTCTGCGCAAGGGCAAGAAGAGTTACGCCGTATTCGACGCTGCCTGAACGTCCTGCGGCGTCGCGGACGTCCGCTACACACGACGCGCCATCGACGCGGCGGCGATGCCGCGGGCATTGCGAACGACGTGCGGGCGCGAAGGTTCCGGGTCATGTCGCTCCTTTGCCGTTGGCATCTCTTCTAAGGACGACACGCTGTTGGCCGATGGCCGTCCCGCTGGGGTTCAACGGCCGACCCGGGTGATTCGCAGGGCGCCGGTGGGCCCTTGGTATCGCGTCGGCCGATGCTCAGGTCTCGAATCGCGGCCGTCGCGGCGCCGAATGCAGGATGCGGATACAGGCGGCAGGGACATCATCGGGGCGGGCACCCGCAAGCAGGGCCTCCACCCCGTGGCGGTCAGGCGCGATGCCGGGCACCAGCCCCACCCACGCGTTGCGGCCACCGCTCTTGGCGGCGTACAGGCAACGGTCGGCGAGATGCATGCTCTGTTCGCAGTCGCCAAGGCCCGGCCACTCCAGATGGAAGGGCCAGGGCGCGAAACCGATCGAACAGCTCAATGAAAGGTTGAGCCCTTCGTCGAGCGCGACCGGCCGGTCGGCGATCGCCTTGCGCACGCGTTCGGCGACTGTCGCGGCGGCTTCCACGCCGATCCCGCGCACAACCAGCAGGAACTCTTCACCGCCCCAGCGAACCAGGAGGTCCTGGTCGCGACTCAACCGGCGCAGGCGGTCGGCGAATGAGACCAGCACCTGGTCACCGACACGGTGGCCGTAGTCGTCGTTGATGCGCTTGAAATGGTCGATGTCGATCATGAAGAACACCAGACGCTCGCGCGAGGCCTCAGGTGCCGCCAGGATGTCCTGTTCATGGCGTTCCAGCCAGTCATCCAGGTCGCGACGATTGGAGACGTGCGTCAGCGGATCGCGTCGGGTTGCCACATCGAGCTGTTCATTGCTCTGGCGCAGAAGCCGGTTTGCCTGCTCCAGCTGACGCGTGCGCTCGGCGACCGTGCGATTCAGCAGTGCGACGCGCTCGCGCTCCAGGCGGACCGTCCGACCGATGCGCGATCGCAACCACACGACGAAGAGCGCGGCGAGCAGCGCATACACCCCGTAGGCCAACGGATGCCGCCAGAACGGTGGCGGCACGCGGATGCGAAGGGTACGCGTCTCGCCGTACTGACCGTCGCGGCCGGCGGCCTGGACATCCAGACGATACGTGCCCGGCGGCAGCCGGCTGATCGAGAGTTCCGTACGCGCCGAGCGCGGGTAGAACCAATCATTTTCTGAGCCGCCAAGCCGATAGCGCAGCCGCGCAGCGCCCGGCGCACTGAGGTCGAGTGCGGTCATGGCGACCGACAGCAGGTCGCCGCCACGCGCCAGTTCCAGCTCGTTGGCATAGACGACCTGGTGGTCGAACTCCGCCACGCCGCCTCTTGCCAGCGTCGTACCGGACAGACGTCGAACGCCGGCGATGACTGGTCGTGCGGGCGGACTGGTGTGACGGAGCCGACTCGGCTGCAGGACATCCAGGCCCTGCGTACCACCGAAATAGAGGACGCCGTCCTCGTCGCTCCAGGCAGCGCCACTGTTGAACTCGACATTGTTGAGCCCGTCGCGCCGCCCCAGGGTCTGGATGATGTCGGTGGCGGGATCGATCACCGACAGACCGTTGTTGGTGCTGAGCCAAAGACGTCCGTCGCGGTCGGGAAGGATGCGGTAGACCACATCGCTGGACAGCCCGTCGCGCTCGCTGATCGAGGTCACGGCACCGCTGGACAAGTCGATGCGGAACAGCCCGGCCGAGAAGCTGCCTGCCCAGAGCGTTCCTTCCGCCACGTGCAGCGACCAGATCGACTGATGCAGCACGTCGCCTGATGTCGGCAGGAACGGACGCGGTTCAGCACCGGCGCCGATTCGCCACAGTCCACTCTCATTGGTCGCGATCCACAGGGTTCCAGCCTCATCGTCCACGAGCGTGGTGATGAAGCGACCATCCAGCGAGCGGTGCGTCCCTTCGGTCTGCACGCTGCCTTCACGAACCAGCGCCAGTCCGCCACGCGTGGCGACCCAGAGTCGATCTCCAGAGCCGAGAAGGTCGTCGATACGATCGTCCGGCAGACCGTCGATGCGCTGTGGCGTGCCGCCGACCTGCCAGCGCCACAGGCCCTGGTGGGTGCCGACCCAGTACCGGCGTGATCCGGCGGGCTGCATCGCGCGGACGCTCATGCCGTCGAACGCGTCGATGCGCTGCCAGGGCGCACCGGGGCGATGCCGGTACATCAGGCCCGAATCGGTACCGACGAACAGGCCGGCACCCTGTCGACGGATCGCGCGCACGCTGCGTTCGCGCCAGGGCAGCCTGCCTATCCCCTCCGTCCATTCCGTCTGCACGGCACCCGACAGCGGCCGCACGCGCTGGAGGCCGCTGGTGTAGGTGCCGATCCACAACAGTCCGCCACTGCTCTCGTAGAAGCCGGAGACGGCGCTGTCAGGGGGCCGGTCGAACTGCATGGAGCGCACCGACAGGCGGTTCGCGGTGTCGACCTGCAACACCCGACCATCGGCATAGCCGACAAGCAGCCGTCCATCGGCACGACGACCCAGGCCGGTGAGAGCGACCGCTCCTTCCCGCAGACGCCGCGGATCGATCGCTTCGAGCAACCGCCCGTCGAAATCGATCCGCAGCAGCCCTTCCTGCCGGCTGGCCAGCCAGAGGCCGTCACCATCGGCGACCATCGCGATGCAGCCGCCCATCTGCACCGGCAGGGGAACGGGCGACAGTGCCGTCGCGGTCGCCCGCCACAGGCGACAGTCCCGGTCCAGCCCGTACGCCCGACCGGTATCGCCGGGTCGCTGTTCCAGGCCGGTGATCGGTCCGGTCCGCCCCAGCGGCTGCACACGATCCAGGTCATCATCGACGCGGTCGATGCCGGCATCGGTCCCCAGCCAGGCGCCTCCCGCCGCGTCCATGGCAATGGCACCAACGCGACTGTGCGACAGCCGATCGGCCGTTCCGAAGTGCACAAGTTTTCCAGTGGGCAAGTGCAGTACATCCAGCCCGGCATCGTTGCTGCCAATCCATAGGCGGCGCTGGTAGTCGAAACGCAGGACTTCGATGCTGCTGCTGGCGAGGCCGTCGAGGGCGCGCCGCAGGATCAGGAATTCGTGGCCGTCGAAGCGGTTGAGGCCGTCCTGCGTCCCGATCCAGAGATGTCCGAGGTCATCTTCGACCATGGCATTGATTCCGGACTGCGAAAGGCCCTGATCGATGCCGTAGACCTCGAGGCTGACATGGACATCGGTGTCGCTGGCGGCAATGGGCCGGACGCAGAGGGCCAGCGCCACTGCCAGCCATGGCAAAAAGCGCCTCCCGCATCGATGCTTAATGGACTGCTGGACAACTCCCACTCGTGTGGCCCGCCGCTCTTCCGCCGCGAGTATCCCCCGTTTAAGAGGGCACAGCCATGTTGTGACGGCAAATTTTTGTGACCCGTTGCCGGTACCGGTCCCGGGCAAGTCCTGTCCGGATGCCCGCTTTCATCGCCGACGGCTCGTCCGGCACCGCATGTCGGCGGTCGCCCCAAGCGCCTCCCGGCCCACGGTCCAATGCCCCACGCGCGTCCAGGGCGCGATCCGCGGCCATTTCCCGGCCCGGGATCAGGCCGGACCAAGCGGGCCGGCAGACATCCCGAGGTCGCATCGGGCCACGGGATCCGGCTGCGGGGGCAGACTCGACACGGCGCGCCGATCAAACGGATCCGGAGGGGAGGGATATTCGGCCGCGCCGGGGCAAACCCCGCCGACAAGCCAGTTACCGGCTTCTCAACGCAGCTGGCTGTCCTTGCTGCCGCGGCGGTTGTAGCCACTGGCCGGTTGGCCTTCGCTGTCGGCGGCTTCCTGACAGCTTACGCAACGTCTGACACCGGGCACGGCCTGCCTGCGGGCCTCGGGAATGGGCACGTCACAGTCCTCGCACTGGCTGAGGCCGGGACCGGCTTGCAGGCGGCTGCGCGCTCGCGCGATCGCATCCTGGATCGTTGCGTCGATCTGCTCCTGTACCGCACCGTCACCCGCCCAACCCGTTGCCACTGTGTTCTCCCGTCGATCCAGGGCAATCTTAGGTCGTTACCCTGCTGCTGTCCTGAACACGGGCTACGCTGCAGCGGCCAGCGCGCGCTCGATCTCGGTTGCGAGGGATTCGGGCGTCCGGGTCGGCGCAAAGCGGCGCAGCACCGTACCGTCGCGACCCACCAGGAACTTGGTGAAGTTCCATTTGATCGCCTCACTGCCGAGAAGGCCCGGTGCCGCCCGCTTGAGGTGGCGGTACAGGGGATGCGCATCGGAACCGTTGACATCGATCTTCGCGAACATCGGGAAGCTCACGCCATAGTTCAGCGAACAGAAGGACTCGATGGCCGCTTCGTCACCCGGCTCCTGGTGGCCGAACTGGTCACAGGGAAATCCCAGGACCGCGAAGCCCCGCCCTGCATACCGCCTGTAGAGTGCTTCCAGACCGCGGTATTGGGGCGTGAAGCCGCATCGCGACGCGACATTGACGACCAGCAGGACCTGGCCAGACCATGCCTGCAGGGTGACCTGGTTGCCGCTGATGTCACACGCGCTGATGTCATGAATGGTGGCCATCGATCCCCGCGCCGTTGCTGCGGTCATGTTAGCGTGCACCCCGACGCAGGTGCGACCAGCGCTGGCCGCGCCTCGACACAGATTAACCCGCGGCAACAATGGCGAAACCATGGAGCCCAGCGCTGCCGGTATAGGGTCATGATTAAGCTCGAATCGGTTGATATGCACGTGTCGGAAACGGCCCTGCCCCGAGCAGTGGCGACCGGCACCGCGTTCGACCCGCCCGTTCGGAGGTCCCCAATGAAATCCATCAACACGCTTCGTCTGCGCTGGTCGCAGGCCCTCATCGCAGCAATGCTGCTGGTCGCTGCCGGTGTCGTCCTTGCCGATCCACCCGGACGGGTGGCGCGGCTTGCCTACATGGGCGGCGAAGTCAGCTTCGCACCAGCCGGCGAAGAGGCCTGGTTCGATGCGCACCTGAACCGCCCGCTCGTCCATGGCGACCGATTGTGGACAGGCCGCAACGGTCGCGTCGAACTGCAGCTGGGCGGCGCCGCCGCGCGGCTCGATCGCAATACGAGCTTCGAGTTCCTGAATCTCGACGATGAACTCGCACAGATCCAGCTCACCGAGGGCACGATCAACCTGCGCGTCGATCATCTGCATCCCGGCCAGATCTACGAGATCGACACGCCGACCCTGGCCTTCGTGGTCGGCCAGCCGGGCGAATACCGCCTCGATGTCAGCGCCAATGCGAATATGACGCAGGTGACGGTGTTCGACGGTTCCGCCGAAGTGTATGGCGAGCATGGCCGCAGCCAGCGCGTGTTCGCGAACAGCAGCACGCGTTTCTTCGACCCCGGCCTGCGTGACGTCGAGCGCGTCGCCATGCCCAGGGCGGATGAGTTCGACCGCTGGGCCTTCGCGCGCAACGACCGCTATCTGCGCTCGCCGTCGCGCCAGTATGTCTCCGAGGAGCTGATCGGCTATTCCGATCTCGACGATCATGGCAGCTGGCGGCATGTAAGCGATTACGGTCATGTCTGGTTCCCGCGTCGTGTCGCTGCGGGCTGGGCGCCCTACCGCGATGGCCACTGGAGCTGGATCGAGCCCTGGGGTTGGACCTGGGTCGACAACGCTCCGTGGGGCTTCGCGCCCTTCCACTACGGACGCTGGGTGTACGTCAGCAGCGGCTGGGGCTGGTTGCCGGGCCCGCGCAATGTCCGTCCGGTTTATGCACCGGCCCTCGTCGCCTTCGTCGGTGGTTCCAACTGGAGCCTGACGGTCAGTTCCGGACCGCCGATCGGCTGGTTCCCGCTGGGTCCGCGCGATGTCTACGTGCCCTGGTACCGCAGCAGCCGGGACTACTTCGGTCGCGTCAACGTGCACAACACGACGATCATCAACACCACGTACGTGACCAACATCTACAACGACTACTACGTGCAGGGTCGACCCTTGCGTCGCGACTTCACCTTCAGGGGTGCGGCCAATGCCATGACCGTGGTGCCGCGCGAGAGCTTCGTGAGCGCGCAGAACGCGGCCGAAGCGATGGCCCGCAGCCGCCTGCGCCCGGGCCAGCTGGGTGAGGCCGAGCTGCTCACGCGGGCGCCCATCGCGCCGACGCGCGACAGCCTGGTCGCTGGAGCCAGCCGCAACATCGCGCCGCCGGCACGCAGCTTCGAGCGGGGTGTGATCGCACGCACACGCCCGGCCGAACAGGTCGCGCCGTTCAACACGCGCCAGCGCGCGATCGTCCGCAACGGCGGCGAACCGTTGGCCGCAGACCAGATGCGCCGGGTCAATGCGGAGACCGGCAACAGCCGTTCCCGCAACGTCGCCGTGATCGGTCAACCCGAACGTGAGGGCGCGCGTGTGCCCGCTGCGCCGGCACGCAGTCGCGAACCGGCGGTTGCGACAGGTCGCGGTTCGGCACCGACGCCCGCCGATCGCGGTGTGCCGGCCGGCAATACCGGGCGCACCCGGGCACCCGCGGCACCCGCGGCACCCGCGGCACCCGCCACTTCTACCGAACCCCGTGGCCGTGGCCTGCCATCCTCGGATTACCCGCGCTCGCGCTCGTCGGGCGCCTCGACGCCGCGGGCGGAGCCCGAGCAGGGCATTCCGCTGCCGCGCTCGCGCGCCCCGGCGAACCCCAGGGGTCAGGCCGCGCCGGCTGTCCGTGAGCAGCGCTCGACCGGCAATGCAGCGCCGGCCGCGCGTGAGCGCAACGCGGCTCCCGCGCGCGGCATGGCTCCGGCAGCGCCGCAGCAGGCTCCCCGGGCGACCTCGCCGAGCCGTCAAACGCCGCCGGCCCGCTCGATGCCGCCGCAGCGATCGGAACCTCGCACCGCACCTGCGCCGGCGGTGCGTTCTGCACCGTCCGCGCCGGCACGCGATGTGCGCGTCGCACCGGCTCCGCGCAACACGACGCCGCCGGCGACGCGCAGCGCGCCGCAGGAGTCGCGCGGCTCGCCGGCCCGGAATGCCGAGCGATCGGACCCGCCGAGCCGCAACAGCGGCGAGCGTTCCGAGAACCGCAACCGCGACCGGTCGCGCCAGGAGCGCTGATCCCGTCCATTCCATCGACACGACGACGCCGCCCCCGGGCGGCGTCTTTCGTTGCCTGGCATGAGGTGCGTGCCTCGGACATCCAGTTCGAACGCCTAGAAAACGGCAACCGATCCGTATCAGCCTTTCATCGCCGTACGAATGGCCGCTGCCAGGGGCTTTGAAATCCGCCGCGCCATCGCCCCTGCCAGCATTTCGATGCGCTCACAGCCGTGCCAGCGCGCGAAATCCCGCAAGGCGGCCGCGATGGCGTGGCACATCGGCGCCTCCGCCGACACACCCTCCTCCAGATCCAGCCTGCGGATCTCCAGGACGCCGTCGTCGCGATGCGCCTTGGCATCCATGCGCCCGCAGAGGCGGCCACGATGCAGGATCGGCAGCACGAAATAGCCGAATTGGCGCTTCTCTGCCGGCACATAGCATTCGAGGCGATAGTCGAAGTCGAACAGATCCCGCGCGCGACGGCGATCCCAGACCACCGGATCAAACGGAGACAGGAAGGTCGTCCGGCTTGCGCGCAAGCGACCGGCTGCGGCGGCCTCCAGTTGTGCGGCATGGTCGACATGCACGTAGGCCCCGTCGTCCCAGCCCCGCACCGTGACACGTTGCAGGCTGCCGGCCGACACCAGTTCATCGAGTTCATCACGGTGGACGCGCCCGCCCAGCCGGTAATAGTCGGCGATCCATTCCGGTCGCGCGATGCCAAGCGCCTTCACGCTGAGTGCAATGAGCCGGCGGCGTGATTCGTGTGCCGGAACCGGCGTCTGGGTGCCTGGATCGATGCCGGCGCGTGCCAGGACACGCTCACTGAGGTCATACACGCGCTGGAACTTCTCCCGACGCGCGACCATCAATTCGCCCAGCGCGAACCAGGCCTCGAGCCAGCGCTTTTCGTCCTTCCAGCCCCACCAGCCACCACGCGGCCGATCACCGTCGGCAAAATCCGCCGAGCGCAGCGGCCCTTCATCACGGATGCGCTGCAGCACGGCCGCCATGCCTCGCTGGTCCTGCCCATGGCTGCGCCGTGCCGAACGGATGGCCCAGTGGTTGTCCTTGTCCAGAGCGTGCTGGCGCAGCGACGGCCACGCCGACATCGGTGCAAAGCAGGCCTCGTGCGCCCAGGTTTCGAAGATGCGGGCCGCAGCGAGACACTCGTCCAGCCACGCGGGTTCGTATTGCCCCAGGCGGGAATACAGGACCAGATAGGGGCTGCGCGCCACCACATTGATGGTGTCGATCTGCAGCAGCTGCATCCGCTCGATGGCCGCGAGGACATCCGACGGGCTGGCGCGACGCGGCGGTGCACGCAGCAGACCCTGCGCCGACAGATGCAGCGCGCGCGCCGCCGTCAGGCTCAGGCCTGGCCTGCGCGCCGCCGACGGATCCCCGTTGGCCAGGATCGGGGCGGCGCGATGGGGCCGTGTCACCGCCGCAGATCCGCACGCAGGCGCGCCAGTTCACCGCGGATCGGTGCTTGCGGCACGAAGCGCTGTTCCAGCGCCTGGAACCCGTCCTCAAGCAGACTGCGCGCGTCGTCACGGGCGCCCGACTCGAACAGTGCGCGCGCCAGGAGCGCGCGCGCCTCCATGGTCGCCGGCGCATCGTGGCCGATCGCCGTTTGCAGCATTTCCACCGTCTCCCGAAGCACTGGAATGGCCTCCGCGGGCCGGCCCAGGTCCAGCGCGACCTGCGCGCGCACGCGCATCACCGCGGCATATCGCGGGTGGCCTTTCTCGAGAATGGTGCCAAAGACCTGCTCCGCCGCCTGCAGCGCCTCTTCGACTTCAAGAGGGCGCCCGCTCCGTCGCAACCATTCGCCCCTGTGCAGATGCCGGCGACCCCGTTCGGTCGCGTTCGTCTGTGGATCGGCAGCGTTCGGAATATCCGCCCACAGCAGCGGCCGTGCCTCGGCCAGATGACCCGCCAGCATGAGGCTACGCCCGTAATTCTGCCGGTATTGGTACAACCGCGGTTCCACGCTGACCGTGGATGCAGCGAGGGCCTTTTCGTAGAGTTCGCGGAACAGCGGTATGGAGCGCTCGAAATTGCCGGTGGATTCGTGCAGCGAGGCGATGTTGTTGAGGGCCACCAGATAGGAAGGCGTGTCGTCCTCACCGCGCGCGCGCAACAAGTCGACGTTCTCCTGCATGTAGGGCAGCGCTTCCAGCGTCCAGCCGCGCAGGTAAAGCGCGTGCGCGAGATTGTGGCGCGCAGTGATGACCCAGGCACTGTCCGGCGCCAGCGTTTCAAGGCGCAGTGCCAGCATCTCGCGCAACAACGGCACCGCCTCGGCATATTCGTCCTGCTGCACGTGTGTATTGGCCAGGAAGCCGATGGCGATGGCGATGTCCTGCGCACGCCCGGGCCGCCATGAACGCACGATGGCCAGCGCGCGCGACGCGGCGGCAATGGCGGCTTCGCCATGACCGGTGCGGCTGTCGACTTCGGCGACGACCTGCAGCGCCTCGACAGCCAGTTCGCTGTCCGGACCGCTCACCGACTCTGCAAGCCGCAGGGCTTCGGCCGCCGAGACACGCGCCTCCTCGCCCTGCCCCAGTCGCACTTGCGCCAGCGCAAGGCCGCCGAGCGCCTTGGCATGATCGGGCGCGCCGCCCTGGCCGTCGCGGATCAACCCCAGGGCTTCCGTGAACGCTTCCGCTGCGGCGGCTGGTCGTTCGTTCTGGTTCTCCAGCATGCCAATCGACACGAGGTGACCGACCACGTGCACCGGCGTGCCGGCTGCTCTTTCCAGCGCGATGGCCTCGCGCAGACTGTCCACCGCCTGCTCGGACCGGCCCAGTTCGCTGTCGATCCGGCCCAGGACACCCAGCAGCCGTGCCCGCTGGCCTGGCTGGTCGGCCAGTTGTTCAGCCATGCGCTCGCGGCCGCGATCGACCAGCTCTCCAGGCAGGATCGCCTGGTTGCCGGCCTGTTCCGGCGACGCCGCCTCGAACAGCGAGACCAGATAGTCGACCACCTGTTCGGCCATCGTCGCGTTGGCTTGCGCCAGCGCCTCCGCCTGCAGGGCACGATCGCGCTCGATCACCAGCCGCCACGCGAATGTCGCAATCGCCAGCACGAACACCGCCACGGCGGCCACGGCCAGGCGATGACGGTACAGGAAACTGCGCAGCAGGTACCCGGGTCGCGCCGGCGCCGCACGCAGGGGTTTGTGCTGGAAATAGCGGTCGATGTCGTCAGCCAGTGCTTCGGCGGAGCGGTACCGGGCGGCGCGACGCGGTGCGCAGGCATGGGCGACGATGGCGTCGAGCTCACGCAAGCGTGGTCGCGGCAGTCCCTTCAGTCCGCGTGCACTGGGCACGGTGACGACGCCCTCCGCATCCGGCGCACGAAAGACACCAGCAAGGACTTCGGCGAGTACCTGGCCCAGCGCATAGATGTCGCTGGCGGTGCTGACCGGCTCGCCGCGGCGCTGCTCCGGGCTGGCATAGCCGGGCGTGAACCAGGCCTGCGTGCGTCCCGGATCGTCGGACGCGTCCGCCTCCAGGAGCTTGGCGATGCCGAAGTCCAGCAGCATGGGCACGCCATCCCGCCGCACCATGATGTTCGCCGGCTTGAGGTCGCGATGCACGATCAGGTGCTGGTGCGCAAAATGCAGCGCCCGCGCCACGTCGGCGACCAGGCGCAGGCGCTGGTCGATGTCGCAACCACGCGCGAAGTCGACGATGGATTCGCCTTCCACGTAGTCCATCACCAGATAGGGCTGCCCTTCGCCCGTCGTGCCCCCATCGATCAGCCCAGCGATATTCGGATGATCCAGGTCGGCCAGGATCTGGCGCTCGCGACGCATTCTTTCGGCCGCGTCCTGTGTCGGCAGGCCGCGCAGGAACTTGATGGCGACAATGCGTTCGTAGGCGCCGTCGGCACGCTCGGCACGGAAGACGGTGCCCATGCCGCCGGCGCCCAGTTCGTCGAGCAGCCGCCAGGGACCCACCACCGTCCCCGATTCCAGATTGTCCAGCTGCGCATGATCGGCGATGCGACCGACGATGCCTTCCAGCGCATCGCCGCCGCGATCCGCCTGCAACAAGGCCAGCACCTCGGCGCGAATGCCTGCGTCGGCCTCCTCACGTTCAAGGAAGCCGGTCACCGCCGCAGCATCGAGGAGTGCGGCGCGGTCGAACAGTTCCTGCAGGCGTAACCAGCGGCTCAATTCACTCACGTAAATCCCGGATGAACAGAAAGGTGTCTACCTGATAGGCCATGCCACCCCCGGCCCGTAGTTCGCATTCGAGAGCAACGACGACCCCGGCGCAAGCCCCGGTCGTCATCCCCGAACAACCGTTTCCCGGAGTAATGCCCCATGCCGCACCCGATCACCGGTCTTGCAACCGGACTTTTCCTTGCACTGACGTCCAGCCTCGGTCTAGCCCAGGCCCCCGGTTCCCCCGATCCCGACTTCGGGATCGGGGGCCGCATCGTTCACGATTTCCACGACGCCACCGATCGTGTCCACGCCATCGTGCCGATGAAGGACGGGCGCATGCTGACCGCCGGCTACGTGGTCGGCCCGAACATCAGTGGTCCCGGCAGCTCGGCGAACTTCGTCGTCGCCCGTTTCCTGGCCGACGGCCGGCCGGACCCCGGCTTCGGCGATGACGGACACTTCGAACTGGATATCGGCGGTGGCGTCGATGCGGCCCATGCGCTGACCGTGTTGCCGGAGCGCAGCATCGTGGCCGTGGGCAATCTGTCGCCGCAGTTCCATGCCGACGTCGCGATCGTCAAACTCACGCCGGACGGCGAACTGGATACCTCGTTCGGGCGACCCGATGGCATGGGTGGTCGCACCGGCTGGAATATCGTCGATCTTGGCGGAACCACGATCCATGACGACGGCATCGCCGTGGCCATGCAGCGGGACGGCAGAATCATTGTCGCCGGTCGGACGCTGCGTCCCGCCGGCGGCTTCAATTACCACCGTGTCGCGGTGATGCGCTTCACCGCCGATGGCCAGCTGGATACCAGCTTCGGCAGTGACCCGTCCGGCATCGTCGTCCTGGACAACTTCGTCGCGGCGCAACAGAGCGACTACGTCACCGCGATCGCACTCGACCAGCGCGGCCGCCTTCCCGCCGACGACAGCGTGACCGTGGTGGGCTACACCGCCTCGGCCAACAACGCCTTCGTCGCCCGGCTGACCGCGAATGGACTACCGGACCCGACCTTCGGTATCGGGGGACGCAGGACACTGCAGTGGTCGGTTGCGGGCGGCGTGCACAGCGGACTCAACACGATTACCGGGGCGCGCGTGCTCGCCGATGGTCGTCTCGCCATCGTCGGTACGGGCGGCGACCGCGGCATCACCTTCATGCGCCTGGCCGCGAACGGCAGCACCGACTCCACCTTCGGCAGCAACGGCCGCACGACCATCAAGTTCAGCGACGGCTCGCGCCACGACGAGCCGGCCAGCCTCGCGCTGCAGGGCAATGGCCGGCTCGTTGCCGCCGGTTATGCCATCAACGCGGCCTCGGGTACGCCGCAGAAGGACTTCTTCGTCGCCCGCGTGAATGCCGACGGTTCGCCCGATTCAGGCTTCGGCGATGGCCAGGGGCGGGTGATCGTCAGCCTGGCCCATCCGACTGACGAGGCCTACGCCGCGGCTGTCGAACCCTCCGGTCGCCTCCTGGCAGCCGGTTATGTCGAGCCCGCGGGTGGGCAGGACTTCGCGATCCTGCGCCTCGCCGGGGACCCTGACCGCATCGGTTTCCACGACTTCGAGCTGCCGCGCTGACGTAGTCCGCAGCGTCGCAGTCCAGACGTGGACGCAGAAAAAAGCCCTGTCCCGGTATCACCGGAACAGGGCTCAAATGACCACACCATGCACGTGTGCAGTCAACCCGCGATCAGAATTGCAGGCTCCAGCTGTCGATGTAGCCGGTGTCGCCGTTGTAGCGGTCGTAGACGCGCAGCTTCCATACGCCGTTCGCCACTTCGCTGGACGCATTCACCGTGTAGGTACCGATCAGGTTGTCGGCACTGCCACCGCTGCCGTTGTGCAGCAGGTAAGTGCTGCCATCCGGTGCCACCAGATTCACCACCAGGTCGCCGCGATAGGTGTGGATGATCCGCACCGCCACCTTCAGGTTGCTCGGGGCATTGCCGCTGCGGCTGACGGTGATCGGACTTTCCACCGTCTGCAGGTCGCTGATCTGCACGTCGGCGGTGTTCTCGAAGAACGACTGCCCACCGCCACCACCGGCCGTGTAGCTGCCGGTCAGGCTGACGCCGGAGAAGGCGCTGTAGCCACGCACCATCACATGCCAGGTGCCCGCGGCCGGACTGGCCACCGTGCAACTCTCGTTGTTGCCGGACAGGTACGGACGACAGCTGTAGCTGCTGGTCGTCGGCGCCGACCCGTGCTGCACGTACAGATCGGCATCACCCGTGCCTCCCGCCGTCTGGAACACCAGGTTGCTGGCGCCCGCCGGTACCGTCAGCGTATAGCGCAGCTCCGTACCCGCCGAACCGGACAGACCGGTCACGGGAACGCCGTTGCTCAGCACGCCCGGACCAGGACCGGGGTCACCGCCACCCCCCGTGCGATAGCCAGTCAGCGTCGTCGCCGAGCTGCCTGGTGCCAGCCAGTCGCGCAGGCGCGACGTGCTGCTGCCACCGCCATTCCAGGACACCGACACCCGGCCGTAATAGTCGGACAGGTCATTGCCGCAGGCAGCGGAGCCGCCGTGCAACTGGCCGACGAGCAGCTTGTTCTGGTTCCACAGCCCGGATCCGGAAGAACCGCCTTCGGTGGTGCCCTGGTCCCAGTCGATCACGCGCCAGTGCGTCGACCCCGAACCACCGCCGTAACCGGTAATGGTCAATGCGTTGTTCTCGACCGCGATGCGCTTCTCATGGCCGGCCGGATGATGGATGCCGACGGCTGAGCTGGGCGTCGTGCCGCTGGCATCCCAACCGGAGAAGAACGGATTGGCAGCTGTGGGGACATTCGCGTTCAGGCGCAGCAGCGCGAAGTCGCTGTTCGCGTGGTTCGCCATCAACGTGGTGCCACTCTGGCTGTGGCTGGCGATGGAACGCGACAACGGCGTACCGCTGGAACTGGACCCCGGCGTCCGGCAGGTGCTGCTCTGGTAATTCCAGTAAACGACGACGCTGCTGGCGACGGTCTGCGTGCTGACGCAGTGGTTGGCGGTCAGGAAATAGGGTGTCGTGGTCTGCGCGGTGTTGCCGACAAGCGTACCGGTGCAGACATACGAACTGCCGCCCTGGCTGAAGGTGTAATGGCCGACTGAATCGATCTGGTCCTGCCAGCCAGCGCCGGCCGGACAGGCGACGTCGACGTTGCAGGAGCCCGACTTCTGCATCGGATCGACGTGTTCGAACAGGCCACGATAGCCGTGCGTGACCGACGACAGCTGCATGCGCACGTCACGGGCGGCATTGGCCGGCACGATGATCTGCACGTCGACCACTTCACCGGCGACGTACGGCGTCCAGTATTCACCGCCGTCCTTGGCCAATTCTTCGGCGCCGATACGTCGGACATTGTTCTCGCCTTCACCACGCAGCACCAACTCGCCGCGCGCGGGCAGGCTGAGGTCCGAGAAGTGCAGGTCGAGCGTCTTGGCGCCCGGCGCGCTCAGGCGCCACGTCCAGCTCAGGCGCCCGTCGGCGAGCACCTGCCAGTCCAGGCCGCGCTTGCTGCTGCCGTCAACGTGAACGCCATCAACCGGGATCTGCACGCCATAGCGCCATGGACCACCCGCACTCTTGCTGTCTTCCATCGACAGCTTGGCGAAATCGGGGGCGGCCAGCAGCGTGCTCAGCTGTGGTTCGACCAGCGATTCATCGAAGGAAACAGCTTTCGCCTGTGCGACATTCGCCGAGAATGCGGCGGCAATCAAGGGCGCGGCAATACGGAAACTCACCATGAATCCAACTCCAATGCGTGTTAACAGGAGGCCAGGACGCGGTCCGCGTTAGCGGTGCCGCGCCTGGCACGTCTTGCACTCAGAACTGCAGGCTCCAGCTGTCGATGTAGCCGGTGTCGCCGCTGTAGCGGTCATAGACGCGCAGCTTCCATACGCCGTTCGCCACTTCGCTGGACGCATTCACCGTGTAGGTACCGATCAGGTTGTCGGCACTGCCACCGCTGCCGTTGTGCAGCAGGTAAGTGCTGCCATCCGGTGCCACCAGATTCACCACCAGGTCGCCGCGATAGGTGTGGATGATCCGCACCGCCACCTTCAGGTTGCTCGGGGCATTGCCGCTGCGGCTGACGGTGATCGGACTTTCCACCGTCTGCAGGTCGCTGATCTGCACGTCGGCGGTGTTCTCGAAGAACGACTGCCCACCGCCACCACCGGCCGTGTAGCTGCCGGTCAGGCTGACGCCGGAGAAGGCGCTGTAGCCACGCACCATCACATGCCAGGTGCCCGCGGCCGGACTGGCCACCGTGCAACTCTCGTTGTTGCCGGACAGGTACGGACGACAGCTGTAGCTGCTGGTCGTCGGCGCCGACCCGTGCTGCACGTACAGATCGGCATCACCCGTGCCTCCCGCCGTCTGGAACACCAGGTTGCTGGCGCCCGCCGGTACCGTCAGCGTATAGCGCAGCTCCGTACCCGCCGAACCGGACAGACCGGTCACGGGAACGCCGTTGCTCAGCACGCCCGGACCAGGACCGGGGCCACCGCCACCCGTTGCCGCCTGCACTGCGGCCAGCGCGTCAACGATGCCCGTACCGCACTGCGAGCACGTTGCCGGGAAGGCCCGAGTCGTGCTCTTCAGGATCGTCTCGATTTCGGAAGGCGACTTGCTGGAGACGCTGAGGATGAGCGCTGCCACGCCGGCCACGTGCGGCGTCGCCATGCTCGTGCCCTGGTAGAAGGCATAGCTCGCCGAGCCCGGAACCGTGGTGCCCGTGTTGAGCGTCGACAGCACACCGGTACCGCCACCCCCAGGTGCCGCCACATCCACGACGGCGCCGTAGTTGGAGTAGGACGCCCGCCCGCCGTTGCGGCCGACCGCGGCCACCGCGACAACGTTGTTGCAGTTCGCCGGACGCGAGTTGCTGGCGTTGGTGTTCTCGTTGCCGGCGGCGACGATCACGACCGAGCCGCGGTTGACGGCGGAAGTGATCGCATTCTGGTAGGTGCTACCGCAGGTGCCACTGCCGCCCAGGCTCATGTTGATCACCTTGGCCGGTGTCGCATTGGCGGGAACGCCGGACACGCTGCCGCCCGACGCCCAGACGATTGCGTCGGCAATGTCCGCCAGTGTGCCACCGCACTTGCCGAGGACGCGCACGTGCTGCACTTTCGCGCCGAACGCCACACCCGCAACGCCACTGTTGTTGTTGGTGACCGCGGCGATGGTGCCGGCGACATGGGTGCCATGCCAGCTCGAGTTCGACGCCGGCCAGCCGGCCTGGCATTCGTTCGCCGCATACCAGTCGCCTTCGTCCTGCGGGTTCGCATCGCGTCCGTTGCCGTCACGTGCCGTCGCCGAACTGGAGATGAAGTCATAGCCGGCCACGACATTCGCGTTGAGGTCGGCATGGCTGGTGCTGCCGGTGTCCAGCACGGCGACGACAACGCCGCTGCCATTCGCGAGGTCCCAGGCCAGCGGCAGGTTCAGGCCGCCGGTCGCCTCGAAGTAATGCCACTGCTCGCCGTAACGGGTGTCGTTCGGCGTCATGGCGATGTGCATCCACGCGTTCGGTTCGACGTAGGCGACATCGGGATGGTTGGCCAGCGCTTCCATCACGGTGGCAGCGCTGCGGCTGTCGTAAGCCGAGTCGAATTCGATCAGGTCGCCGCCAGCGGCCAGGCGACGCACATGTCGCGCCTTGCCCCCCAGCGCGCGCGTGGTCGAATCCAGGTATCCGCGCACGGCGTCCGCATCGGCCGCGGCGCGGGTATGTTCACGGAAGTGGACGATGAAACCATTGTACTGCTGGCCGGATTCCAGTGCGGCCAGGTTGATGCGCTCGTAATCGTTATGGTCGGCGGCCAGGACGGCGCCGCTCAGCGTCAGGGTACAGGCGAGAACCAATCCACGAACGGTGCCGCGGACATGAAGGTGCTGCATTGACGTAAACCCTCCGGAGTTGTGGCTTGATCTCCGGCCGACTCTTCCAAGCTGACCGGTACGCAGGCCATCCTTGTCCTGGTCTGGACGTCAGGGTTCTCCCAAACCCGCGGTTCCTGAACAAACGCAGAACCATTCCCGACCGCGGGCGACGTTAGCAGCATTTCAGACACATGTGTGTCTTGGAAACACACATTTCCGGTTTCAATGTGTGCGGTTCATCACATACCTGCGGCTGGCGTGCGATTTCCGGTGGCAAACGGCGGTGTTTGCGTGATGCCCATCACGTTCTTTGACAGCCTGGAGCGAGGTACTTTGCCGTCCCGCCAGCCCGCGGCGGAGGAGATCCGGTTTTCACCGCTGTACCTGCCCCGCCCGGCTCCCGGCAAATACGATCCGAGGGTCATCCATCGCCACGAGCTCCGACAGCTCATAGACATTCCGGTAACCGTAGCCATAGAGATGGACGTAGGTCGGCACGTTCAGTGCCAGCATCAGTGGCGTCGCGACAGGGCTGTCCGCTGAATCCTCCGCACGCGCAGCGGCCAATGCCGGCGGCAATGCCACCTTGGTCGGGAAATCGGGCGGATCGCCGGCGAAATTGTTGTTGCAATAGATCAGCACGGGCGTGTCCGGCGAAGGAATGACGGTGGCCAGTGACTCGCTCGTGAAATCGGAAAACTCCAGATGGCGGGCACCGTCGATGTGCAGACGCTCAAACCGGTACCGGGGGCGACTGTCGAGAATCACGACACCGGGCTGCGCAGCCATGGCCAGGAACGTATCGAGGTCGACCAGGCGCCGGGCGCGGTGTGGCTCCACCTCGGCGACCAGACGTACATAGTCGTCGTAGCTGACCTTCGCCGATGGAACGCCCTCGGCCGCCGCGACCTCCGCCACTGCCATGGCCAGAAAAAGAACCGATACCGTCAGACCCCTGTTCGCCATGATCGACTCCCGCCGTGTGGTCCTTGGCAGACCCGACCTGCAACGGCGGAGTTCCCCGCGATACCGGGTGCAGCGACCGCGATTTCACGCCTTCGCCGCACCAGGCAGCAGGCAAGTGTTCACGAAACGCACTTTCGCCTGACGTACAGTGGCTCGCAACCGGATTCGCAGCGTGTCTCGCCGATGCCGGGACCCCGGGTCAGTGATCGATGCGTGTTCACGTCTGGGGCATGTGCCGCAATGTCGGTGCAGCGCGATCCCACATCGTTGAATCCCTGCGCACCCGATCATGCTGCCATCTTCGGCGGCCTGATGAACCGGCACCGCGTTCAGCGGCCCAGGCCTGCAGCGTGTGTGTCGCCCTGACCGACAGGAGACCATGATGGCTACCACCCGCACCAAAGCCAGCCAGCTTCTTACAGCCAAGGAACTGGCCCTGTACGACGCCGGCGCCGCCAAACACGCCCGCGATCTCGATGTGCAGACCCTACGTCGTCACATCGAACAGGCGCGAGCCCTGCGCGACAAGGCTCGCGACAGGCTGCGCACGCAGAAACTGGCAAGTCGCAGCCGCACGGGAAGCAAGGCTGGCCTCAGCGGCACGGCGAACGAGCGCACCGCGCTGAAGGCCGACCTGCTTTCGGAAGTCCTGGATCGGCTGCAGGCGCAGCGTAAACGCCTGACGTCCTCGGCCAGCTCAGGTGGAACCGCCAAGAAGGGTGGCGCGAAGAAGGCCACTGCGAAGAAGACCACCGCGAAGAAG
>CAZYHP010000010.1:27418-45844 GCA_964647135.1 uncultured Rhodanobacteraceae bacterium
TGCGAAGAAGGCCGCTGCGAACAACGCCACCGCGAAGAAGACCGCTGCGAAGAAGTCCGCCGCGAAGAAGGCCGCTGCGAAGAAGGCCGCTGCGAACAACGCCACCGCGAAGAAGACCGCTGCGAAGAAGGCCACCGCGAAGAAGACCGCTGCGAAGAAGACCGCTGCGACGAAAACCACCGCGAAGAAGTCCGCCACGAAGAAGGTTGCCACGGGGAAGGCGGGGACAAAGAGGGCGGCCACGTCCAGGGCTGCACCGGCAAAGTCCGGTACGAAGCAGTCGGCGCCCACTGCAACCGCCGGTCAAACCGGCCATGCGAGCAGGATTCCGTCTCCGACCTCCCGGCAGGCTGCGGCGCGTCGAACGGCGGCCAGCCGCAGCGAAGCAGGCAAAGGTACGACCCCGGCAGGCCGGAACGACGACACTGCGCACAAACCGCACCTGCTATTCGGCTCCATTGAACTGTCTGCCAAGGCGCCAACTCCGATCGAGCCACCGGGCGCATCGCGCGCAGCGGAAGCCGATCACGGTTACGTCAGCCAGCAGGCCAGGATGGCAGCCCAGGCCCTTCATCTGGGCGAAATGCGCGGGCGTGCCATCCAGGGACACAACAGCGTCACCAATCGCCGGAACCAGGGCAAACGCGATCATCGCAGCGACGATTGATGATCGCGACAGCGCAAGCGCGTGTCGCCACCGACGCCGGGGACCAGGGTTGAAGACCGCGGTCCCCGCGTCATCGACGCGGCAACCGATTCATTGATTCATTGGATGACGGCGTCGGTGCCGCGGGCATCGACACATCAGGATGTCCGCTCCGCGCACCAGCGACTTCGACGCAATGTCGCCGGAGACCAGCGCCGGCCGTGACACGCAGCGTCAATTCGCAAGCCACGTTGCCCGACGCCCATATCGACACGCCGCAGGGGTGGGTCGTAATGGCCCAGCGATCCGGACAGCCAGGGGCCAGCGCAACCTGCCGTTGCCCCGGCTTTGGTTGACTGTGTATGCCCGATCCGATTGTCCGGTCGATGCAATCAGCCGTCGGCGATGACCGCCACCACGGGCCGGTTCAATGCGGCGCGCTTCTGCCTCGGACTTCGGATCCGAAGGTTCGATGCCTGCACGCGTCGATCGCAGCAGACATCATCCACTCTGGGGATTGGAATCCCCATCGGCAGCGCCGCTCTCGTCATCGTCCGTCACGGGTACGCCAGAGGCCTCGATGGAGGGCTCGGACCCTGCACCCGCCCTGTCGGACTCGGCGGGCGGCGCTGGCGCGGGGCCGATGCCGCCGGTCGGGGTCACCCTCCAGATGATATTGGCCAGGTCATCGGCGACGATAACGGCACCACGCGGATCGACTGTCACCCCCACAGGACGGCCGCGGGTACTGCCGTCGTCGTCACGGAAGCCGGTCATGAAGTCGACCGGGTCACCCACCGGCATGCCGTTGCGGAAGCGGACGAACACCACCTTGTAGCCGACGGGCTGCGACCGGTTCCAGCTGCCGTGTTCACCGACAAAGACGCCTTCGGCGAATTCGGGCCCCAGAGAAGGCACCGAGAACGCCAGACCCAGCGCGGCCACATGCGAGCCGAGTGCGTAGTCGGGCGTGATCGACTGCGCGACCTTTTCCGGATTCGAAGGCCGGACGCGTGCGTCGACGTTCTGGCCCCAGTACGCCCAGGGCCAACCGTAGAAACCGCCATCGCGCACCGAGGTGAGGAAGTCCGGAACCAGGTCAGGGCCGATCTCGTCACGCTCGTTGACCACGGTCCACAGGGTGCCGGTACCGGGCTGGATCGCCAGCGCGGTAGGATTGCGCAAACCCGTGGCATACGGCCGGTGCATGCCGGTCCTGGCATCGATCTGCCAGACCATCGCACGGTCCACCTCCGCCAACATGCCGCGTTCGGTGATATTGCTGTTCGACCCGATGCCGACGTAGAGGAACCGTCCATCGGCGCTGGCAGTCATGGCCTTGGTCCAGTGATGGTTGATTTCAGAGGGCAGGCGCGTCAGCGTGCGCGGCGACGCCTCCGCGCGCGTCTGTCCCGTCCGGTAATCGAACACGACCACGGCGTCCTGGTTGGCCACGAACAGTTCGCTGCCGATCAGGGCCAGTCCGTAAGGGGCATTGAGGTTGTCGGCGTAGACGGTCTTCAGTTCGTAGGCACCATCGCCATCGGCGTCGCGCAGCAGGGTCAGGCGATTGCCGCTCTCGACCTGCGTCGTACCGGCGGCCTTGATGGGCCCGGCGATGACATCCTTGGGCTTGAGCGCCGGCGCATTGCCGCCACGACCTTCGGCCACCAGGATGTCGCCGTTCGGCAGCAGCAACGTCTGACGCGGAATCAGCAGGTCGCCGGCGATGGCCCGCACCTCGAAACCCGCCGGCACCTCGGGAACGCGGTCACCCCAGGGCGTGGGCCGCGCAATGACCATCTCCGGCAACAGTCCGCGGCGGGGCTCCGGCAGCTGCGGATTGGCGCCGTACTGCGGCGGCTGGGGTTGCGGATTGCATGCGGCGAGCAGCACACCGAAAGCGACTGTGCCGGCCAGCGCATGATGCAATGATCTGTTCATGGCTCTGCTCCTGTGCGCGGCACCAGGCCGACTGCGGTGGCGGCCAACGCTGTGATGACCATGGCCACCGACAGCACCAGCGCGCCGGGCATGATTCCCCAGGCGTCACGCGCATGGTTCAGCGCATTGAACAAGGCGATCACCCAGGTCGCGATCCAGAGCAGGAGGTGGAGCCCGGCAAATCGCGTGCGGCGAATGCGCCTCAGACCGAGAAGTGCGCACACCAGCGCCAGGCCCGCGAAGAGCAGCCCACCCACCAGGAGCCATGCGGCGAAGTTGCTCCACTGGATCTGGTACGTGCAGGCATAGGCAATATCTGCGGCCAGCGTGCCGATCAACGCCGCCAGGGCGGCGCCCAGCAGCAACGCATGCAGCGGATGCATGCCGACACTGACGATGCAGGGACGACCTGCGTTACTGATCTCGACCTCGGACAGGGCCATGGCGAATCCTCCATTGACATACCGGTGCCATCCCGGCGGAACGGGACGCGGCCGGAATCACCACGCTAATGCAGGCAAGCTGAAGCGCAGATGCATATCCGGGACAAGGTCGCGACCAGGGCTGCACGCGATCGTATCGATCTTGCGACCGCGGCAAGCCATCGTTCAAGCTGAAATACCCTCGTGCAAAATACCCGGAAACAAGCGATTGCAATCGCCGCAACAGCCTGACTACACTTCATGAATGTCCGTACACCACCACGCCTCGCGTGGCCCGCTCAGCACGGCGCTGACGCTTCGTGACGCCTATACCGGACAGCACTGCAGCCGCGTTGAAGCCCTCGGCGTCGCATTGGCCACCTGTTGCGATCTTTCGCCTGGCGACATCGACGCCCTGCGCATCGCTGCCCGCTTCCATGATGTCGGCAAGATCGGCATTCCGGATCGCGTCCTGCTCAAGCCCGGCGCACTGGATGCCGAGGAGTGGGCCCTGATGCAGTCACATGCCCCCGCTGGCGCGCTGATCTGCAGCCGTCTGCCGCGACCGGACGCCAGCCACATTGCCGCCATGGTCCGGCACCATCACGAGAACTTCGACGGCACCGGTTATCCCGATGGACTCGCCGGCGGCGCCATTCCTCTCGGCGCGCGCATCATCAGTATCGTCGACGGCTACGATGCGATGACGACCCGCCGACCCTACGTCACGGCGCGCCCGCCGGAAGTTGCCCTCGACATCCTCCGCAGCGAACGTGGGGTGCGGGTGGATCCGGATATCTTCGCGCAGTTCGAGCGCATGATGGCGGCGCCCGCCTCCACCTGAGCGGACCCGGTCCTTCGCCTCCCAGCCCGGAACCTGCTCTGCAGCCGACAACGCTGAAGTCGCGAGTGCGGCCACAGGGCGAACTTGATGCCGACCCCGGCAAGCCGGCGGACGCGTCACGGACGGGCAGCGACACGACGCATACCGCCGGGAGTCATGCCGCCCGTTGTTCCCGGGATACGGGATTCCGGCGAAACCCTAAGCGACCCCCTTCGTCGAGCGTTCCCCGCGCCCGACCGCGGTGCGCATGCGTGGCATGGCAGCGCACCGCGATCGGGATACAGCACGTCCCGGCTTTACCAGACCAGGTCGTCGGGCACCACGAAGCGGCTGTAGTGGTCGTCTTCGCTGTCGCCGCTCCCACCCTGCCCTTCATCCGGACTGCGGGCGTGGTCGACGACGATCAGCGACGGTTCGCGGCTGGCGACCTTGTCTGCGGCTTCGCGTGGAACCAGCGCGTAGCCATCGATGCCCGCGCGCACGATGACGCAGCTGCCGCGCGACAACTGCGCACGCGTCGGCGCGTCGACAAACAGCGACCGGATGACCGGGCCGTCGACAAAACGATACACGTCTTCGCCACGCACGGTGATGCGATTCTGATCGATGATCTGGCGGGCCTGCGCCAGGCGCTCGCGCGATTCCGCCAGGCGCTTCTGTTCCGCCGCCAGGGCGCGATCGCGCTCGACCTGTTCCTGGCGGCGGCGTTCGGCGTCCTGGCGCGCGGTGTCCGGCACCATCGGCGCCTTGCCCTGGCGTTGTTTCGCCTTTTCCCGGACGACCTGGTCGAGCTTGCCCTTGCTGGCCAGGCCAGCCTTCAGCAGTTGTTCCTGTAACGCGTTGCGCATGGTCGGGATCCGTGGTCGGCGGCCAGAGCGCGCGGAATCCACCGCGCGGAATCGGCCTGGTCGTGGAATGGCCGGATGCCCGGCACCAGCCCGAATGCTACATCGCCGCAACCCGGTGCAAACAGGCGGCCCCAGGCAGCCCCAAGCGAGATCTTCACCCGCGCCGACGTGGACTGGCTGAAAGCACACGCGGGCGTTGCGAGGCATCGACCGTACCGCCTTGCGGTGTCAACGGATCGGGACGAATGGCCTCGAGCCTCTCGACGGCAGGTGGCGGCCTGCCATAAACCGGTCGCTGCGCCGGTGCGGGGCGTGGACCCGGACGCGGCGCTGGGTGGTCATGGGCACCAGGGCGGTGCGCGCGACAGTGAGCGAAGACGGGCAGCGCGATCCGAGGAGGTCGCAGTCGATCCCGCGCAAGCGACCGGACAATGCCGGGATGGAGGATCGGATGGTTTTCGAACGCCGCCCTGATCCATGGGCGAACGTCCCGAAAACTTCTTTAAAATACAGATATTTATGAGGCGACCTTAACCGGTCCGACAGCAATGGGCCAGGGCGATGCCGGTCGTCGGCCGGACGTGATCCCATCGACATCCGCCAGAGACCTGGCGGCGTCGGTGGCGGGAATCACTGTTCAGATGGCCATCCCCGGAGGCGCCGGCTCATCCGCCACCACGCTGCAGTCGCGACGGCGCTTGGCGGCATACATCGCCTGGTCGGCACGTGCGAGCCATTGGGCACTGGTTTCATCGGCGGCGAGCAAGGCGGCGCCTATCGACACCGTGACGGGCCCGTCGGGGCTGCGCAGGCCGGCGCGCACGAGGGCTTGCACTTGCTCCAGCAACACCTTCAAACCCGTTTCACAGCTGTCCGGTACCAGCAGGACGAATTCCTCACCACCGATCCGGTACAGGCGATCATTCTGGCGAAGCCCGGCGCGCAGGATCTCCGTGAAAGAAACCAGCGTCCGGTCGCCGGCATCGTGACCATGACGATCATTGACGCGCTTGAAGTGGTCAAGGTCCATCACCAGTACCGCCGGTCGTGTTCCCGATTCCTGCGCTTCCCGGAAAGCGCGGAGCAGGTCGGCATCGAACAGGCGGCGATTGCCGACACCCGTCAGCGGATCACGTACGGCAAGCAGGCTCAGCCGACGCGCCTGTCCGCTGGCGCGGGTGGCGAAAATAAAGGCGTAGATGCTCACCAGCGCACAGGTCGCGCAGAAACTGATCTTCTGCGCCAGCTCCACGCCGGGAATCGGCATCAGCGCAATCCCCACCACCAGCACCATGCTGGCGATGACCGCCGGGCGCCGCTCGCTGAGAAAGAAGTTCATCACGACCGCGTTGTAGGCCCAGAACAGGCCGGTGGTTCCGGCCAATGCAGCCACGACAATGCAACCGAGGGTGTTGGCCCCCATATTGACCCAACCGGCAATTCGGCTGTCGCCGCTTCGCCACGCATGCACGGCGGCCGCGACAATGGTCATCACCAATGAGGCGTCGACCGCGCCCAGCAGCAGGTCGCCGCGCGCAAAGCGATAGATCGAGAAGCAGCCCAGGGCCACGACCGAGACCAGGCCGCAGAACAGGATAACGCCAAGGCGGAAGTCTTCCTGCATCCGTTCGCGCAATGGCGCAAACGCCCGCGCCGCCAGCGAGGCCACCCTGGATCTGTTCGGCAACGGAGGGCGGGCACGCCGACGACGTCGGATGGCCCTGCGACCCGATGCCACGTATGCCTGTTCAGCAGAACGAACAGGACCGTACCCGTTGTCGATCATCACCATTGCCTTTATCCACAACTACGCCACTTTCATGAAATGGCATGCAAAGCATCCAGCAAGACGGGCAGCCCCGCAAGCGTCCACCGCCACAAAAATCCCTTGCGACACCAATGTTTGCGATGTTTTGCTTTGTGTCGTGCCGAATGCACTGGGCGACCCGGTTCTTGAACGGAATATTCAGCGCGGATTGTGTTCCGCTTATCGTTCCATGCGGATCGCAATGCGCTGGTTCTTGCCGGCATCGCCGTGTGAAACCACGGTGGGACTGGCCTCCAACGCGTCCGCAGGGACGTGCGCGGTCGCGGCCGTTCACACGGCTGGTTCGTTCGCAACAAGGACCAACGGGAATTTTCCGCCGCGCATGGACGGCCCGGCGTCGGCCGGAGGCGCGCTGTTCGCCTGTAGGCGATTGCGCAAGAATGCCGGTTCCGATCCGAGGATCCATGACCCATGGCCGAACCCCGCAGACGCTGGCGCAGCTGGTTCATCGCAACGCTTGTCTTCACCGCCCTGCTCGTCGCCTGGGGCATCGGCAGGATCCGCGGTCCCGAACTGCCGGGCTATGAAGTCCAGTCCGGCCCGCTGGTCCAGAATGTCGTCGCCACCGGGCGCGTGGCAACGCCCTCGCGAGTCCAGGTCGGTGCGGAAATTTCCGGGCTCGTACTCGAAAGAACAGTCATGGAAGGTGATCGTGTCGAGGCGGGTGACCTGCTCGTGCGCTTGCGTGCACGCGACCTGGAGGCCCGCCGCGACCAGTCCCGGGCCGCCCTCGCCGCCTTGCGGCAGGCCGAGTTGCCGGATGCGCAGGCGCGGCTTCGCCTGGCCCGTGCGCAGGTGTCGCAGGCGGAACAGGAGTTCGCACGCCGACGCGAACTGGGCGAGCGCGGGGTGATTTCGCGCGAAGACGTCGAACAGTCGGGCCAGGCGGTGATCACCGCACGTGCCACGGCCGAGCAGGCGCGCCTCGCGGTCGCGGCTTTGGACGGAGGCGCCCGTGAAGCCCAGGCGAGGGACGAAGTCGCCGCCGCCGAAGCCGCCCTGGCCCGTGCGGACATCCGCGCCACCGTGTCCGGCACCGTTCTCAGTCGACACGTCGAGCCCGGCGATACCGTGAACCCCGGTGATGTCCTGCTGGTGATCGCCGGCGATGCACCCGGCGAGATCCTGGTGCCGGTCGACGAAAAGAATCTCGGTCGGCTCGCGGTGGGCCAGCCGGTCACCTGCATTGCCGATGCCTTCCCGGAACGCCCGTTCAGCGCAACGGTGCATCACATCGCGCCCGGCATCGATCCGACACGCGGCACCGTCGACCTGCGCCTGCGCATCGACCCGGCCGCCGACTTCGTGCGCCAGGACATGACCGTCACCGCGACCATCCTGACGGGCGAGCGCGAGCAGGCACTGGTGGTTCCCAATGATGCGCTGGTCGACGACCGCGACGGCAGCGCGCAGGCCCGTGTGCTCGTCGTGCGCGATGGCCGCGTACAGCATGTCGATGTCCGGCTGGGACTGCGCGGACTGGCCGCCAGTGAAGTCCTGGCAGGCGTTCGCGCGGGCGATGTCGTCATCGCCGCCGGTGCGCTGGCGGCGGAATCGTTGCCGGAAGAAGGCCGTCGGGTGCGCATCGAAGGCCAGCCGGCACCGACGCAGGACGCTTCGACGCGCGGCGAATTGCCCGTGCGCCTGGACTGACGGACCGAGCGATGTGGATCGAGACCACGATCGCCCTGCGCTTCCTGCGCCAGGGCATGGCGCAGACGCTGCTGATCCTCGTCGGCATCGCCGTCGGCGTGGCGGTGATCGTTTTCGTGGTCGCCCTCATCGCTGGCCTGCAGGCGAACATCATCGAACGCACGCTGGGCACCCAGGCACACATCAAGGTCGAAGCGCCGGACGAATTCAATCGCATCGCGCCCGCCGCGGCCGGCACCCTGCAACTGGTGCTGGAGGACCGACGCGCGCAGACGCTGCGACCGATCATCAACTGGCAGCAGGTCCGGGATGTCCTGGAGCGCCTGCCCGAGGTCAGCGCCGTGTCACCCGTGGTGTCCGGCCCCGCTTTCGGTCGCCGCGGCGACGCCGTCGAATCGGTGGCCCTGGTCGGCATGGAACTGGCGCGCTACCTGCGCGTGATCCCGCTGGATCGCAACATGGTCGATGGGCGCCTCGATGTCGGGTCCGGCAACGCCGTCATCGGTCGACAGCTGGCGCGCAATCTCGGCCTGCGCACCGGAGGCAAGCTGCGCCTGGAGGCGGGCGATGGCCGCGATGCCATCGTGAATGTCGCCGGCATCTTCGAACTGGGCGTACGCGAGCTGGATGCACGCTACGTCTACCTGGATCTCAAACAGGCTCAATCGCTGCTCGGCCTGCCGGGAAGCGTCACCGTCATTGACGTCACCGTCGACGAACTCTTTTCCGCCGACCGGGTCGCGGCCCGGATTGCCGGACTGACTGGCGCCCATGCCGAAAGCTGGATGGAGAGCAACGCGCAACTGATGAACGCCCTCAGCTCGCAGAGCATGTCCACCAACATGATCAGCTTCTTCGTCGCCATCTCGGTGGCACTGGGCATTGCCAGCGTGCTCGCCGTCAGCGTCAGCCAGCGCACGCGCGAGATCGGCATCCTGCGCGCCATGGGTACGCGTCGCGGCCAGATGCTGCGCGTATTCCTCGTACAGGGCGCGGTGCTCGGCCTGATCGGTTCGACCATCGGTGCACTGGCGGGGTGGAGTCTCGTCGCCTTGTTCAACAATTTCGGCCCGGGCCTGTTCTATATCGCAATGCCGGTATCGCTGATCCCGGCCGCGATGGCACTGGCCACGGTGGCCGGCGTGGTGGCGGCTGCCGTGCCGGCTTCGCGTGCGGCGCGACTCGATCCGGTGGAGGCGATCCGTTATGGCTGAGCCACGTGAAGTCATGCGTCTCAAGGGCCTGCGCAAGTCCTACAACGTGGGACAGCCGAACGAGGTCGAGGTCTTGCACGGCATCGACCTGCATCTGGAAAGCAGCGATTTCGCTGCCCTGGTCGGTCCGTCGGGTTCGGGCAAGAGCACCCTGCTCAACCAGATCGGCCTGCTCGACACACCAAGCAGCGGCGAGCTGTTCCTTCTTGGCAAGCCGACCAGCAGCATGGACGACCACGAGCGCACTGCGGCGAGGGGCAGACACCTGGGTTTCGTGTTCCAGTTCCACCACCTGATCAGTGCCTTCACCGCGCTGGAAAACGTGATGATGCCGATGATGGTCAGCCATGGCCGGCCCGACGCCGAAACCGTCCAGCGCGCGCGCAGTCTGCTGGCTGACGTCGGCCTGGAAGAATTCCTGGACCGCAAGCCAACGGAACTCTCCGGCGGCCAGCAGCAGCGCGTGGCCATTGCGCGGGCACTGGTCACGCGACCGGCCCTGCTGCTCGCGGATGAGCCCACCGGCAACCTCGATACGAAAACCGCCGCCGATGTATTCAGGCTTTTCCGGCGCTTCCACGAAACGCACGGCTGCGCGGTCCTGCTGGTCACCCATGATCCCCGGCTGGCCGACACCTGCGACCGCACCATCAGCCTGGTGGACGGTCGCATCGAGAATTGATGGCGGCAACGCCCGGCAAGCCGACGCGTTCCACGCGTCCGCATGGCCGGGCGCATGACAGCCCGTCCGCGACAGTCTCGATTGCAGGACAGGCCAGTCCGTGTCCCCGCGGCCCATCTGCCCCGCCCACCCGCCTGCCGCCCGGCGCTCGGCCTGGCCGCGACCGGTGCTCGCAACAGCAGCCACGATCGCGACAGCGACCGCCCCAGCCCTCAACCCTCGAAGGTGATCGTCACCGAATCCGCGCTGCGTTCGGCCACGCCATGGAAGACGAATTCGATGTTGTTGCCGTCAGGATCCAGGACGAAGGCCGCGAAGTAGTCAAGGTGATAGGTACGCAGGCCGGGCGCCCCGTTGTCGCGACCGCCATGCGCCAGCGCAGCCGCGTACGCCGCCTCCACCATCGAGCGACTGGCGGCTTGGAACGCCACGTGCGTCCGCCCGGTCAGCACGCCCAATGCGGCTTCGCTGTCCCGCGCGGTGATGCAGAATTCGTCCGCCCAGCAGAATCCCGGGCCGCCGTCCACCAGCGGTACGCCGAGCGCCTCGAACACGGCCGCATAGAAGGCGCGGCTGGCGGCGAAGTCCCGGACGACGATCTGTACATGGTCGATCAGTCGACCGCGATGGAGTTCGACGGTTTCCATGGTGCTGCTCCGTGGGCAGTGGCTGGCTTGCCGGTCCAAACTAACACCCGAACCGGCAGGGTCCAGCCCATCCCTGGCACGTCGCGGTCAGTGCCCGCCCTGCGTGACGATCCAATGCGGGCCGGGCGCCGAAACTGACGAATGTCCGAACGACGTCCACATTGCCTGTGCCCTGTGACAATTGTTTTCAAGTGGAGTGTGATTGGCGTCGCAGTGCGCAGGGGTTGACACATTTGCCATATTGCGAACTGGACAGCGCGACCCGGATCATTCGCATCGTCCGGCATGTGCCGGCAACCTCCCGGAATCAAGACTGTGATCAACCTCATGCTCAAGCTCAACCTTCTGGATCGATTCGGCAACGTGATCAATTGCCGACTGCTCGATAACGGCCATATCCAGGTTTGCAGCAACGCGTGGCGCTACACCTACGCCC
Source organism: uncultured Rhodanobacteraceae bacterium (assembly GCA_964647135.1). Lineage (GTDB taxonomy): Bacteria > Pseudomonadota > Gammaproteobacteria > Xanthomonadales > UBA2363 > Pseudofulvimonas. The sequence continues at coordinate 38,583 of CAZYHP010000010.1, forward strand.
GGCTGATGCGCAACGGCGAAATCGAGCTGTATGACGAAGACGGCATGTTCAGCACCGCCGTCGAAGCCCCCCGTTCGCGCAGCAACTGAGCAACGCGGGGGGGGCTCGCCTCCTCCCGCCCGAGGAACCCATCCCGGCTGGCGCCGCGGCCGATGGACGTTATTTTCGACGTGAGGTCGCGCGGTCGACCATCGCGTTTTCCCAGAGGCCTGTTCATGCGCGGCTACGCTTCTTTCGCCGTCGAGCACCTATGATCGGTGCCAACCGACCGGACAGGAGCGTGACATGCCCATGCGTGGCAGCACCCGCCGCAAGGCACCCGAACCTGCAGCCGACCACGGCGTCATCGCCGAGTGGATCGTCCAGGCGATGCCGCGACTGCAGCCCATCGTCACCCATCTGGACGGCCTGATCCGCCAGAGCATCCGTGACCCGCTGTTCGCCGTGAAATGGAAAAAGGCTTACTACGGCGACGCGTCGCGGGGCTGGCTGATCGAGATGGTGGCATACGACGTTTCCGTGAACCTGGTGTTCTTCGCCGGGGCACATTTCGATCCGCCGCCACCCGAGGGCGAAGGCTCCCGCTACATCAAGATCCGCACCTTGGAGGAAGCCCAGGCGCCGGAGGTCGAGTCGTGGATCCGGCAGGCCGCAACACACCCGGGCTGGCGTTGAACCCGGTCCAGCGACACTCCGCGATGGCCGGGCCAGCACCTGGACCTGCGACGGAGACGGCCACTGCGCAAGGCGCGCGAAGGATGCCGCCATGACTGGACCAGCGGTGCCAGGGTCCGGACTGCATCAGGGCCGCCACGACGCGGCCAGGCAGGTCGCAGGAGGGGCTGGATCCGGCGGCCCCTAACCGGTGGATTCGCGCTCCGGCCGCCGATTGCCGCGGAGGATCCACGCCTCCAGCGCGTCTGGCGTGAGCGGCGGCGAGTAGAGATAACCCTGGGCCAGCGAACATCCGGCGCGCAGCAGGAATTCCGCCTGATGCGGGTGCTCGACGCCCTCGGCCAGCGTCTGCAGCTGGAGACTGTTCGCAAGCGCGATCACGACTCGGCAGATCTGCTCGTCGCTGCCGTGCTGACCGATGCCGTTGACGAACGCGCGATCGATCTTCAAGCGGGTGACGGGAAGCTGGCGCAGGTAGGCCAGGCTGGAATAGCCGGTACCGAAATCGTCGATGGCGAGGCGAACACCTTGCCCTTTCAGCGCCTTCAGCACGGCGATGGCGCGATCGGGGTCCTGCATCAGCATCGACTCGGTGATCTCCAGTTCCAGTCGCGATGAGTCCAGCCTCGCGGCGGCAAGGATCGACCGGACCTGCGCCGGGAAGCGGTCCGGATCCAACTGGCGCACCGAACAGTTCACCGCCAGCATCGGCACCTTGATGTCGGCGTCGTCCCAGGCGCGCAACTGCCGCGTCGCCTCGCGCAGGACCCACAGGCCGATCTCGCCGATCAGGCCATTCTCTTCCGCGATCGGAATGAACTCGTCTGGCGGCACGAGCCCCAGTTCAGGATGGGACCAGCGCAGAAGCGTCTCCACGCCGAGCATGCGCCCATCGGAAAGATCGACCTGCGGCTGGTAGTGCAGGCTGAATTCACGCCGCGCCATCGCCACCCGCAACGCGCTGTCGATGAGGAGGCGTCGCGTCGCGCCTTCGGACAGCGAGGTGTCGAACTCCAGATAGGGCACGTGCGGCCGTCGCTTTGCCTCGTGAGCTGCCAGCTGGGCATGTTTGAGCAGGCTGGCGGCATCCTCGCCGTGATGCGGATTGCGGGCCGCGCCGATACTGACCGTGAGGATCGCCATGTGCTCCGGCGCCAGCAGGGGCGCCGCAAACGTGCCCTGCACCGCATGCACGAAGCTCTCGGCACCGGCGTCGAATTGCGTGCCTTCCGCCGGCAGCACGACGGCAAACTCGTCACCGCTGATACGGGCGAGGAAACCTTGTTCCGGCAGAACGCGGGCCAGACGCTGCGCCGCCACGCGAAGGGCCTCGTCTCCCATGGCGTGGCCCAGGGTATCGTTGATCCGTTGCAGGCGGTCGACGTCCATCACCAGCACCCAGCGCGGCTCGCCCTGGCGCACCGCCGCCTCGAGCACGACCTCCAGCTTCGCACGGTTCGGCAAGCCGGTCAGCACGTCATGCTGGCTCATGTATTCCAGTTCCGCTTCCCGGGCGCGCATCTCCGTCAGATCGGTCCAGGTACCGATCACACGCAAGGGTTCGCCCTCGCGACGCGTCATCGCGCGCAGCTCCTCGCGGACATGGCGAATGGCGCCGCCGGCATCCAGGATGCGGTACTCACGGCCGAGCAGCGGTTGCTCCTTCAACCAGGCCACTGAGGAGGTCAGCGGTGCAAGATCATCCGGATAAACGCGGCTCATCCAGAATCCCGGCGCCAACATCTCCTCGGCGGTAAAGCCGAACAGGCGGGTCGCATTGGGGCTGACCCACTCGGCAACCAGCTGGCCGGCGCGTTCGATGGCCAGTGCCAGCACCACCGGACTCGTTTCCAGTACGTGCTCCAGGCGCACAAGGGCGCCACTGGCTGCCGCCCGGGCAACGCGGACGCGCCAACGCAGAACCGCCGCGAAGACCCCTAGCAGGACGATCAGGATGCCCGCCGCCGCCATCGCCGGCACCAGCCAGCGCGGCATCACGGTCAACGGCGCCTGGGCCAGGGCCCTTCCGATCGCGGCGAAATAGACCGAGCCTTCTTCCGCCTGCCAGTGGCGCAACCAATGGTCGATACGTTCCAGGACGTGGACGTGCCTGCCCTTCGGCGCAGCGAAAAACAGCGTCACCGGATTGAAGACGATGGTGGATTCCGCCAGTCCGTATTCGCGTGCGACGCGGCTGCCGTAGTAATTGTTGGTCACCGCCACGTCGGCCTCGCCATCGCGTACGGCTGCAAACGCGTCGTCATAGGTGGCGGTGTAGACGGGCGTCCAGGGCACGTCGAGGCCGCCCAGTACTTTCGTCAACTCGCCGGCCTGGATACTGGCGCTCAGGATCGATACGCGCAGCCCGGCCAGGCCGGTCAGACCCTGGACCTGCAGTTCCGGTGGCCGATAGACCTGCGACCACGAATACGTCACGGGCACCTGATGGAAGCCCATGCGAGCCGCGCGGCCCTCGGTCCAGGCGACGTCCGGCATCAAGTCCAGCTCGCCGTGTTCGATTCGCCGGAGGCAGTCTTCCCAGTCGCAGCGCTGGTAGCGAATGCGCCAGCCTTCCCGGGCTGCGATGGCATCGACGAGGTCGACGAACAGCCCTGCCGGCCGGCCGCGCTCGTCGAAGTAGACCTTTGGCGGATTGTCGTAGATGCCAACCCGCAATTCGCGTTGCGTCTGCCCCCCACGTCCTCCGCAGGCCACCAGCACGGTCGTCAGCACCACCATCACCGCGAAGGCGATAGTGCACATCCGGCCTGGACCTCGATCTCCCATCGGGACGCGCTCCATGGTGTGCCGGTTGAGGATAGCGCAAGCCCGCGATCCCGCACACCTTCCCGACATTTCGGAAAACGCGGCACGCCAGCGGTCACGCCGGCTCCTGTCGGACATCACACTTCGAACCGCGCGGCATCGCCGCGTTGGCCCACGGCGCAGTGCTTGACCTGCCTGTTCGCGCCCTCATGTGCGCTCGCCCACTGCCCGTCGCGCCACTGTCACGCGTACGTTCGACAGATCCACCCCGGCAACGGCCGAGGATTCAGGGACTGCCTTCGGCCGGATTCGATCCTGCCCGCTTGCACGAGGGCTCGACCGGTCTTCCATTGACCAGGACATTCCGGCCGAAGCACACGCGACGTGGCACGTCGCCAGCACCGCCCTCGCCGGCGACGGTTTTCTTCACCCCTGCCCCTTTGTCGCGCGCCGGCGCCTCGAATGCGACGCCCGGTGCCTTCTCGTGGGTGACGATCCGTTCGATCGACCAGTTCCCCCTGCGGTCGCGGCGCAGCACCGCAGTGCCGGTCACGGAAGCGGGAGCGATCACGCCATCACTGCCTGCGAAGTCCACCCAGGCCGTATCGACGTGCAATGAGCCGCCGAGGATACGTTCGATTTGGGGCATCGACATGCGCTGTTTGAGCATGAACAGCGACGAGCCACTGGTCTCGATGTCGCCCGGCACATATTCGAAAACGTCAACCGGATCGAAACGCAAGCCGCCCGCGGCACTGGATCGCTCGGCGGGTGACATCAATCGCAACAAGCCATCCAGATCGCCGTTCCAAACCGCGCTCGACCGGGCCAGCAGCCAGCGCCCCGGATCGCCGCCGTCCGCCGGCAGGCGGATACCCGGGCGCGGCAGTGCGCCAAGCTCCACCACAGGCAGGTCGAATTCGATCCGCACCGGATCGGCAGGATCGTCGATCCTCAGGAAACCGGCGATGCGTCCGGGCTCCAGCGCACGCAGTTCAAACGCGGCCTCGCGGTCCGCAAGCGGAAGCCAGGCTGCATCGTAGTCGCCGTAGCGGCTGCGCGACGCCAGAAGCTCACCCTTGTCCCCCAGTCTCAGCTGCCACTGCGGCGAGTAGTCGAACTCATTGCCGATGACGCGCTGCAGGTCGTCCAGCGCGAACTCGGCATCATCCACCCAACCCGGCCGGTCAAATCGCAAGTGTGAGAACGCCAGTGAAATGCCGCTGTCGTCGCGGATTGCCACCGCATCCCGCACGCGCCAGCGGCCGAACGATCCACTCACGTCGGCCGAGAGCCCCGCTGCCTGCTCCGGAACCGTTGCGCAGCCCGCGGCCAGGACCAGGAAACCTGTCAGCAGCCATCGAGCCGCACAGCCGCTCATGTCATCGACCCCGGCCGCGCAGCGCACCGGACGCGCGGCCACCGCGGAATGCCGAATGGGTCTGGCCAGCGGGGAACGGGCGTCATCACGTCACTCCGCATCGACGCGGGCATGCGTGCTTTCACAGCGTCCCGTCTCTTGCAAGGCGCGGCCATGATTGAGTGGGATGCCAGACCGTGACGCCGGTCTCTACCCGCATCGCCGACACGGGCCGCGCCGCAGACGAGCGGCCACACAGGCCACTGCGCAACGGTATCAAGACGTGAATTCACCATGGACGGATCCTCGACACGCAGGGGCCGCAATCATCGGGCTCCACGGCGAAAGATGCGGCGACGGGCCACGACGGCCATTGCCGGTCCCGTCCCCTCGTCGCGCAGGCTCAGCGTCGTCGCGTCCCGCTGAGCGGACAGTCCCTTGTGCGGCTGCTATCGTCCGCGCTGGTTGATGGGGGAAAACCATGATGGATTCACGCCTGATTTCAGCGCGCAGCGGCCTGGCCGCAACATTCCTTGTCCTGACCGGCATCTGCCTGGGCGGAACACCGGCCGCGGCGGGGACCGACCCGGGGAGCTGGCAATTGCCCGCGGGCCACTACGTGACGGCAAAAATGCCGATGACGCTGGTGCATCCACGCCCGGAGGCTGCCGCCTGGGCGTATTCGCGCAATGCGCATCCCGGCATCCGCTGGGAAATCCCCATCGTCGTCCAGGGCGGCGCCTGGCCGTTCCGGTTCACGCTCGACGACAACGGCGGCGCCGACGGGCTGGCCATCGGCAGCGAGCTGGCACGCCGCCTTGCCGACGGCTTCATCGTCCACGAGCGTACGCCCGACTACGGCCTGCTCCACTGGGACAATCCGCAGCCCGGCGATTATCCGATCCACCTCCATGTCGACGACCAGGATGGCCAGCGCCTCGACCTGCAGATCACGCTGAAGGTTGGCACCGAGGGCTGGGTCTTCGTCGATGCCGACAACGGTGATGACCTCAACGGCAGCGGCACAGTCGATTCGCCGTTCCGGACCATCCAGCGCATCCACGACGGCGGCACGGCATTCACCGATCACCGCGTCTACCTCAGTGGCGTGGTGCCGATGGACGGCAATCATTCCGGCGGCGACCTGGCCATCAACCGCGGTGATTTCCGGCACACACCGGCGGTCTGGGTCGGCAAACCTGGTGCCGATGCAGTGCTCGAAGCCTACGAAGGCCGGATCAGCCTGACTGCGCCCGACTTCTACCTCGCCAACCTGGAACACCGGCATCACATCGACTTCTTCCAGGACCACGGCAATTACATCCACATGATCACCGCCTGGGGAAACACCGCGCGGGTCACCCTGCACGACGTCAACTTCAGCCGCTTCCACGGAAACCCGATCAATGCCGACCTCGGCAATTCGTCGATCATCATGTTCACCGACCAGGGCAACCCGCGGAACCATGTCGCGATCGTCAACAACACCTTGAGCGGCGACAACGGCATCTTCACCAGCACCTATCAGTTGCACTACTCGGTGATCGAGAACAACCGCGCGCAGAACGCGCGTTTCATCACCGCCGACCCGTCCACCTGGGCGATTTTCTGGATCAAACGTTCCAACGAGTTCATCACCGTCCGCGACAACGACTTCCGCGATGGCAACGAGTGGGGATCGCCCGGAAACCTCAGCGCGGCCCTCGGCATGGATGCGGCACGCAACATCGAGTTCGCCTACAACACCGTTCACACGCCCTATGACTTTGCCAACGGCCGCCACGGTGCCATCAAGGTCTTCACGAATTCCAGCCAGGCCGCCTACACCTGGACCCCGGAAACGCCGGTCTGGCTGTATCGGAATTCCCTGCGCCATCGCTTCAACTTCGAAGGCGACAACCTGGTCAACATGCCGGACGCCAATGTCATCACCGAACGCAATGTCCTGGCACCCCGGACGTGGCCCAGCCATCGCATCCTTCTCAACCTCGACAATCTCGACGCCGACAACTACTTCGATGCGCAGATGTACCTGACAGGCACCGCACGAACCGCCTACCTGGGGCGCTACGGCGCCGAAATCGCGGCACCCGCCACGGACGTCATCTTTGCCGACGGGTTCAACTGATCCCGCCGGGCAATGCCGCCGGCATTGCTGCGCGCCAGGACCTTGTCGCCACCGGTGCGCGATCGGCCATGACTCGTGCCGGTCGGCCGGTGAGCCTGTCCCCAGGCCCGCGAATGGGCCGTCGCGGCCGCCAGGGCGCCGCCGCATCCCATGCAGGCACCGGCTGTCAGCGTTTGCCACGTAGGGGATCCTGCCCCACGGAGGCCGGCAGCCGAGCGGAAGCTGAACCGGCGATCCGGTTTGCTGACCGATGTCGATCCGTCTTCCTGCCAATCGACTGCAGGACACGAGGCGACCAGCCATCGGCAATGTGCAGCGAACACGGAGAACGAT